>JAFPZD010000208.1 GCA_017417465.1 Prevotella sp. | reverse complement strand
TGTGGCTGCCCACCTTCTTGCGCACATTTGGCTACAGCATCTTCTTTGCCACGATGACGCTCTACCTGAAAGACCTCATCGAGTTTCCCTTCTTCTTTCATGCGCTCACCATCTCAGGCTTCATCCGCAACGGTGTCGCTGAGTCCATGTGTTCAGGCGTGTATAGCTACGGTCTGCGCCATCAGGTAGCCGATACGCTCAGCCGAGGTCTGCACACCGACTATCAGAGCATCCTCATGGTGGCGGTCAAGGAGATGTTTGGCATGATGTGCATCGTCGGCACCATCGTTCTGCTGCTCATGCTGCTCTACGATGTCCAACCCGTGCGTAGCACCATGAGCAAGATGCCGAAACTGAAAAACCTGGGCATTATCATCGTAAGGCAGTTGCATGGCAAACAAATGTCAAACACGATGCTTCATTCATCTTAAAAAATCACACATCTCCGAGCAGACTGCCAGACTTCTAGGAGCAGACTGCCAGTCCTCTCGGAGAAGACTGACAGACTTCTAGGAGCAAACTGCCAGACATCTAGGAGCAGACTGTCAATCCGCTCGGAGTCATGCCATCAACGGACTCTGAGAACCGTACAAAGAATCAGTAAAGTTAGTAAGAATAATTCCCGGGACTATTCTGGAGGCCGCAGTGATGCGCCCTCCAGAATAATGCTCATTAATAATTGGTGTCCGGTAAGAACGGCTCAGGGAATTTAGCAAACAATTGACATGGCAGCAATGCAACGAGCGTCTGCCGAGCGATATTCGCATCAAGCCAGTGCGATGCGGAACATATTGCGAGGCAGCAATTGTAAGTAGAAGTCCAAAAACGTTTTTCGCTGAAAAGTTTGGCAGAATGAATAATAGTTTGTACCTTTGCAAGCTGAAAGAAAAAAGGATTAATAACAGATCATGTTAGAAGTACGAAACTTGCACGCCAGAATTGGCGATAAGGAAATATTACGGGGCATCGACCTGACGATCAAGGACGGTGAGACGCATGCCATCATGGGGCCTAACGGCTCGGGGAAGTCGACACTAAGCGCCGTTCTTGTGGGCAATCCGCTGTACGAGGTCACTGCGGGCGAGGCCTGGTTCAACGGCAAGAACCTGCTGGAGATGAAGCCCGAGGACCGGGCCCACGAGGGACTGTTCCTATCGTTCCAATACCCAGTGGAGATTCCCGGAGTGTCGATGACCAACTTCATGAAGGCGGCCATCAACGAGAAGCGCAAGGCACAGGGTCTGGAGCCGATGTCTGCTGGCGAGTTCATCAAGCTGATGCGTGAAAAGCGCAAGATTGTAGAGCTCGACCAGAAACTTGCCAACCGTTCGGTGAACGAGGGCTTCAGCGGCGGCGAGAAGAAGCGCAACGAGATATTCCAGATGGCCATGCTCGAGCCGAAGCTAAGCATCCTCGACGAGACCGATTCGGGCCTCGACGTTGATGCCATGCGCATCGTTGCCGAAGGCGTCAACAAGCTGCGCACGCCAGACTCGTCGTGTATCGTTATCACCCACTACGACCGTCTGTTGGAAATGATTCGTCCTAACATCGTTCATGTGCTCTATCAGGGACGCATCGTGAAGACCGCCGGTCCGGAGCTGGCCAAAGAGATTCAAGAGCGGGGCTACGACTGGATAAAACAGGAGGCAGAATGAACAGCGAGCAGCAATACATCGAAATCTTCGAACAGTGCCGGCAGCTGATTTGCGACCACTCAGCGCCAGCAATGAACGTCCACCGCGACGAGGCTTTCCGCCGTTTCAAAGCCAACGGTTTCCCCTCGAAGAAGGTGGAGCGCTATAAATACACCGACATTGCGAAGCTGATGGCACCCAACTACGGCCTGAACCTTAACCGGCTGGACGTTCCCGTCAACCCTTACGACGTTTTCAAGTGCGACGTGCCGAACCTGTCGACCTTGCTCTATTTCGTTGTCAACGATGGGGTATATAAAAGAGACGAGAGTAAAGAGGAGAGAGAAGAGAGGTTACCCATAGCCTCGGCAAAGTTGCCAGAGGGCGTGGTGATAGGGTCGCTTAACAGTCTTTCCGCCCCTGAATCGCCCCTTTCCCACCTTCTTTCAGATTATTACAACCGCCTGGCAGGGAAGGATGGCGATGCCATCACCGACCTGAACACGATGCTCGCCCAGGACGGTCTGCTGGTCTATGTGCCACGTGGTGTCGTGGTCGACCGTGCCATTCAGGTCATCAACATTCTGAAAGCTCCCACCCTACTGGGAAAGACTGGCGGGAATGCACTGATGGTGAATCGCCGCGTGCTCATCATTGCCGAGGAGGGCGCCGAGGTGACGCTCCTCTTCTGTGACCATACTGCCGACGACCGTCATTTTCTTACCACGCAGGTCATCGAGGTGTTTGCCTATGACAATGCCCACGTGAACCTCTATTGTCTGGAAGAGACCCACGCCAAGAATGTGCGGCTCAGCAATGCCTACATGGACCTCGGGCGCGATGCCAAAGTAAGCCACAACGTCATCACCCTGCACAACGGTATCACCCGCAACAAGCTCGACCTGCACCTCAGCGGCGAGGGAGCCTCATGCGAGTGCCTCGGCTGTGCCATCAGCGACAAGCGGCAGCATGTCGACAACAACACGCTCATCGTGCACCATGCGCAGCACTGCACCTCCGACGAGCTTTACAAATACGTGCTCGACGACCAGGCTACGGGCGCCTTTGCTGGCCGTGTCCTCGTGGAGCACGGTGCTCAAAAGACGGTCTCGCAGATGACCAACCAGAACCTCTGCGCCTCCCGCGAAGCCCGCATGTACACACAGCCGATGCTCGAGATTTATGCCGACGACGTCAAATGCGCCCACGGCAGCACTGTCGGCCAGCTTAACGACGCGGCACTCTTCTACATGCGTCAGCGTGGCATCAGCGAGCACGAGGCTCGCACGCTGCTACAAGTGGCTTTCATCATCCAAGTCATTGAAAGCATTGCACTTACGCCACTGCGTGACCGTCTGCACTACCTCGTCGACAAGCGTTTCCGAGGTGAGCTCAACAAGTGCGAGGGCTGCAAGCTCTGCAAGTAAAACTAAAATCATTCCATCTGCATCTGCCGTCCGAATTCGGGGGAGATGTAGTTGTCGATGTGCTGGCAGACATTAGCCGAGAAGCTGATGGCACAGCTGATGATGTCGTCCCACTGCTGCTCGGTGAGACCGCGGTCGATGGCGTCACGAGTGATGCCATAGCGTATGAGGCCGTAGACCAGGCCGGCATTGAAATTATCGCCAGCGCCAACGGTGCTGACGGTGGGTGTCTTCGGAATAGCGTACTCCTTACGGAAGCCATTCTCTGCGCGCAGCTGCACGGGGCTGGCGCCACAAGTGCAAATGAACTTACGGGTATAGAAGGCAATCTGCGAACGGTAAACCTGATCAGGGTCGGTCATGCGGAACATCACGTCGAAATCCTCAGTTGAGCCACGCACGATGTCGGCCATCTCAAGATTATCCAGAATGTTAGGCGTGAGCTTCATCACCTCGTTGCGGTGTGAGGCACGGAAGTTGACGTCATAGTAGAGCAGCGCCCCACGCTGGCGGGCATACTCGAGGAAAGCCGCCACCTGCGGACGAATGACGGGGTTGACGGCGAAGTATGAGCCGTACATCACCACGTCGTCGGGCTGCACGTCGGGATACGAGAACTCCAAGCGGTCGTTAGGATGATCTTTATAAAAGAGGTACTCGGCATCGTTGCTGTCGTTAAGGAACGCCAGCGTGATGGGCGACTTGGAGTCGGGATAGACATAGACGCATGAGGCGTCGACGCCATTGTCTTTGAGGAACGAAAGGATGCGCCGCCCTACACGGTCGTTACCCGTCTCGCTGATGAACGCGCAGCTAAGTCCTGCACGCCCCAAAGAGATAAGGCTGTTGAACACTGAGCCACCCGGCACGGCTCCAACGGGTTGGTCTTGCTTGAATATGATGTCGAGGACGGTCTCGCCGATACCAATGATTTTCCGCATGAGTTTAATGGAGTAGTGAGTCGATTTTTGTCTTGAGGGCGTTGTAAGTGAGGTTGCGGGCAATGATGTTGCCCTGCGCATCGGTCAGGATAGTGGTAGGGATAGAGGTGATGCCCAAGGTGCTGACGAGTGGCGACTGCCACATGCGGCCATCGCAGATGGTGGGACAGCTGATCGTGTCGCGCTCCAGAATACGACGGCCTTCTGAGGGGCTGGCGTCAAGACAGACGGTGACGATAGCAAGGCGCCCCGCATTCTTCTTCCGCAGTGACCACAGCTGGTGGAGCATTGTCTGCGAGTCGAAGCTCCACGTTGCCCATGCCAGAATGACGTTGGCACGACTCTTCAGCTGCATGTTGCCAACGCTGCGCCCTTTCGTGTCGATGGTGCTGAACGAGGGCAGCTGCCCGCTGTCACGCAGGTTCTGCAGCCGTTCCAATTGCTGTTGCAGCTGTACGAGCCGCAGGTCCTGCGGCTGTGCGTCGAGCATGGTGTTACAGAGTGCGAGTGCCTCTTTGTAGCGTGGCTTGCCTGTGACGTCGAAGGGTGGCGTCAGGATAAAGTAGCGCCGCAACAGATATTTGCTGATGGGCGACGTGGGGTTGTCGGTGATGAACTGGCGCGCAGCCTCCACCTGTTCAGGGGGCGTCATGTCGTTGGTATGCAGGCGGTAGTCGGTCATCGCCTCATTCTCCTTCGTGCCACTGATGGTCGTCTCGCGGAGACTCGACACGTCGCCGACGATCTTCACCGTCACCCCAGGACGTGCGAAGATGGGCATCTCTGAGAAGTTCGGGAACAGCAGGTTGAACGTCACCGTGTCGCGCAGGGCGATGTCGTAGACGAAGCGCCCGTCGTTCACGGCGATGGTGTCTTTCACGCCGTGGTCAAAGTCATAGATGTAGAACTCGCCCTGGTTCAGGTTCTTGAAGCGTCCCTCCACACGAAAGCGCCCGGTGGGCGTGCCACAGGAGAAGAGGAGGAAGGCGAGGAGGAAAAACAAGGCCCCCCTACAGCCGCCGAGGGGGCTTCTATAGTTCTTCATCAGCTGTTGCATATTACTATTCACTATTTTGTTACTTGACTCGAAACTATAGAAGCCCCCTCGGGGGCTATAGGGGGGCTTGTCGCTTTAGCTTACTTCGACACGTTGACCAGCTCCAGGTCCTTGGCGGCATACTCGGCCAGCGACGGATCCTTGGTGATGGCCTTGCGAAGAGCCTGAGCGGCAGCGCTGTAGTCGCCGGTGCGGGCGCTGACGATGGCGCTGAGGTAATCGGTCACGCCGTCAGCGTTCTTCACCATCTTCAGGGTCTGGGCAGCAGCGTTGTAGTCCTTGTTAAGGAGCTGGGCGAGGGCAGCCGAGTTGGAAGCCACCTTACCGAAGTCCTGAACAGCCTGAGCATACTTGCCCTGAGCCAGGTGCAGGTTGCCAAGCACCTCGCCGATGCCATTGGCCGTGGAGGCCTTGGCGATGTAGTTCTCAGCGGTAGCAACGTCGCCATTGAGCAGCGACAGCAGTCCAAGGTTAGCGTTGGCCTCGGGCAGGTTAGCCACGCGGGCAGCCTTCTCGAGCCAGTTCTGAGCCTCGCTGTAGTTACCCTTGGCATACTCCATCATGGCTACGTTGTTGAAGCCACGGGCATCGTTGGGGAACAGCTGGGTGGCCTTCTTGTAAGCCTCCTCGGCGCTGTTGGCGTCGTTGTTGTAGAGGGTGGCGGCATAGAGCAGCTCCTCGACGTTGAGCTTTGAGGCGTCGTCCTTAATCTGCGACAGGATCTGCTCGTCGCTGCGGCCGATGAGGTTGTAGTTGATGGTCATGCGGGCACGACGCAGCTGAGGCAGGATGCCGTCGGTGAGCTCGCGGAAGCCGGCCGAGATGTTCTTGATCTGAGCCTCACGCTCCTCGGGATCCTGATACATTGAGAGGACGCGCAGGATGACATCCTTGTCCTGAATGTTCGAGTTAGCCACCAGCTCCTGGAAGCCTTCCCAGTCCTCGGCGGTGTACTTTGTCTCAACGTTGGCGTTGGCACCAGCCTTCTTCATCTGCTGCTTCACGTAGTCGGCAGCCACGTCCTGACGCTTGCCAGCCAGGCGCTCGTTGAAGTTATAGGTACCGTCGGGCGAAGCGTAAGCCGAGACGTCGATGCCCTCGAAGGCCAGTGTCTCCTGGTGGTCGGCAATCTCCTTGAGCAGGCGCACGAACTCCTGCACGGAGTTGTTCTGCAGCTCGCTCTTGCGCAGCTGGGCCTGGTTGATGAGGAACTTCACGTTAGCCTCCTGCTTCTTGGCGATGATGCGCTGGAAACCGTCCTGAGCCAGGGCGGGCTGGGCCGAAGCCAGCGTACGCTTGTACAGCTCGCTGGTAGCAATGACGCCAGTGGCCACCTTCACGGCAGGAATATTGATCTTCTTTTTGCCCTTCATGGCATCGAAGGTCAGGTAGAGGTCGCTCTGCTCCATCTCGGGCACATACTTGAAGTTGGTCTTCATCGAGTAGCGGCCACCCACCTTGTAGGGAATGGTCTGAGCGTTGCCCTGCACCTTCTCACCCTGGAACATGGCACTCTGGCCCTGCACGGCCTGGCCGTCGAAGCGCAGCTCAGGAGTGACGGTCACCACGACCTTCTTCTTCATGTACTTCTCGGGGAACATGCCGTCGATGGTAGCGGGCACTTCGCCCACGTAAGTCTCTAACGGGTTGGGAGTTACGGTGAAGTAGTCGCTCGACAGAGCGCCCATCTTACTCGAACATGAGGTCAGCAGCACTGCGGCGGCTGACAACAAAAGCATTTGTTTTTTCTGCATAACGTTATGAAATAATGATTAGTCAAAAAAGGTGCCGCGAGCGGGACTCGAACCCGCACAACCATTCCTGGTCAAGGGATTTTAAGTCCCTCGTGTCTACCATTCCACCATCGCGGCCGACAGTGCTTTTCGGCATTGCGAGTGCAAAGGTACGCCAAAATCTCCGAATAGCCAAACTTTTTGGCGTTTTTTTGCAAAAGAGCATCAACATTCTTTTCGCCGGATAATCCAAAATACGTTAAATAATGTGCTCCTTTCATCGGTTTCTCGGATAAAAGCCGTACTTTTGCACACCGAAAGTGCGACGCCAGATGAAAGAGCAACAGAATGCGGGCCTTGTTTCCCGCCGTTTCATCTACATCAAGAAGCGCGATTGCTTCGCTTATTGATGTGCGGCTGTAGGCCTCCCCGCGAGTGTCTACGGTTGTCGCCATGTGGTTGCCAATCGGCAGTCATTCCCCCATTTTTGAACACCCAACCTTATATTCAAAACCTTTAATCTATCATTCTATCATTATGGAAATACCTTTCGCTGAAGCGTGGAAGATCAAGATGGTCGAACCGCTGCGTAAGAGTACACGCGCCGAGCGCGAACAGTGGCTGAAAGAGGCCCATTACAACGTGTTTATGCTGAAGGCCGAGCAGGTCTACATCGACTGCCTCACCGACTCGGGCACCGGCGCCATGAGCGACCGCCAGTGGTCGGCCATGATGCTGGGCGACGAGAGCTATGCCGGCGCCACCTCGTTCTACAAGTTCCAAGAGGTCGTTCAGCGCATCTTCGGCTTCCAGTATGTCATCCCCACCCACCAGGGCCGTGCCGCTGAGAACGTGCTGTTCTCCTATTTAGTAAAGGAAGGCAATGTCGTTCCCGGCAATGCTCACTTCGACACCACCAAGGGCCACATCGAGTTTCGTAAAGCGAAGGCCATCGACGTGACCATCGACGAGGCCAAGGACACCCAGCTGGAGCTGCCCTTCAAGGGTAACGTCTCGCTGGAGAAGCTTGAGAAGGTGCTGAAGGAGAACCCCGGCAACGTACCCTTCATGGTGCTGACGGTGACCAACAACACCGTGGGCGGACAGCCTGTGTCGATGCAGAACATCCGCGAGACCTGCGAGCTCTGCCATCGCTACGGCGTGCCCGTGGTCATGGACTCGGCCCGCTTTGCCGAGAACTCCTACTTCATCAAGAAGCGCGAGGCCGGCTATGCCGACAAGACCATCAAGGAAATTGCACGCGAGATGTACTCCTACGTTGACGCCATGACGATGTCGGCCAAGAAGGACGGACTGGTCAATATGGGCGGTTTCATCGCTACCAACAAGGAAGAGTGGTACGAGGGTGCCAAGCAGTTCTGCATACCCTTCGAGGGATTCCTCACCTACGGCGGTCTGAACGGTCGCGACCTGAACGCCCTGGCCGTGGGCCTCGACGAGAACACTGAGTTCGACATGCTCGAAACGCGCATCCACCAGGTGCAGTACCTGGCCAAGAAGCTCGACGAGTACGGCATCCCCTACCAGCGTCCCGTGGGCGGTCATGCCCTGTTCATCGATGCCGACAAGGTGCTGTGCAACGTGCCCAAGGAGGAGTTCCCCGCACAGACGCTGACCTGCGAGCTCTACCTCGAGGCTGGCATCCGCGGCTGTGAGATTGGCTACATCCTGGCCGACCGCGACCCTGTGACACGCGAGAACCGCTTCGGTGGTCTCGACCTGCTGCGCCTGTGCATCGCCCGCCGTGTCTACACCGACAACCACATGAACGTCATCGCCGCCGCCCTGAAAAACGTCTACGACCGCCGCAACGAGATCACCCGTGGCGTCGAGATCACCTGGGAGGCACCGCTCATGCGCCACTTCACCGTTCAGCTGAAGCGGCTGGGGTAAAAAAGCAAGCCTAAAAGACCAAAAACAACCCCTGAAAGCCCACCCCTAACCCCTAAGACCCACCCCAACCCCTCCCCAAGGGAGGGGCTTGGGTTAGATTTTCTGCGGAAGAGGTAACTTATCCCCCTCCTACTTTAACTTTGCGGCTTGAAAAAGATTGTCCTAACTGGAGGGGTTAGGGGAGGTTTCTTCGGACGCGAGTGAGGGTAAGTGTATTGAACTTTTTCGCCCTTTTCTTTTTAGGTAGAAGTTGAAAATAACTTGGTATTGTTTTGAAAGAAATCAGCAACAATTAGAAATAATAATTTCCAACAATGATAAATTTCTGGATGTAATTCTTTCTAATTGTTGCCAATTTCTTTCATTCAAAATCGTACCAACTTATTTATTGTCATTACTTAACAACGAATTAAGACGAATATCACGAATTGCACGAATTATAATTGTAAAAAGCATGTTTGCGATTGCGAAAGCTTGTTTGGGATTGCGAAAACATGCGAAAGAGCGAAAGGATGCGAAAACGTGGGATATATACAAAGAATGAAATTTTCGCGTAGTTCGCGATTTTCGTGCGCTTTCGCAATAAATAAGTTCGCGATTTTCGCTGCAATCAGCGATACCTGAGCGTAGCAAATTCGTGTCATTCGTGAAAACTTGTTCTCATTCGTGTAATTCGTGAAACTTGTTCTCATTCGTGTAATTCGTGACATTCGTCTTAATTCGTTGTTATAAGAAGTCTTAGTCGTGGGGAACTTGAGTGAGTGTATCAGTTAGGGGAGGTCTCCAATAGGTATAAAAGCCCAAAGAGTTGAGCAAGGAGCGAAGGGAGGCTCCTTTACTCCTCTACTCCTCACTCCTCTACTCCTTTACTCCTCTACTCCCCCAAAAATGATGTGGGCTGCGCACCGTTTCGATGCGCAGCCCACTTTTCACTTATCACTTATCGATTCTTTTCTCACTTCGCCACCTTCTTGCCATTCTCGATGACGAGGCCCTTGTGGGCGGCGCCCACCTTACGTCCCGAGAGGTCGTAGACCTCGTTCGAAGTCTGCTCGGTGACAATGTTGTTGATGGCCGTCACCTCATTGGCGCTGACGTGCTTGATGAGGAGCTTGCTGGCGCTGGCCGACTGCTGCTCCCAAGCGAAGCCGCAACGGGTGGGCAAGAATGTCTTGTCGGCCTCAGTGCGGATAAGGATGCTCTCCAGCGGCGTGACGCTCTGCTGAGCGGGAATGCCGTAGCGTCCCTCGCGGGCCATGCTCTCCCAGCTACTGCTGAAGGCCACGGTATTGCCAGCATTGTCGCTCTGGCGAACGGTGTAGGTCTCGGTGCCGATGCTCATGGCGTCGGTGTTGCGCACAAACATGGTCTGTGCCTTGGGCGAATAGACCAGATAAGGCACGCCGGCCTGAATGCCCTCATTGGTGCAGTCGACAAAAAGCAGGCAAAGATTGGTGCCATCCTGCTGGATGCCGGCAAAGCGCTCTACAGTAAGCCCCGGAGCGGCAGTCTGCAGCTGGTCGGCCGTCATTGCCATAGGCATGCACAGCGTGTTATAGCCAGCAAAGAAGTAGCGGCTCATCTGAACCGTCTGCTCAGTGTTCTGTAACAGTTCGACGTTCAGCTTGTTAGTGCTCGTCGACAGGTTTCTTACTCTCTGCTGGGCCACAACCTGGGTGGTGCAGAGCGTGGCGACTGCCACGATGGTGAGTACGAGGTGTTTCATCTTTCTATAGGTTTTTGGTTATAAAATTACGTTTTTCGGGCGCCGAAGCTACCGGATTGATTATCTCTATCGGCTGCAAAGATACGAATTATATTTGAAAGCCCAAAAGATTTCGCCATAAATTTTCAAAGAAAACACAAAAAGTGGGGAAAAGGGATGCACAAACGTGCCTTTAGCTACGCGACAAAAGAGTAGGTACATAACGCCAAAAGCGTCTTGTGCCGACTGACAACGCTACTATATTAATTCTTTAAGCACTAACCTTACAACCATTCACATTCCCCGCAACCGCCTCATTGCAAGCACGTTCCGGTGAAGGGTTCCTGTAAACGACTCAAATTGCAACAGACAGAGGCAACAGTCTCGCCAGTGCAGGCCGCCAGTGTAGGGGCAGGCCGTTAGTGTAGGGGCAGGCCGTTAGTGTAGGGGCAGGCCCCGTGCCAGCCCGTTGGCCCGTCAGGGCCAGTGACAAGGGACAGGCGATGCCGCCACAAGTAGGGGCAGGCCTTGTGCCAGCCCGATGGCCCGTCAGGGCCAGTGTCAAAGGACAGGCGATGCCGCCGCAAGTAGGGGCAGGCCCATTCCCGAGCAAGCTCGCCTACCGCGCCTTTGTGCCAGCCCGATGACCCGTCAGGGCCAGTGTGCCCATTGTCATTCTCGCGAACACTGCCTCTATCGAGCCAACGGGCTGGCACGGGGCCTGCCCCTACACTGGCGGCCAGCCCCAAATAGCGATTCCATTATCTGCTGACGAAGGTCAGCAAATCTGCTGACGAAGGTCGGCAAATCTGCTGACGAAGGTCGGCAAATCTGCTGACGAACGTCAGCAACACATTATCCTGTCTTTCAACACAATACAATCACGAAAAATATCAGACTCCAAGTCACGCAAGTTTTGCCTCTGGCGCTGAGTCACAAAACACCGCAGACTGGGTATGATTTCATGGTGACGAAAAGCATTGCACGTTTGCCCTGATTAGCGTAATTTCATGTCGCAACTATGCCGTTTCCTTGTCGTAAACCTATGACTTACGTGTGTCAGAAACAGGCGATTATCGAGTGCCAATACTTCGTTCCCCTTTTTGCATCCCGAGGTTCACATCATGGATCCCCGACAGCAACTCACCCAAAAGGTCCCTTTTTCCTCAACGGCAAGGCGCCCAAACCAACCCTTCACCGTATCTCTCTAACACATAGATACATACAATTAGAATGAAGGGTTGAACAATTAACTATTATTCTTCCACATAATGGAACAGCGAATGCAGAGGAAAACTAGTTTTCACTCTGCTGAGTCGTGACATTATTCGACTATAAGTCAAATAATGGAGCAGCGAATGCAGAAAAGAACTCGTACTCATTAAAAAAATTTTGGCAGCGCTCGAGCACTGCTCGCTTGCTAACGCAGGGACGCAAGAAGGTTTAGCTCGACGGCCGAAGGGAAAGTCAACCGTCCCAGTGATCACAGTAATCAAAAAAAGCTAATAGTGAAGCGTTTGCTGCCGCTGTTAAATCCGAGACGTGGGCTTATCATTGTGACAAGTTATGGGATAGACAAAGCTTGCCTCCGCTGACGCTGACCTTTACGGCGTTCTGTTTCAGTGTGAGGACTTTTGTGATGATCTGTCCGTCGTCGACGGCGCGGACGGTCAGACGGTTTCTGCCCTTTGACTTGTTGCGCAGGAAGATGGTGGTGGGATCGCCCTCGGCTTGGGTGGCCTCGACATTGCTGCCCGTGACGAAAAAGCGGACAACGTTGGTGACGGCACGGTTCTGGTCGGCCGTGAAATGGGCCGTGGCTCCTTGGGGAGTGATGCTGGTGGGCACGCTGAAGACGGGGCTTCCGCGATGGGTGGCAGCGGCGGTGAGCGTACACTGCTGCGGCCCTTCGAAATTGGAAAGCAGCAGGTAGGCCACCGAATCGGGGTCGACGGCGATGATGGCATGCCAGCCGTCGGTGGCGGTGGCGACCTGTAGCCCTTGGCTCAGGCGCTGTGTCTCAGCCGCGGTGACGTGGGTGTACCAGACGGCGTGGCTGCAGTCGACAAGGTCACCACGAAGGACGCTACGCGGCTGGTCGTTGTAAAGGGCGTAGAGTTTAGCGGTGAGGATAGAGTTGTTGTTGGCCCGGTCGCCAAAAGCCATCTGACCTTTCGAGCTGACGATGCCCAACGCGTTGTCGATGTTCACCCATGCGCCATGCAGAGGCGTGAGGTGGGTGCCGTCGAGGGTGTCGGCACGGTGGCCAGAGGTGTAGAGGGTGCGACTGGTCTTCGTAAAGGGGTCGACACTGATAGCCGTCAGGGCGCCACGCTCACGGTTGATGGTGCAGTCGGTTTTCGCGCGTACATTATTTATATAAAGAACGGCATTGCCAGGGGTGGCATAGATAGCGAACCGCTGGTCGAGGGCGCTGTCGTTAGTCAGCAGCTCACCATTCATGACGTAGCTGTTGCCGTCAAGGGCATAGTGGCCGCTGACCACGGGCACGGCATTGGTGCGGCGCCCCTGCAGGTCGTACCACCCAAGGAAGTTGCCGGTGTTGTTGGCACGGAAGGGGACGATGAGGTTGCTGACCGCGAGCGTATGGTCGGCGATATAACCAGTATAGCTCCGCAGACCCTCGCTCCACGAGAAGCAGACGAAGCGGTGGTCGGTGGATGCACGGACGATGTTCTGCGAGTCAAAGACCTTGGCCGCTCCGTATTGGCGGTTGAAGTCGTCCCACGACGTGGGCGTCAGCGATGCGGTGGGAAGTGCCTCGTGCATGAGCCACGTCATCATGACACGGTGGGCCTCAACGCCCATGCGACGGGCACCGACGTCGGGACGCAGCAGCCACGAGCCGTCGGGCGTGGTGGTCTGACGCGCCTTGATCATGTTGTAGGCCCGGTTCTCGAGCATCAGGGCATGAGGGTCGCGCAGGAAGCAGGCGGCGGTAGAGTAGCTGGTGATCTGGTCGTAGAGGAAGAGGCTCCAGTCGTTGCCGTTGGGCATGGCCAACTCGCCATCGGCCAGTGCCAAGTGGTAGAGCACGTCGCTCATGACGCGCTGGTTGTTGTGCATCAAGGCATTGGTATGCCAGCGCTCACTGCCGTGGAGCTCCTGCTGGAAGAGCTTCAGAGCCAAGGCGGCCTCGCCGAGCTCCTGAACGACGACATTCTGGTAGCTGGTGTGGAAGTAGTTGTGGTTCTGCAGCGTATAGTCGTCGTAGAGGTTCGGACCACGGTAGAGGTCGGCGACGGTCGTCAGGTCGTAGGCGGGGTCGATGACGGTCGTGTCGGCACTATCGGCAGGATGGGAGTAGCTGTTGACGGCAAACGCCCGCAGACGCTGGAACCACTGTGGAGCCAGCACGTCGTCGGGGAACAGGCCGAGGGTGGCAGCCAGCACGTCGGCCTCCCAGCCGTTCTCCTCAGCCTTGGTGTCGCCACGAAAAGCCGTGGGGATGTCGCGCTCCAGCTCGTAGTTGCACTCGGCCTTGAGCAACTGGTAGACATAGCCACGCTGATCGTCAGTCAGCCGATGCCACTGGAAGAAAGCGGCGTAGGCCACCGACATGGCCCATAGCGAGCTCTCCCACACATGGTCGGCCACGGAGACGCTGCCCCAGTAGCGATTGCCGGCACACACCTTCAGGCGGTTGGCCTTGTGGGTGGAGTAGGCAAAGACCAGGCTCTGCATGGCCATCTGCTCCAGGTCGGCCCAGGTGACGCCTGCAGGCAGTTCAACCTGCCCCTTGCCATACTTGACGAGGAAGGCACAAATCATCGAGAGGTCGGCATTGGGACGCACGCCCCGCTCGTCGGCACCCATCGTGTTCTCACCACGGAAGCAGCCACAGGCCTCGCCGATGCTGTTGGGTGCCACACAGGGCTGGAAGTCGGCCTTCATATAGGTGGTGAAGCGGGCCAGCATCTGCAGCAGGTCGGCCTTCATGGCCTCCTCGCCGACGAAGGTGGCCGAGGCGGCCGAGGCGGCCAAGCAGAGTGGCAGGCAGGCTATCAGCAGGAGAAGTCTTTTCATGGGAGTAAAGGAGGTAAAGGAGGTGGGGAGTTAGGAATTAGGAGTTAGGAGTTGGTAGTTAGGAGTTTGGGAGTTAGGAGTTAGGAGTTAGGAGTTTAGAAGTTAACGGTGCGGCTACCGTCGCTGTTCTCTGTGATGGTGACGCGCACGGCATCGTCGGGCAGCAGCTCGTCGATGAGCTCGGGCCACTCGATGAAGCAGAGGTCGCCACTGTAGAAGTAGTCCTCGTAGCCCATGTCGTAGACCTCCTCAAGGCGCTTGATGCGGTAGAAATCGAAGTGGAAGAGGGACCCTCCCGATCTTGCAAAAAGGGAGGAGGCGTCTTCCCCTCCGGAAGAGACAGGGGGAAGGCTGTACTCGTTGACAATGGCGAAGGTGGGCGAGGTGATGACGTCGTCGACACCCAGCTCTTCGCAGATAGCCTTGATGAACGTGGTCTTGCCGGCGCCCATCTTACCGTAGAAGGCGAATACGCGGCTGTCACCCATATTGCTAACAAACGTACGGGCCGCCTCGCGGATACTGTCTATAATCTGAATGGTTATTTCCATAGGTTATTAAACTTAGCTTCAACAACATGTTAAAAAAAAGACTACAGCGTGATGCTCTCCACGCTGACTTCCTGGTTGAGGAAGAGCTGGGCGTGCTCACGGAAGCTCTGGATGTTCTCGGTGGTGAGGTAGCGCACAGTGCCTCCACGTGAGCAGCGGGCACTGAGGTCGGAATGGCGAATGAGATAGCTGGAGAGGCTTTCGGCGACATACCGGCCCTGCGGCACGGGGCGCACGTGGGGTGGCAGATGCCTGCAGATGGCGGGCATGAGCAGGGGATAGTGAGTGCAACCCAGAATGACGGCATCGATGAGCGGATCGAGGCTGAACAGACGGTCGATGTCACGCTTCACGAAATAGTCGGCGCCAGGTGTATCGCAGACATTGTTCTCGACGATAGGCACCCACAGCGGACAAGCCACGCCCGACACCACGATGTCGGGGTGGAGCTTGCAGATTTCAAGATTGTAGCTCTGGCTGCGGATGGTGCCCTCGGTGGCCAGGATGCCCACATGGCGCGACGTCGTAAGCGTGCCGATAACTTCGGCCGTAGGACGGATGACGCCGAGCACCCGGCGCTGTGCATCCCATCGTGGCAGGTCGACCTGCTGAATGGTGCGCAGTGCCTTTGCCGAGGCCGTGTTACAACCAAGGATGACCAATTGACACCCCTGTCGGAACAGTGCTTCGACGGCCTGCCGCGTAAACTCATAGACAACGTCGAAAGAGCGTGGGCCGTAGGGGGCACGGGCATTGTCGCCCAAGTACAGATAGTCGTACTCAGGCAGCAACTGGCGGATGGCATGCAGGATGGTAAGCCCGCCGTAGCCGCTGTCGAAAATACCGATGGGTGCTGTCGCCGATGGCGTCTGTTGCCCGTTTTCTGATCGTTCCATACGCTGTGCTGTTCGGTTTCTCAGGTGCAAAGTTACAACTTTTTTCGCAAACAGCCCGCTTTTTTCATTAAAAATGAAATGAATGTCAGAAAAAAGCCGTACCTTTGCACCCTTGAAGGGAGGAACCCCACCCGACGTCCCCGAAGGGGAGGAGAAAGTAAAAAGTCGAGGCCGGCCTTGTGCCAGCCCGAAAGAAAATACTGACATGAATATTGAGACAATGATTAGCCAGGCCGCCGGCGAGGCCGTGAAAGCACTCTACGGCATGGAGGCCAGCGAGAAGATGCTGCAGCTACAGAAGACGCGCAGCGAGTTTGAGGGCAACCTGACCCTCGTGGTTTTCCCTTTTGTCAAGGCTGCTAAGAAGAGTCCTGAGCAGACTGCCCAGGAGATAGGCCAGTACTTGCAGGAGCACTGTGAGGCCGTGGATAAGTTCAACGTGGTGAAGGGCTTCCTGAACCTCAGCGTGGGCCAAGGTGCCTGGCTCAAGCTACTCGAAGCCATCGACCAGGACGAGCACTTCGGCGTAAAGACTGCCAACGAGGCTTCTCCGCTGGTGATGATTGAGTACTCTAGCCCCAACACCAACAAGCCGCTCCATCTGGGCCACGTGAGGAACAACCTGCTGGGCTGGTCGCTGGCTAAGATTATGGAGGCCAACGGCAACCGCGTGGTAAAGACCAACATCGTGAACGACCGCGGCATACACATCTGCAAGTCGATGCTGGCCTGGCAGAAGTGGGGCAACGGCGAGACGCCCGAGAGCTCTGGCAAGAAGGGCGACCACCTCATTGGCGACTACTACGTACTCTTCGACAAGCACTACCGCGAGCAGGTGAAAGAGCTCGTGGCACAGGGCCTTGACGAGGAGCGTGCCAAGCAGGAGGCACCACTCATCAAGGAGGCCCACGACATGCTCGTCAAATGGGAGCAGGGCGACAAGGAGGTGCGCCAGCTGTGGGAGACAATGAACAACTGGGTGTACGCCGGCTTCGATGAGACCTACCGCAAGATGGGCGTCGGCTTCGACAAAATCTACTACGAGAGCCAGACCTACCTGCGCGGCAAGAAAAAGGTGGAAGAGGGTCTGGCGAAAGGACTCTTCTTCCGCAAGGACGACAATAGCGTGTGGGCCGACCTGACCGACGCCGGTCTCGACCAAAAGCTGCTGCTGCGCTCCGACGGCACCAGCGTGTACATGACGCAGGACATCGGCACGGCTGAGATGCGTTATGAGGACTACCCGATAGACAAGATGATCTACGTCGTGGGCAACGAGCAGAACTACCATTTCCAGGTGCTCGCCCTGCTGCTCGACCGGCTGGGCTTTAAGTGGGGCAAGGACCTGACCCACTTCAGCTATGGCATGGTGGAACTGCCTAACGGCAAGATGAAGAGCCGCGAGGGCACTGTCGTCGATGCCGACGACCTGATGCAGCTGATGGTGGACGATGCCTATCAGACCTCGATGGAGCTGGGCAAGTTTGACGACATGACCGAGGAGGAGCGCCGCGAGATTGCCCGCATCGTGGGCATGGGTGCCCTGAAATACTTCATCCTGAAGGTCGATGCCCGCAAGAACATGCTCTTCAACCCTGAGGAAAGCATCGACTTCAACGGCAACACGGGTCCGTTCATCCAGTACACGTATGCCCGCATACGGAGTATTCTGAGAAAGGCCTCCCCCTGCCCCCTCCGAAAGGAGGGGGGTATGGATACCAACCATACGGACAGTGGCAATAAGGCTTCCCTCCCCTTGGAGGGACTGGGAGAGGCTAAGGAGATTGAGCTTATCCAGAAGATGAGTGAATTTCCCGCCGCCGTTGAGCAGGCAGGCAAGGACTATTCGCCCAGCGGCATTGCCAACTACTGCTACGAGCTGACAAAGGTGTTCAATCAGTTCTATCACGACTACAGCATCCTGAACGAGCCCGATGAGCAGAAGCGTGCCGTCCGTCTAGTGCTGGCCAGCAATGTGGCAAAGATTATCCGCAGTGGCATGAGCCTGCTGGGCATCGAGGTGCCAGAGAGGATGTAGTTTTTTCTAGGAGCCCCCTTGGATATCCTAGGAACCCTAGGAAATCCTAGGAAGCCCTAGGAAACCCTAGAAAATCCTAGGAACCCCTAGGAAACCCTAGAAAATCCCAGGAAATCCTAGGAAGCCCTAGGAAGCCCTAGGAAATCCTCGGAACACTCCCCCCCCTAATATCACCTAAAAAGACAATAATGGAATATAACACCAAAGGGACTGTCCTGAAAAAAGCCGTGGTATGGCAAAAGCTCTATTTTTACCGAAAGAGTGATACCATCTACCAACTTACGGTTGAATTCTGCCACCGTTTCCTCCCTCCCTATGGTGACCGCACAGTAGACCAGATGGTACAAGCAGCACGAAGCGGCAAACAAAACATTATTGAGGGCAGTGAAGACGGGCAGACCAGTTCGGAAATGGAAATCAAGCTCCTGAATGTTGCACGCGGCAGCCTTCAGGAACTACGCGCTGACTACAACGACTATATCAACACCCATAAACTCAGCCTTTGGCCAAAAGATCATAGTCGTCAGCGAAAGCTTCGCAAATTCTGTCATTCTCACAATGACTTTCAAGAATACGAACCTCTACTGACCAAGATGAACGACGAGGAGATGGCAAATCTGCTCATTACGCTCTGCCACCAGACTGACAAATTGATGTGCTCCTACATAGAAAAGTTAGAACAGCGTTTCGTAGAGGAGGGTGGTATCAAGGAGCGCATGTATGCTGCCCGAACCGGTTATCGCCAGCAGCAAAATGCCTACTTAAAAGCTTTAGAAGCCGAGAACCAGCTGCTGAAGGCAGAAATAGAGAGACTAAAGAAAGAACTTATGGACCTTAAATGCTGCCTTAGGACTACCTAGGAAATCCTAGGAAACCTAGGAAGCCCTAGGCCCCCCCAACAAAACAAACGATGATTCCACCCAACCACAACTCTGTCCTTCTGCAACCCACAGAAATAGCTGCCGACGCATGGGCTGTCGACGCCGCCTGCTCTGGTAATCCCGGCCCGATGGAGTACCAGTGCGTTGATTTGGCGACTGGTGCGCGGGTGTTCCACTTTGGTCCCGTTTATGGCACGAACAACATCGGGGAATTCTTGGCCATTGTGCATGCTCTGGCGCTTTGTTGGCAGCGGGGTCTGTACACGAAGACCATCTACTCCGACTCTTACAACGCCATCCTGTGGGTTAAGAAGCGACAATGCAAGACAAAACTGGAGCGCACACCTCAGACCGAGCCACTTTATAATATTATTGTTCGCGCGGAACAGTGGCTGCGCACCCACGACTACCGTAACCCATTATTGAAGTGGGAGACCAGCAAGTGGGGCGAGGTGCCCGCCGACTTCGGGCGGAAGTAAAAGGTACCCGAACGAAACTTAAGGTGGCCGATTTCGGCCACCTTAAAAAAAAAATGCTTTTTGGGGTGCAAGATTTCTGCATGCCCGCCGTTATAGGGGAAACAAAAGCATGAAAATGATGAAGAAAAGTTACCTCTATCTCGCCCTGTTGCTCCTGACGCTCCCGGCAGCAACGGCATGCGACAACAGTGATGACGACGATGACAGATTTGTCGTCTGCCCAACGGAAAACATCGAAGGGAAGTGGCGTTTCGTTGAAATGCTCGACGGCGTCGGCGCCTCTTTCGAAACGCACCGCGGAGCCACGCAACCAGCCGCACACACCTTAGAGTTCATGGCAGACGGCGGTCTCTGCTACACCTTTGACGACGGCACAGCCGAAGAGAGCACCTACAGCTATGTGGACCCCACAGCCTACGGCACTTACTATCCGGTGATTGTCGTCAGCGATAGCAACGATGGTAGCGACACCCCCTTTAGCGTGGAACTTGAGGGCGACCAGCTGAGACTACACTACGTGGGACCTTACTTCACCGACCACATCCCCGAGACTTACGTCTATCAACGCATACGGTAGAACCGCTGAATCGTGTTGCCGTCGTACTGCTCGCTGCTAGCCAAAGCCACCGTGGCGGGCAGTTGCGGTGCTCGTGTTCCTCCGCTGACCGTCAGCCGCATGTTGGTTTCTACACGAATCTCGTCCCAAAGGTCCTGCAGCAAGAACGACTCCAGCGTCTTCCGTCCACCCTCGACGATGAGCGACTGGACGTTCTGGGCATGCAGCGACTCAAGGTTCAGCGGGTGACGGTGGTCGACGACCAGGCGCTGAGGGTTGAGACCTACCCAGTGGCGCACGTTGAGCTGTGGGTGCTCGCGCTCGTCGGTCACACGTCCTACGAGGATGGCATCCTCCTCGGCGCGCAGCTTGTGACTGAGCATCTGGGTGAAAGGCGTGGAAATCTGAAGCGCCCGGCCGTGGTCATCGATGAAGCCGTTGGCCGTCTGTGCCCATTTTAAAATAATGTACGGGCGCCCGAGACGGTGGAAGGTAAAGAAACGGCGGTTCAAGGCCTGACAATCCGCCTCGAGCACACCCACAGTGATGTCGATGCCTGCGTCACGGAGCTTCTGTATTCCTCGGCCCTGCACCTCAGCAAACGGGTCGATGCAGCCCACAACGACACGCATCACACCCTTATGGATAATCAGATCGGCACAGGGTGGCGTCTTGCCGTAGTGCGAACAGGGTTCTAACGACACGTAGAGTGTGGCCGACGACAGCAGGGGCTCGTCCTCGGGACGCACCGATGCAAAGGCGTTCACCTCGGCATGAGCCTCGCCGCAGCGCACGTGGTAGCCTTCACCCAAAATGCGACCATCGTTGCTGACGATCACCGCTCCCACCATCGGGTTCGGTTTGGCGTTCTGCCGTCCCTGGCGGGCCAGTTGCAGGCACCGCCTCATGTAGCGCTCGTCGTTGTTCATGGCTCCGCTGCTCCTTTCTCTTCGTTCTCGTCTGTGTCGGCATCACTCTTTGTCAACTCCTTATAGACACCATCGAGGTAGCGCAGCACCTCGCCGAGCGTATCTCTGTGGTCAGGCCCCGAAGCGTAGCCATCGCTATCGATGACACCTTTCTCGAACTTAAAGTACATCGACCAGTTCGAGGCATCCATGATATCAACATCTGGCATGTAACGGCGTCCCACATCGTAGAGTTCGCCCTTTTCAACAATGTCGCGAACACGGACGAACACAGAGTCGTCGACGGCGACGGTAACGGGCTCCTTCTCTACATAGTCAGGACGCAGCATGCGGCGCTCTTCTAACTTCAGTGTGCCGCCGTCGCCCTCCTTATTGTGATTCAGATTCAGCTCAAAGCGATAGCCCGCAAAGCCGTTGCTCTCGGTATAGCTGAAGACCAGCAGTCGCCCCTCGGGCATCACCGACGGAGCACGGTGGGCCAGAACATCATCGATGGCACCCGACAGGATTTTGTAGCGGCGCTCCGTCTGTTCAGCGTTGTCGAAGGCCCGCTTGGCCATATCGATGTCCGTAAAGTACTTCGCCAACAGGGCGTCGGCCTTCTTCCCTTTCTTTTTGCCACAGATGTCCATGCGGGCCTGCAGCAATGCCTGGGCGCGCTGGTGCTCTTCTTCTATCATTTCACGGGTATTAGCCAGCTGCTGCCTGCCGTAATCAGCCATACTATGGAGGTAGCCCTCCATCCGGCTGTCGTCTTCTAAACACATCACGTAGGGTCTCCAGAAACCACGTTTGTTCAGTTCGTCAACCACTTCCTTCGTCTGGGCCGACAACCCAGCAATGTTAGCCATGAGTAATGCCATGAGCGTCATTATTCTGATCATACCGTTCGTTTTGTTTTCAGCCTGTTTTGATATTATTTCTCGGATGCTTGCAAAGGTACGAAGTTTTTTTCTTTCCGCCAAACATTCTGCCGGAAAAATAATCAGAAGAATCTGCGGAATAATTTCTTCAGAATGTTTGGCGGAATGAATAAAAGTTTGTACCTTTGCAGGCAGGTCAGGAGTTTGCTCTTGATTGGCTCAACAAACTATGGACTGTTTACTTAAACATAGACTGTGACATGAACTATGAACTAATCGACGCCCACAGCCACCTATGGTTCCATCAAGACACCACGTGGAACGGCCTACGCATCGAGTCGAAGCCCAACGGGCGGGCGATGTTCCTCGGCGAGGAACGGCAGATGCTGCCACCCTTCATGATTGACGGCCACAACACCGCAGAGGTGTTCCTCTCGAACATGGACTATGCACAGGTCGGCGCAGCCGTCGTGGTGCAGGAGTTTATCGATGGTCTGCAGAACGACTACCTGAAGACGGTAAAGGAGCGCTACCCTGACCGATTCTTCTGTTTCGGCATGGCCGACTACCTGCACGACGGGTTCTACGAGCAGGCGCTCCACCTGATAGCCGATGACGGCTTTCGTGGCCTGGCCATTCCTGGGCACCGCCTGTTAGACCGACAACTCAACGAGCCAGAAATGATGAAGATGTTCCGACTGATGGAGGCCAACGACGTGCTACTCTCCATCACACTTGCCGACGGCGACCAGCAGGTGGGCGAACTGCGCGAGGTCATCGAGGAATGTCCCAACCTGAAGATTGCCATCGGCCACCTTGGCATGGCCAACCCACCCATCACGCCACCGTGGGAGAACGAGAGCTGGCGTGAACAGATTAAACTGGCACGTCACGACAACGTCTACATCGAGTCGGGTGGCATCACATGGCTTTACAACACGGAGTTCTACCCCTTCCCATCGGCTGTCCGCGCCATTCGCGAAGCTGCTGACCTGGTGGGTTGGGACCGCCTGATGTGGGGCAGCGACTATCCGCGCACCATTACCGCCATCACCTATCGCATGTCGTACGACTTTATCACGAAGTCGGCCGAGCTCTCTGACGAGCAAAAGCGGCTGTTCCTGGGCGGCAATGCCCACCGCTTCTACGGCTTCGGTCAGCTTCCTTCCCTACCCTATATAAAGAATATGAGCGAATGACTTCAATTCAGATTATCGCACCTTCCGAGATGAAGGTTATTGAGATGGAAAAGCCCCAGTGTGGGGCCAGTGAGGTGCTGCTGCGCATCCAGTACGTAGGTTTCTGCGGCAGCGACCTGAACACTTACCGTGGACAGAACCCCATGGTAAAAATGCCCGTGGTGCCCGGCCACGAGATAGGCGCAATCATCGACGAGGTAGGGGCCGACGTGCCCCCGCACTTGGCGAAAGGGATGGCTGTGACCGTCAACCCCTACACGAACTGTGGCGTCTGTCCCTCATGCCGCAACCGCCGCTACAATGCTTGTGAGCACAACGAGACGCTGGGCGTGCAGCGCTGGGGCGCCATGTGCGACTATATCGCCCTGCCCTGGCAGAAGATTATCCCCATCGGCGACATTACCGTGAAGCACGCCGCACTCATCGAGCCGATGTCCGTGGGCTTCCATGCTGTCAGCCGCGCTCAGGTGGTCGACACCGACGTGGTGATGGTCATCGGCTGTGGCATGGTGGGCGTGGGCGCCGTGGTGCGTGCTATCATGCGTGGCGCCAAGGTCGTAGCCTGCGACATGGACGACGACAAGCTGGCCATTGTCCGCGGTCTGGGTGCCGAGTACACCATCAACTCAGCCCGTGAGAACGTGCACGAACGCATTGCCGAGATTACCCAGGGACGGGGATGCGACGTGGTCATCGAGGCCGTCGGCGCCCCTGCCACCTACCAGATGGCCGTGGCCGAGGTGGCTTTCACCGGACGTGTCGTCTGCATCGGCTATGCCAAGCAGGACGTGCTGTTCACCACGAAGCTGTTCGTTCAGAAAGAACTCGACATCCGCGGCTCGCGTAACGCCCTGCCCGAAGATTTCGAAGGCGTCATCCGCTACCTGCAGAAGAGTAATCCGCCTTACGACATTCTCATCTCCGCCTGTGTGAAGCCCGCCCAGGCCGAGGAGGCCATGCAGCGATGGGCTGAAGCCCCGGGCAAGGTGTTCCGCATACTTGTAGACTTCACATAACATCCATAAACACCCTTAACCCATGACTAAGAACTATCCAAAGATTGGCATCCGCCCGACCATCGACGGCCGACAGGGCGGCATCCGCGAAGGTCTGGAAGAGAAGACCATGAACCTGGCCAAGGCCGTGAAGAACCTGATTGAGCAGAACCTGCGCAATGGCGACGGTTCGCCCGTCGAGTGCGTCATCTCGAATACCACCATCGGCCGCGTCGGCGAGAGTGCCGCCTGTGCTGAACAGTTCGAACGCGAAGGCGTAGGCTCGACCATCACCGTCACCAGCTGCTGGTGCTACGGCTCCGAGACGATGGACATGAACCCCACCTACCCGAAAGCCGTGTGGGGCTTCAACGGCACGGAGCGCCCCGGCGCTGTCTATCTCGCTGCCGTACTCGCCGCCCATGCCCAGAAGGGGTTGCCCGCCTACGGCATCTACGGCCACGACGTGCAGGACCTCGATGATAACACCATTCCCGACGATGTAGCTGAGAAGCTGCTGCGCTTCGCCCGTGCCGCCCAGGCCGTGGCCACGATGCGCGGCAAAAGCTATCTCTCGCTCGGCAACACCTGCATGGGTATCGCCGGCAGCATCGTCAATGCAGACTTCCTTCAGCACTATCTTGGCATGCGCACCGAATACGTCTCGTTGGTAGAAATTCTGCGCCGTGTAGACTTCGGTATCTACGACAAGGACGAGTTCGAGCGCGCCATGCAATGGGTCGACAAGTACTGCAAACCGCAGGAGGGACATGATTATAATGAGGATCGCCCGCTGTTCCCTGGCGTGCCAATGACCACGTTCAACGGCAAGGGCAAAGGCAAGAACCGCGAGGAGAAAGATGCCGACTGGGCGTTCACCGTGAAGACGATGATGATCATCCGCGACCTGATGCAGGGCAGCGATCGGCTGCTCGAGATGGGCTACAAGGAGGAGGCCATCGGCCACAATGCTATCGCTGCCGGCGTGCAGGGCCAGCGCCAGTGGACTGACTACAAGCCCAACTTCGACTTCCCTGAGTCCATGATGTGTACGTCGTTCGACTGGAACGGCCCGCGCGAGGCTTACACACTGGCCACCGAGAACGACTTCCTCAACGGCATGTCAATGCTCTTCGGCCATCTGCTCACCAACCGCGGCGTGATGTTCTCCGACATTCGTACCTACTGGAGTCCCGAAGCCGTGGAGCGCGTGGCCGGCAAGCGTCCTGAAGGACAGGCTGCCGGAGGCTTTATCCACCTCATCAACAGCGGTGCTACGACACTCGATGCCACTGGCGCCATGAGCGACAAGGACGGTCGGCCAGTGATGAAGCCCCACTGGGACATGACCGACAACGACATGGAGGCTTGCCTGAAGGCCACCAGCTGGATGCCAGCCGACCGTGACTACTTCCGTGGTGGAGGCTATTCGAGCCACTTCCTCACCCGTGGCGGTATGCCCATGACCATGCTGCGCCTGAACCTCGTCGCCGGTCTCGGCCCAGTGCTGCAGTTGGCCGAAGGTTGGACTGTCGACCTCGACCCGAAGACCAACGACATCCTCGACAAGCGCACAGACCCGACTTGGCCCACCACATGGTTCGCACCACGACTAGACCCCATGAAGGATGCTTTCAAGGACGTCTACTCTGTGATGAACAACTGGGGTGCCAACCATGGTGCCATCTGCTACGGACACGTCGGTGCCGATCTCATCACGCTGGCCGCCATGCTCCGCATCCCCGTCTGCATGCACAACATCCCCGATGCCGACATCTTCCGCCCTGCCGCATGGAACGCCTTCGGCATGGACAAAGAAGGTGCCGACTACCGCGCCTGCCAGAACTTCGGACCGATTTACAAGTGATTATCTCAAGGAGTTGTTTTATGGGGAGTTGTTTTTATGGGGAGTTAAGGGGAGTTAGGGGGAGTTAAAGGGGAGTTAAGGGACAATAGTTCCTTTGCTCCATCATTACTCATCAGCAAAAGTAACGCCCCCTAACTCCTCCTAACTCCCTAACGACAAAAGTAACGTCCCCTAACTCCCCTTTAACTCCCCCTAACTCCTCTTAACTCCTCAAAAAAAACATGACCTCCTGGAAACCAAACCTCGAAGAGACGAAAAAGAGATATGTGGACTGGTGGAACCACAAGGGCATCGTCCTGAACATGTGGGAACACTTCCAAGAAGGAGTGACCCCACATGCCGACGTGCCACTGCCCCCACCACCACGCGACCTCAATCAACGGTGGTTCGACCCGCAATGGCGCGCCGACTATCTTGACTGGTACGTCGCCCACTCATCGCTGATGGCCGACATGCTGCCCGTGGCCAACACTCAGCTTGGCCCCGGCTCGTTGGCTGCCATCCTCGGCGGCGTCTTCGAGGGTGGCGAGGACACCATTTGGATTCATCCTGACCCACACTTCACCGACGCCATACGCTTCGACCCTCAGCACCCCAACTACGTGCTGCACAAGGAACTGCTACGTGCATGTAAGCACAAAGCACAAGGGCACTACTACGTCGGCATGCCCGACCTCATGGAGGGGCTTGATGTGCTGGCGGCCCTCAAGGGCACCGACAAGGTGCTCATGGACACGGTGATGCAGCCCGAAGTGGTGGAACGACAGATGCAGCAGATCAACGACATCTACTTCCAAGTGTTCGACGAGCTCTACGACATCATCCGCGAAGGCGACGAGATGGCGTTCTGCTATTTCTCCGCGTGGGCTCCAGGCAAGATGACGAAGCTGCAAAGCGACATCTCGACCATGATCAGCGACGATGACTACCGCCGCTTTGTACAGCCGTTCATCCGGGAGCAATGCCAGAAGATACCATACACTCTCTACCACCTCGACGGCGTGGGTGCCATGCACCACCTGCCTGCCCTCCTTGAAATAGAAGAGCTGAACGCCATCCAGTGGACTCCCGGCGTGGGACAGCCACAGGGCGGGTCGCCAAAGTGGTACGACCTCTATCGCCGCATCCTTGCTGCCGGCAAGAGCATCATGGCCTGCTGGGTAACGCTTGACGAGCTACGCCCGCTACTCGACGCCATCGGTGGCGACGGTGTACACCTGGAGATGGATTTCCACAACGAGCGTGAGGTGGAACAGGCGATGAGGATTGTGGAGGAGTATCAGAGTCTCATTCCCAGCTCCTCTCCCAACGAGAGGGAAATCGTAAGACTTGACGGTGGAGAACTTACAGACGAGGAGGCCGACCATGAGGTACTTCGAATCATTGAGACTGTTGAAAGCAGCGATAAGACTGACCACGCTCCCCTCCCTTCGGGAAGGACTGAGGGTGGGTTACCTGGGGATAGACTTCTTGTCCTCGACGGTGCCATGGGCACCATGATCCAGCAGTACGGCCTGCGCGAAGAAGACTTCCGAGGTGCCCGTTTCGCCAACCACGACCGCCCGCTGAAAGGCTGCAACGACGTGCTCTCGCTGACCTGTTCGTTTATTGTGAGCGATATCCACCGCAAGTATCTGGAGGCGGGCGCCGACATCATTGAGACCAACACGTTCAATGCGCAGCGCATATCGATGGCCGACTACGGGCTGCAGGAGCACTGCCGCGACATCAACCTCGCCGCCACACGCCTTGCCCGAAAGTGTGCCGATGCCTATTCCACCTCCGACAAGCCCCGCTATGTTCTCGGCAGCATTGGCCCCACCTCGCGCACCTGCTCTTTTGCAACCGGCAGTGGCGCGCCGCTGAGCACATCGCTGCTTCACGATGCCTACCTCGAACAAGCATCCGCCTTGCTCGAAGGCGGCGTCGACGGCCTCCTCATCGAGACCATCTTCGATACGCTCAACGCCAAGGTGGCCATCGAGGCTGCCCGTGAGGCCATGCGGCAGCAGGAGCGTGACGTGCCATTGCTACTCAGTTTCAATGTTACAACGCCCGATGGGCACAACATGCTCGGACAGAGCATCCTTGAGTTCTTAGAGGACATTACCCATCACTTCGCCCCCATCTTCTCCGTCGGCATCAACTGCGTCTCTGACGTTCAGCAGATGACTCCTCTCGTCCACGAACTGGCTCGCTTCGGCTGCGGTGTGTCCCTCTACCCCAACGCGGGCATGCCTGATGCCAACGGCCAGTACAGTAAGACACCGGAAAGTCTCCTCGCAGACCTATGGCCCCTGCTCGAAGGGCATCATCTCACCATCATCGGCGGCTGCTGCGGCACCACCGATGCCCACATTCGTCTAATGGCCAAAGCTGTAGAGCCAGTGCCGGGCATAAGGTTAAGTCCGAAAAACACCAACGAACCCACCACCACCAAACCCACCACCAAACCCACCCCCAACCCCTCCCCAAGGGAGGGGAGTTTGGATAGTTCTTCCGCATCACACCCTGCTCCTACATCTCGGCACGATTCTAATCAAGCCCCCCTCCCTTGGGGAGGGGCTGGGGGTGGGTTCGCGACATCTCGGCACGATTCTAATCAAGCTCCCCTCCCTTGGGGAGGGGTTGGGGGTGGGTTTACACCTTCTAATCAAGCTCTCCTCCCTTGGGGAGGGGCTGGGGGTGGGTTTGGAGGTGGTGGGGTTGCTGGGGTTGAGTTTTCCCTTTTCACCGCCATCCTCTCTGGCAACAGCGCCGATGCTGTTAGTGCCACCAAGGAAGCCATTGCCGCCGGTGCCAAGCCGCAGGAACTTATCAACGGTGAAATGATACGCGCCATGGGCGAGGTAGGCCAGCGTTTCCAGGACGGTAAGGCCTTTGTGCCCCAGCTGCTCATGGCAGGGCGTGCCATGAAAGCCGCCCTCGAAGAGCTCAAGCCACTCATGGCCGGCACCACCACAATGGCCATCGGCAAGGTCGTCATTGGTACCGTCAAGGGCGACCTGCACGACATCGGCAAGAACCTCGTCGCCTCCATGCTCGAAGGCTGTGGGTTTGAGGTGGTGAACATCGGCATCGACGTCTCCGCCGATGCTTTCATCGAAGCCGTGCGCCAGCATCAGCCCGACATTCTATGCATGTCGGCGCTGCTCACCACAACGATGGGCTACATGAAGCAGGTCATCGATGCCCTGCAGGCTGCAGGCATCCGCGACCGCGTGAAAGTCATGGTTGGCGGCGCACCCGTCACGCAGGGCTTCGCCGATGAAATTGGTGCCGACGGCTATAGCGACAATGCCAACACTGCTGTCACCGTTGCCAAACAGCTCCTTGGCAAGGGCACTGACCGCTGACCATTATTATCCCCCAAGTCTTGACGTCAAACAAAAGTCTTAATGTCTTGATGTCGAAAAGACCTCTTGATGTTCTCGGGCTTACAGGCTCTCCACGAAATGCCTGGTTACCTGGAACGAGCGGTCGGCCACGGTATTCCAGAAGTCATGGTACTGCGAGGCGTTGGTGTCACGCAGCGGCACGTCGCTGATGACGCGGAACGAGATGAACGGCACCTTATTAATATAGCACGTATGAGCGATGGCTGCCGACTCCATGTCGACGGCACGCGCCTCGGGGAAGTGCCCGATGATCTCTCGCATCTTCTCACGGGTGTCTACAAACCAGTCACCCGTGACGATAAGGCCTGTTTTTAGTGAAGGAAATGCCGTTCCTCCGGACGCGCCTTCCCGGCGTCTGTCGCTTTCCATTTTCAACGCTTCACATTTGCTGAGCAGATACGGGTCAGCGGCGAAGCGAGCAGGCAGGCCTTGCACCTGGCCATAATGCGTAGAGCCATCGATGGCCATACCGCAATAGACGTCATGGTAGCAGGTCTCGGTGCTCACCACTACATCCTGTACCTCAATGTCGTCACCATTACCCCCGGCGCAGCCGCTCGAGATGATGCAGTCGGGATGGAACTCGTTAATCATACGCTGGGCTCCGAGGGCGGCATTCACCTTGCCGATGCCACACTTCTGCACCAGCACGCTGCCATCGCTGAAGAGCTGCTGCAACTGCCGCAGCTCCTTATCCATGGCCACAATAATTCCTATTCTCATGATGCTATCTATGTTTTAGACTGCAAAGATACACAAATCGTTGAACATAATGCAGTAAACAATGGGCACAAACGTCTGATATTAACCACTTTTAACGAACCAAGATGGGCTACGCCACGGGCACCGACCACTCCTTCAACTGGGCCAACAAAGGAAGCAGAAAGTTTTTCTTTCCGCTTCCTTTGTTTTGAGAGACCCATGAAACATCCGTTCCGAGAAGACTTCCAGACTTCTAGGAGAAGACCGCCAGACTTCTAGGAGAGGACTGCCAGACTTCTAGGAGAAGACCGCCAGACTTCTAGGGCTACGAAACACAAGGTCGCAGCTGAAAAGAAAACGCGCATCGCAAAAGAGCGGTGCGCGTTTTCTTTGAGAGACCCGTGCAGTCTTTTCCTCTTTTTGCGACCTAATAGATAGAGACGAATTGTTTTTCGATGAATGATACACGGTTGATAGAACGGTGCAGGCAGGGTGACACGGATGCACTTGAAGAACTGTACAAGGCATACGCCCAGAGGATGAGAGGCGTATGCCGACACTATGTCAGTGATGAGCAGACGGTGGACGATGTGCTGCACGATGCTTTCGTGATCATCTTCACTTCGTTCGACAAGCTGCGCGATGTACGGTGTGCAGAGGCTTGGATGACGGCCATTACAAGAAATGTTGCATCGAAATGCAAGGATCGGCTGATGGCATTGCCAACGGTGCCACTTGACGAGACAAACGAGGCAACGCTCGACCCTTGGTCGCTGACTACCAACGGGACGCAAGAAACGAGCGTCGCAGAGAGCGAGGAGCAGTTCGTGAGAGACATTCCACTGAGCGAGGTGGTTAAAATGATAGACAGGCTGCCTAAAGGCTACGGACAAGTGTTCCGATTATCGGTGTTCGACGGGTTGTCGCACAAAGAGATTGCCGCCATGCTGGGCATCGAGCCACATTCGTCGTCATCGCAGCTAGCACGGGCCAAGAAGATGCTGCGCAAGATGATGCAGCAATATTGGGCTGCCATGCTTCTGCTGCTACTTCCTATCGGGGTAGCTCTGGTACGGTATATAGGCGAGCAGACCGACGAAGAGCCGTTGATGGGCGACTCATCCAAAGTGGTGGCCACAACAGATAGCGTGGCATCCGCAGGTTCTGACGAGCCTATGGTTATTGAGTTGGAACAGCGTCACAGTTCTGAGGGCAGGAGTGTTGCCAAACCATCTATCCAGCATTCAAAGAGCCTATCTTCCTCCGACCGCACTCCCCCTCCACCCCAAGCCGCCGTTCCCGACGGTTCTCCGTCGGGTCTACCTAAACACATAGCCCAACACGACTCCACGGCAGAGAAACCGTCGCCACTCGGCAACCAAGGGTACGCGCAGCGCACCCCCGAAGGTACGCCGACTGCCAAGGACAGCACGCTTAAGGAGAACCCCATTCCCAACCTCAATTATTCATTCCCCAACAGCCATGACAAGAAATGGTCTTTCGAACTGGCTTACGCTGGACAACTCGACGAGCAGCATCGCTACAACCGGCCATTCAGCTTTAGGACCGTCGCGTCTGATGATCAGTCTCAGCCCGCACCCACTTTAATTGTTCCGAGCAGCATTGACAACTGGTCAGACTATGCTGCCTATCTGGCAAACAATCCCGACGTCGTGACTGCCCAAACCCGCAGCGTCGTCATGCGCATCGCCCTGAACAACGCGAACCGTTCTGGTGAGGACAAGATTCTGCGAACGAGCCATCATCAGATGCCTGTCACTTGGTCACTGGCCCTAAAATACAGGTTGACCAACCACTTTGGCATAGAGTCTGGCCTGAGCTACAGTCGGCTGTCGTCTGATTTTGAGATGGGAGCAGACGGCAATACCATTCACGAGCAGCAGACCATCCACTATCTGGGCATTCCCATGAAGGGTATATATAATATGTATGCCGGAAAACGATGGAGCCTCTATGGCAGTCTCGGACTGACAACCGAAATCCCCGTCCGTTCGACCTTGCACTCCAACTACTATGTGTATGGCCAGTATGAGCTTAGTGAAAAGACCACTTTACATGCGCCATGGCAGTTCTCAACCACCGTTGGCATCGGCTTGCAATACCATCTGACGCCCAGCATCGGGTTGTTCGCAGAGCCAAGCCTACAATACTTCATCCCGACGCAGAGCGACATCGAAACCTACCGCACGGAGCATCCGCGAACGCTCTCCTTGCCATTGGGTGTCAGAATAACTTGGTGATAAACGAAGCATCCTCGTACGCTTTCCGTGGCAAAATGGCTGTCAAATGTCTCAAGTTGTCCTGCTTTTATGCAGTCTTTCCCTCGCATGATGGACTATTCTAAATAGAAACTCGAACAAGAATATGTACAGCTTTTATGACTACGCCTACAATGGCTACCTTTACCTGAACAACATCGTGCGGCCACACCACAAACGGCTGTCACAACTGATGATTTACTCCACCACGGCTTGCCAGTCGCACTGCAAGCACTGCAACATCTGGCAGAAGCCCATCGTACACTTGTCGCTGGATGACATTCAGCGAATCATGCAGAGCCGCTGCGTGACCAAACGAACCACAGTGGGTCTGGAAGGTGGCGAATTCGTTCTTCACCCGCAGGCCCATGAGATCATGGCATGGTTCCATGAGCATCATCCTAACTATACGCTTTTGTCAAACTGTCTCGCGCCCCGTCGTGTCATAGATGCCGTCCGTCACTATCTGCCTCGGCATCTGTACGTCTCTCTCGACGGCGGACGCGAGACATACCAGCACATGCGGGGATGCGATGGCTACGACAAGGTGATTCAGGTGGTGGAGGCCCTCAAGGACGAAGTGCCGCTGTCGCTGATGTTCTGCCTGTCGCCATGGAATTCGTTCGACGACATGGCGTTTGTCATCGACGTGGCTAAGCACTACGGCGTGGATGTGCGCATTGGCATCTACGGCACAATGGCCTATATGGTTGCCTCACCCCCAGCCTCTCGCCCGAGGACAGAGGAGTGGTCGCCTTTTCAATCAAGGAAGTCAACGGCAGAGCCATCTTCGCTCCTCTCCATAAAAGAAGAGTACTTTCCTGAGAACTACGACTATATTGCACTCTATGACCAGTGGCGCAAAGGACATCTTCGACTACGCTGTCAAAGCATTATGAGCTGTCTCGTCATTCACAGCAACGGTGACGTACCGCTCTGCCAAAACCTTGATGTCGTACTCGGCAACATCCACCGTCAGTCACTCGACGAGATTTTCAACAGCTCGTTGTCGTGCCAAACGCAGTGCCACTATTCCAAGAACTGCAACGACTGCTGGATAAACTTCCACCGCAAGTACGACATCATTCTTGTTCGCAACATGGAGCGACTGTTACCCAAACGCCTTATCGAGCAGTTCTATGGGCAATATCAGTGGACCGATGACCCACGCACAACTTATCATCAACTTATGAAGCAATTATGATACGACAACTCATAGCCCGCTACAAGCGTCTCCGCACAGAGCGACACCTCGCCCAAACGTTCCACAATCAATATGCCTTCGTGGGTATGGGCCAGCACGCTTTGACCAACCTTTATCCCGTACTTCACTATCTCGGCGTGCCGCTGAAATTCATCTGTGTCACCTCAGAGCGAAAAGCGCACCTGATAGAGCACAAATACCCACATGTGACAGCCACGACTTCGCTCGACAGCATCCTCGTCGATGAGACGGTCAAAGGCGTATTCGTATCGGTCTCGCCCTCAGCCCATTTCCTAATCGCTTCGCGAGTCCTGCGAAGCGGGAAGTCCCTTTTCATCGAGAAGCCGCCCTGCCTGTCAGAGGAAGAGCTTAACCAACTGATAGACCTACAGACGCTTCACCGCTCGCCAGTAGCAATGGCTGGTTTGCAAAAGCGATATGCGCCTGCTGTGCAACTGCTGAAAAAACGGCTCGACAAGGAGCGGCTTATTAACTACGACCTGCATTATTCCACAGGCGCCTATCCTGAGGGCGATGCACTGACTGAACTCTATATCCATCCACTCGACCTCGTGTGTCATCTGTTTGGAAAGGCTGAGATCCTTGCTTGTCGGCAAGTCGCTAAAGATTCATACATTCTCATGCTCCAGCATGCACACGCTGTCGGCACCCTTGAACTTTCCACCGCCTACTCATGGGCTGGTGCTGAAGAGTCACTGAAAGTATGCACCACGGCAGGCACTTACCATCTTGCACAAATGGAAGATCTCACATTCACCCCTACTCCATCATCAATAATCGGAATACCCACTGAGAAGATGTATTCACACTCCATGATGCACGAACACCTCTACCATCGCAACAGCTTTGTCCCCACTTTGCCAAACAACCAAATCTATTCACAGGGCTATTTCAATGAAATAGCTGCATTCGTTCATGCTGTGGAAGGCAAGCGTGCAACCATCGAAGGTTCCCTATCGTCCTTAAGCCATCCATACCACATCATTCGAAACATCATCAAAACAAAAACAGACCCATAGAATAGACTCGAAATGCCTTCATTTCTGGGGCGGACAGCGTTAATTCTCCCAAATCGCTTTCGTATGTCAGCATTATTTAGTAACTTTGCACCCACAAACAATCATGTAACAACAGACAATGAAGACAACAACCGACACTCAACACCCAACACTCAACGTAAAGCGCTGGCTACCCGACGTGGTGGCTGTCGTGCTCTTTGCCGTATTGGCATTCGCCTACTTCTACCCCGCCGACGTGGAAAACCGCGTACTGACGCAGGGCGACATCTCGGCTGGCATCGGCTCAGGCCACGAGGCACAGCAGTATCTGGAGAAGACGGGCGAGCGCACCCGCTGGACTAACGCGCTCTTCTCGGGAATGCCCACCTACCAGATGTCGCCGTCGTACAACAGCACGACAGCTCTCTCGTGGGTGGAAAAGGCCTACCACCTATGGCTACCTGACAACGTGTGGTACCTGTTTGTCTACCTCTTAGGCTTCTACATCCTGTTGCGAGCCTTCAACTTCCGGCAGTCGTTGGCCGCCCTGGGCAGCATCCTATGGGCGTTCAGCACCTATTTCCTTATTATTATAGCCGCAGGGCACATCTGGAAAGTGATGGCGCTGGCCTACCTGCCACCGATGATAGCGGGCATAGTGCTGGCCTGGCGCGGCAAGTACCTCTGGGGCATGGTGGTGACGGCGATCTTCGCTGCCCTTGAGATACACGCCAACCACGTGCAGATGACCTACTACTACCTGATGCCCATCCTCTTCATGGTCATTGCCTTCGCCATTGAGGCACTTCGCCAGAAGCGGATTACCCACCTGCTGAAAGCCACAGCGGCTTGCGTCGTGGGCGGTCTGTTAGGCGTGCTCATCAACGGTTCAAACCTCTACCACACATGGCAGTATTCGAAGGAGACGATGCGCGGCAAGAGCGAGCTGGCATCGAAAGACGATGCTAACCAGACGAGCAGCGGACTGTCGCGTTCGTACATTACGGACTATAGCTATGGCATTGGCGAGACATGGACGCTTCTGGTGCCGAACACAAAGGGCGGCACGTCGATGCGCGTGCTTGGAGACAACGCAGGTGCCAAGAAGGCGGGCGACAACCACTTCTTCACCGTCGGCGAGGGGCAGCGTGTGCCCTACAGCTACATGTTCAGCCAGATGCCGCAATACTGGGAAGAGAGCATGGAGCCCGGAGCCAACGGTACTATGGGTCCCGTCTACGTCGGAGCCTTCGTGATGTTCCTCTTCATACTAGGCCTTTTCATCGTCCGAGGACCGATGAAATGGGCACTTTTGGCCGCTACGGTGCTCAGCATCATGCTGGCGTGGGGTAAGAACTTCATGCCGTTGACCAACTTCTTCATCGACTACGTGCCGATGTACGCCAAGTTCCGAGCCGTGGAGTCGATTCTCGTCGTGGCCGAGTTCTGCATTCCTCTGCTTGCCATGTTCGCCTTAAAGGCGGTCGTCGATTCGAGGGAAGGCAATGCTGCAGGCAACAAGACGGCAGGGAAGACGTCGTTCTTTACTTTCCATAAGGCACTGTACGCAGCACTCGCCCTGACAGGTGGCGCCTGTCTGCTCTTCGCACTCATGCCCACGCTGTTCTTCAGCTTCACCACCAGCGCCGAGGCTGAGCAGTTTGCACAGATGTTGCCGCAGGCCGATGTGCAGTCGTTCCTAGCAAGTCTGAGCAAGGCCCGCCAGTCGGTGTTCGTTGCAGACTGCTGGCGCTCGCTGGGCATCATCGTCATTGGTGCCTTTGTCTTACTGCTCTACCATGCCAAAAAGCTGCAGACGCTACCCATGCTCCTCATCATCGGCGCCCTCTGCCTCTGCGACCTCTGGCTGGTTAACAAGCGCTACCTGAACGACAGCATGTTCAAGCCTAAGCGCGAACAGCAGCACATCCGTCCGTTGACCGACGCCGACCGCCTGATTCTGCAGGACCAGTCGCTCGACTATCGTGTGCTGAATCTTACTGGCAACACGTTCAACGAGAACGAGACGTCGTACTATCACAAGAGTGTCGGTGGCTACCACGCCGCCAAGCTGCGCCGTTACCAGGACCTCATCGAGACCTACATCTCAAAGGAGATGCAACAGGTGCTGGCTGCTATCAACCAATATCAGGGCGACCTCACGCAAGCGCCGGCCGATAGTCTCTGCCCGGTGCTCAACATGCTCAACACCAAGTATTTCCTCGCCGCACAGCAGAACATGGCCATTCCTAATCCGCATGCGCAGGGTAATGCATGGTTTGTAGACTGCATGGAGTATGTCGACGGCGCACAGGCTGAGATGGACGGACTCTATCAAGTAGACCTGCGCCACGAAGCAGTGGCCGACCGACAGTTCCAGCAGCTGCTGGGAGAGGCAACGCCCACCGACACGACGGCAACGGTGATGCTCACGAGCTACGAACCGAACCAGCTGAGGTACGACGTCAACAGCCAGCAGGGCGGCATTGTCGTATTCTCGGAGATCTACTATCCCGGATGGACGGCCACCATCGACGGACAGCCCGCCACGCTGGGACGTGCCGACTACGTGCTGCGTGCACTGCGCATCGATGGCGGCAAGCATGAGGTGGTGCTCAGCTTCTTCCCAAAGAGCATTAGTACGACGGAGACCATCGCCTACATCGCCCTCGTCGTTCTACTGCTACTCATCGTCGGCGGCATCGTACTCACCCTGCGTCGAAAAAAGTAATCTACTCAACTCCTAACTACTCAACTCCTCAACTCCCCAACTCCCCAAATCCTCCAAAAATGAAAGTCATCAATTTCAGTGAGCAGAACTCGGTGATGAACCAGTACATGACCGAGATTCGCGACAAGAGCTACCAACGCAACCGCCTGCTCTTCCGTAACAACATAGAGCGCATCGGCGAGCTGATGGCCTACGAAATCTCAAAGACGCTGACCTACAAGACGAAGACCGTGACCACGCCCCTCGGCACCATCGACATCCCACAGCTGAAGAACGACGTGCTGCTGGCAACGGTGTTGCGCGCCGGTCTGCCGTTCCACGAGGGTTTCCTGCGCATCTTCGACCATGCCGAGAATGGCTTCGTGTCGGCCTTCCGTATGTACACCAACCGCGAGCACACCGAGGTGGGCATCCATACCGAGTACATGGCGGCACCGTCGGCAAAGGGTAAGACGCTCATCATCGTCGACCCCATGCTGGCCACAGGAGGTTCGATGGCGGCTGCCTACGAGGCGCTGCTGAAGACTGGCCGTCCCGCACATGTCCACATTGCCTGCGTCATCGGCACGCCGGAGGGCGTTGAAGTGCTCCGTCAGGCCGTCAGCGACGACACGACGCTATGGTGCGCAGCCATCGACCCGGGCATGAACGAGCATAAGTACATCGTTCCCGGTTTCGGCGACTGCGGCGACCTGTGCTACGGCGAGAAGCTGTAATTCAAGTTCCGCAAGTTCAGAAACTGTCGAATGCAGGGGCAGGCCCGATGCCAGATGCGCACGCCGGCCACGGTGCGCTTCGCACATACATACCACTGATGGCGGAGCGGTGTAGGGGCAGGCCCTGCGCCAGCCCTCACGCAAAAGAACGTGGAAGCTTGCGGAACTCCAGTCAACTAAAACTGCTGCGCATTAACCAAAAATTATCCCGCGCATCCCGCGCATCCCGCGCCTAAATTTAGGCGTCGGATGCGCGGGATGCGCGGGATGTTTTTTTGTTAATTCGAATCCGTTTTTGTTTTTCTACCCTTCATTTTTCATTCACAACTCGCGAATCCCGAGATTCAGAATTCATCTCGCGAATATAAATAGCTACCGCTGTCAAGCCCCGTTGGGGCTTTGCACACAGTGTTTCACAAGTTGCGGAAGTTGAGACTGTAAGCGTTACCAGGGCACTTCCTCGCCGGCGTCCTTCAGGGCCTGTATGGCGGCGTCTTGCAGCAGCTTGTTAATCTTGACAAGCCCGTCGCCGCGTGGCTCAACGTTGCTGCCACCCGAGCTGATTCTTTCGTTACCCTCGAAGGTGGCATCGAAACTCCAGCTGTAGCCGTCAAGGATTTGGAACTCCGACTTAAAGGAGTAGTAACCGTCGTATTTGAACATCTCCTCCTCTTCGATGATGGCTCGTGCCACGTCGAAGAGCGTGTCGCTGACGGCGAACTGCCGTTCGTCGCCCATAAAGACAAACTTGATGGTGGGCGTGCCGTCCGTGCGCGTCAGCTCCTTGTTGCGCAGCGGCTCCATCATCATTCCCTGGTAGCTGTAGCTTACTGACAGCAAGCGCCCTGCTGGCATTGACTTTTTCATATTTTCGTTACCTTTTTCTGTTTGGTCGCCATCGCCGACGGTTGGCGCCTTGTGCGTGCTGCACCCTGCCAGCAGTCCGGCCAAAGCCATTGTTATGAATGCTAATCTCATCATATTACTTACGTTTGTTTAGTTGAATTTATCGGCTACCGATATAGAGGAACACCAGTCCGAGGAGCACCAGGGCGAGGTCGGCGGCTTTAGCCTTGAGATTCTTCTCATGGAAGAACAGGGCGCCGCAGAGGAAACTGACGACGACGCTACCCCGCCGCACCATCGAGACGATACTGATCATGGCCGTCGGCAGTGAAAGGGCGTAGAAGTAGAGGAAATCGGCCAATGACAGGAAAATGCTGATGCCTATTATGGCCCAGTCCCAATGAAAGGCAACGGGTACGTGGGTTGCGGAATTTGACAAGCAAGATTCCCTACGCCGTTCATTTCGCCACCAGACGAGGAGCATTATGGCCATCATGCCGCACTGATAGATGGTGAACCACGACTGCACCATCATGCGGTCCAGCCCCAGGCCTCCCTCGCCAGGCGGAGCCATGAGGTACTTATCGTAGAGCCCGCTCAGGGCTCCCAGCACAGCGGCACCGACAATCATGTAAATCCAATGGTCGTGGCGGAAGTCGATACCCTCCTTACGCCCGCTGCGACTGAGCATGAAGAAACTGACGACAGCCAGCAGCACCCCTGCCCACTGCCACGCATTCAGCTTTTCGCCGAACAGCAGCATAGCGCCCACGAGCACCATGACGGGACGCGTGGCGTTGATGGGGCCGACGATAGTCAACGGCAGGTGCTTCATGCCGTAATAGCCAAGCACCCAGCTCGACAGCACGAGGAGTGCCTTGCCGACAATGTATTTGTGTTGCGCCCAACCGCCGCTGGCTACGTGCAGCAGGGTGCCGTCGAGCACGTCTGTGGTAGCGCTGAGCACCACAAACGGCAGGAAAATGAGCGACGAGAACAGGGTGTTCAGGAGCAGCACGGGAATCACCGCATTGCCCTTCAGCGCCTTCTTCTTCAGGGCGTCATACACGCCCAGGCTCGCAGCCGACAGAAATGCAAGTATCAGCCACATTACTTCTTACGTTTTGGCTTGCGGCGGGCCCACCCTTCTTCTGTGAAGTCTGGCTCGTCACCCCTCAGGTCGAAAGGTTTTCCGTTCATCAGCGTGCGCCAGTCATCCTTCTTTCGACTCTTGCGCTGGGGTTTGCTATCGGTGAAATCGGGCTTTTGGGACATTTTGGGAGCCGGGCGCCTGGCAGTTTGAGGGGTTGGGCGCTTGGCGGGTTGGGCAGCCTTGTCGTCCTCGCTGTTGCAGCGTACCTGACGCCCATGATAACGGATTCCCGTGAGTTGCGTCATCACCTTTACGGCATCTTTCTGCGGCACCTCGAAATAAGAGATGGTGTCAAGCAGGTCGATATGACCTACCTCCTGACGACCACCCACATAGCGGTTCAGCGTCTGCATCAGCTCGCCGGGGTAGAAGCCGTCGCGCTTGCCGAGATTGATGAAGAGCCGCGTGTAGCCGGGCTGCGCCTTGTTCATGCGTTTCTGCCGGTCAGTCTGTCCGCGCTCCTCCCGTCTCTTTCCCTTTTCCTCTTTGACGGGCTCTATCTCCGGCGCATCGGCGTAGTAGGCCAGGAAGCGTCCGAACTCCATCGACACAATCTTTTTGATGATCTCCTCCTTGTCGATGTACTCGAAGTAGCGGCTGATGTCCTGCATAAACGGGGCAATCTCCTGATCGTCAACATCGGTCTTGACAATCTCGTCCATCACCTTGTAAAGTTGCTTCTTGCAGATGTCCTCGGGCTTCGGTATAGGAGCTTCGGTAAACTGTTTGCCAATTTCCTTCTCGATGTTGCGAATCTTGTGCTTCTCCTTTGAGTGGACAATGCTGATGCTGGTGCCCTTCTTGCCTGCACGGCCAGTGCGGCCGGAGCGATGCGTGTAGTTTTCGATGTCGTCGGGCAGACCGAAGTTAATGACATGCGTCAGGTCGTCGACATCAAGACCACGGGCGGCTACATCGGTGGCAACAAGCAGCTGCGTCAAGTGCTGTCGGAACTTCTGCATCGTGAGGTCGCGCTGCTGCTGTGACAGGTCGCCGTGCAGCGACTCGGCGTTGTAGCCATCCTTGATAAGCTTGTCGGCAATCTCTTGCGTCTCAATCTTTGTGCGGCAGAAGATGATAGCGAAAATCTTAGGATAGTAGTCCACAATACGTTTCAGTGCGAGATACTTGTCCTTCGCCTGCACCATATAATAGACGTGGTTCACGTTTTCAGCGCCCTCGTTGCGAGAACCTACAACGATGGTCTCGTAGTCGCGGAGATACTGCTTGGCGATGCGCTCCACTTCACGACTCATCGTAGCAGAGAACATCAGCGTGGTGTGCTTAGAAGGCAGCGACTCGAAGATTTCATTGATACTGTCGGAGAAACCCATGTTCAGCATCTCGTCGGCCTCATCGAGCACGATGTTCGCCACCTGCTCCAGGTGAGCATAGCCACGGTTCTTAAGGTCAATCAGACGGCCAGGGGTTGCCACGATGATTTGCACACCTTTCTTCAACGCTCGAATCTGCGACTCGATGGCTGCGCCCCCATAGACGGCTTCAACATGGACGCCGTCCATATATTTTGAAAAGTCGCGCAGGTCGTCGGTTATCTGCAGGCACAATTCACGGGTGGGGCTAAGAATAAGCACCTGTGTATCGCGGCTCGACAAGTCAAGCTGCTGGAGGAGAGGTATGCCAAAAGCCGCCGTTTTACCTGTACCTGTCTGGGCCAGGGCGATGACGTCGCGCTGTCCTTCAACCAGAAAAGGTATTACCGTCTCTTGTACAGGCATGGGCTGCACAAATCCCAACTCCTCAATGGCCTGCCGGATATCCTGACAGACGCCCAATTCTTCGAATGTTTTCATATACGGGTGCAAAGGTACAAAAATAATTTGAGATTTAGGGGCGCGTATTGATTTTTTTTTGTACCTTTGCACGCAATGAAGATATGTGTATTCTGCTCGGCCAACGACAACATCGACGTCGAGCACATTGAGAGAGCCAAGGAATTGGGGCGCTGGTGTGCCAAAAATGCCCATTTCATCGTATTCGGAGGTCACGATTCAGGCCTGATGCATGCTGTTAGCTGGGCTTGTAAGGAGGCCGGCGGAAGGATAATTGGCGTGGTACCACGGAAGATTGAGCAGATGGGGCGGCTGACACCGTTTCTCGATGTGCACATCCCCACCGAGGACCTCACCGACCGCAAGCAGCTGATGATGGACATGAGCGATGCCTTTATCGTCCTGCCCGGCGGCATCGGCACCCTCGACGAGCTGTTCACGGTCTGCTCGTGTGTCACCTTAGGCTACCACCGAAAGCCTATCATTCTCTATAATATTAAAAACTGCTGGGACAAGCTCATCGCATTGCTCGACGACTTGGAGCAGCAGGGCATGATGCGACGTCCGTGGCGCTCATTCATCCATGTGGTCACGTCAATCCATGAGATTGCGGATATATGCCACTCGCCTCATTTGGAATCATGAACAAGAACGGAAAAAGCCTTTGTTTCCATTTTAAATGCATTTTTTTCGAAAAAAGCTTTGTTTTTTCATATTTTTATAGTAATTTTGTACCCGCAATAGGTACACCATACTTATTTGTTAGTACCTCAGTCGAGCCCGTGAGGGTAGTAAACCTTGGAAGCTATAAATTCACAATAACAGTTAATTAACTTAATTTCATTCATTTATGTGGTTATTAAAATCATCTATTGGTAGAAAAGTTGTAATGTCTGTAACGGGCATTGCGCTGATTTTGTTCCTGACTTTCCACGGTTGCATGAACATTGTCGCGCTGTTCTCGGGCGAGGCTTACAACATGATTTGCGAATTCCTGGGCGCCAACTGGTATGCCGTAGTGGCAACACTTGGCTTGGCTGCCCTGGCAGTGATTCACATCGTCTATGCCTTCATCCTGACGGCACAGAACCGCCGTGCCCGTGGCGACAACCGCTACGAGGTGGCCACGACGGTTAACGCCGGCAAGGTGGAGTGGGCATCGAAGAACATGCTTGTGCTGGGGCTTATCATCCTCATCGGCCTGCTCATTCACCTGTGGAACTTCTGGTACAACATGATGTTCGCCGAGCTTATTGGTGCCATGCCCGCCATCAGCCCCACCGACGGCTTCGAGTGGATCAAGGTGACATTCTCGAACCCAGTGTTCGTCGTCATCTACATTATCTGGCTTGTGGCCATCTGGTTCCATCTCTCCCATGGTTTCTGGTCAGCTTTGCAGACCCTCGGTTGGAGCGGTAAGACTTGGCTCTGCCGCTGGAAGCTTATCGGTCTGATCTATGTCACCCTGCTCATGCTCTGCTTCCTCGTGGTTGTGCTGGCATTCGCCTTTGGTTGTGCTCCCTCACTCTGCTGTGGTGGCTGCTGCGCTTAAAAATTGAAAAATGAAAATTGTAAATTGAAGATTATCATGGCAAAAGTAATTGATTCAAAGATTCCCGCAGGTCCAGTACCTGAGAAATGGAAGGAATATAAGGCTCATCAGCGTCTGGTCAACCCGAAGAACAAGCTGAAGCTCGACGTCATCGTTGTTGGAACTGGCCTGGCAGGTGCTTCTGCAGCTGCATCGCTCGGTGAAATGGGCTTTAATGTCATCAACCTGTGCATTCAGGACTCTCCCCGTCGCGCTCACTCTATCGCCGCTCAGGGTGGTATCAATGCCGCCAAGTGCTATCAGAACGATGGTGACTCTGTCTATCGTTTGTTCTACGACACCGTGAAGGGTGGTGACTATCGTGCTCGTGAGGCCAACGTCTATCGTCTGGCCGAGGTTTCGAACAATATTATCGACCAGTGCGTAGCTCAGGGCGTTCCCTTCGCTCGTGAGTACGGTGGCATGCTGGCCAACCGTTCGTTCGGTGGTGCTCAGGTCAGCCGTACGTTCTACGCCAAAGGTCAGACGGGTCAGCAGCTGCTGCTCGGTGCCTACAGCTCGTTGAGCGCACAGGTGCAGGCCAAGAAGGTGAAGCTCTACACCCGTTACGAGATGGAGGATGTGGTCATCGTTGATGGCCGCGCTCGTGGTATCATTGCCAAGAACCTCGTAACCGGTAAGCTGGAGCGTTTCAGCGCCAATGCAGTCGTGATCGCTACTGGTGGTTATGGTAATACCTATTTCTTGAGCACCAACGCTATGGGTTGCAACTGCACCGCTGCCGTTCAGTGCTATCGCAAGGGTGCTTACTTTGCAAATCCCTCTTACGTTCAGATTCACCCCACCTGTATCCCCGTTCATGGTGACAAGCAGTC
>JAFPZD010000024.1 GCA_017417465.1 Prevotella sp. | reverse complement strand
GGGGCGACGGAATAATCTCAATCACTCCGTCGTACCTACGGCACTCTGGTTAACCGTCAACGGAGAGCAGGGGTTTCGCTTCGCTTCACCCCTGCCTAAATTCCGACACCCCTACGGGGTTTGAGCTTCCGAAACTTCAATAAACTAACTAAATACATCTATTTATGAGAAGATATTCATTCCTTGTCATAGCCGTCCTCTTGGTGGCTATGCCTGTCGTTGCCAAGACGAAGAAACAGTCTGCCAACCCGCTGGGCGACGGGCAGAGTGATCGTGCCTATTGGGTTGAACTGGCCTACACGATGGCGGCTCCCGTGCTGGAGAACATGGCCAACGGCACGCTCCAGAAGAATATGAAGTTGGAACTGTCGCCTACGTGGGACAATCGCGACAAGAAGGTGGCCTACATGGAGTGCTTCGGCCGTCTGATGGCGGGCATCGCTCCTTGGCTGACGCTCCCCGACGACGATACGCCCGAAGGCGCCAAGCGTAAGCAACTGCGTGAGTGGGCCATCAAGGCCTATACCAATGCCGTCGATCCTGAGAGTCCCGACTATCTTGGGTGGTCGAGTGGGGGGCAGACCCTTGTGGATGCTGCCTACGTCGTCGAGAGTCTCTTCCGCGGTTATAAGGCGCTCTGGGAACCCCTCTCCGAGGAGACCAAACATCGCTACTTCAAGGAGTTGCAGGGCCTGCGCCGCTACGACCCGCCTTACACCAACTGGCTCCTGTTCGTCGGTATGGAAGAGGCCTTCCTCATGTACGCCGGTGGTCCGTACGATGCTTTCCGCATCAAGATGGCCATGAGCAAGGTCGAGGAATGGTACATTGGCGATGGCCTATACAGCGACGGCCCCTCGTTCGCGTTCGATTACTATAACGCCTACGTCATCCAGCCGATGTACGTCGAGTGCTTGCAGATGGTAGCTGCCAAGCAGCCCAACAATACGTACCTCATCCGTTCGCATGGCGACAAGCGCAATGGTGCCAAGAGCCGTCTCGGCGTCGTCACGGAGCGCATGCAGAAGTACGGCGTCATCCTCGAGCGTTTCATCTCGCCCGAAGGCACATTCCCCGTCGTCGGTCGGAGCATCCCTTATCGCCTGGCCGTCCTGCAGCCGCTGGCCATGCTTGCCTGGCAGAAGACGTTGCCCAAGGAACTCTCCAACGGACAGGTGCGTGCTGGCATCACGGCTGTCATGAAGCGTATGTTCGAGGGCAAGGGTAAGAGCAACTTCACCGAGGATGGTTACCTGACCATCGGTTTCGTAGGGTCGCATCCTAATGTGGCCGACTGGTACACCAACAACGGTTCGCTCTACATGACGTCGCTGGCTTTCATGCCGCTCGGCCTGCCCGCCGACAATCCGTTCTGGACGGATGCCCCTGAGAAGTGGACTTCCAAGAAGGCCTGGGAGGGCGACGACTTCCCGAAGGACCACAAGTGGAACATCAACCGCGAAATCCTCTATTGGGAGTAAGACCCGATGAGGAAAGTAAATGCGGAGCGTTTTTCTGACAATAGAAAGTAAATTCGGAGCGTTTTTGACATAGAAAGTAAATGCGGAGTAAATACGGAGTAAATTTTATCCAAGAAAAATATATTTACTGAACTGATTTACTCCGTATTTACTCCGCATTTACTTTCCAAAGTCAAGAAGAGTCTTTCTCCGCATTTACTTTCCAAAGTCATAAGTTTGTTTTTTTCATGCGATACCTTTTCTTCCTGATCTTGACGCTGCCCGTGCTGGCGCAGGCCTACGTGATGTGGCGCACTTGGCAGTTGCTGCCTTTGCCTGTGTGGGCTAAACTGCTCGTGGTCGTGCTGATGACCGTTGCCTTCGGCTTGTTCTTCCTCTCGGTGATGCCGCAACTCGATGTGCTGCCGATGCCTCTGGCTACGGCTGTCTATCATGTCGGCACGTCGTGGGTCATCATTGTGCTCTACCTGCTGATGCTCTGGCTCGTGCTCGACCTCCTGCGCCTCTGCCACGTCATCCCCGCTCACCTCTTGCGGAGCAGCTGGACGGGCACGGCGGCTGTAGCGGGATTGATCATCGCCGTTTTTGCCTACGGCTATTTCCATTATATAAATAAGGTACGCGCGCGTGAGGAACTGACTACTGACAAGCTGCTCACGGCTATGTTCACGGATGCCGAGGGGCAAGTGCGGCCAATGCGCATCGTCATGACGTCCGACTGGCATCTTGGCTATCACAACCGTCGTCGCGAGTTGGCGCGATGGATTGGTCTCATCAATGCCGAACAGCCTGATGTCGTGCTGATTGCGGGGGACATCATCGACCGCAGCCTGCGTCCCCTCGAGGAGGAGCAGATGGCCGAGGAGTTCCATCGTCTGCAGGCTCCCGTCTACGCCTGTCTCGGCAATCATGAGTACATCTCGGGCGCTAATGGTTCTATGACTTTCTACAGGCAGGCGGGCATCCATCTCTTGCGCGATGATACGGCTGAGGTCGGACCTCTGCTGCTCGTAGGTCGCGACGACCGTTCCAACTATCGCCGTGTTGCTTTGAGCGACCTCCTGCCGTCGCCGCCTCGTGACCGCTATGTCATCGTCCTCGACCATCAGCCCTATCACCTCGAGGAGGCAGAACAAGTGGGTGCCGACTTCGAGCTTGCGGGTCACACCCACCACGGTCAGGTATGGCCCGCCTCATGGATGACCGACGCCCTTTTCGAATGCGCTTTCGGTCCGTATCGCCGTGGCCGCACCCGCTACTACGTCAGTAGCGGTCTCGGCATCTGGGGCGGCAAGTTCCGCATCGGCACCCGCTCCGAATACGTCGTCCTGCAGCTCATCCCCGCGGAAAGAACAAAAAAACTGTAAATATACAATTCAAAACAAACAACATGAGAAAGAAAGATGTAATAAAATGGGGCTTAGCCGTGGCTGCAGTGACAGTCACGTTTACCTCGTGTAAGATTGACGAGCCCAAGATGACAGAATCATCGTACGAGACGATGACAGTGAAGAAATCAGACATTGAGATTCCCATCAGGCTCAGTGCCAGGATGAAGGGTCAGAACGACGTGACGGTGACACCACAGGTGAGCGGCCAGTTGATGAAAATCTGTGTGACCGAGGGTCAGCAGGTGAAGCAGGGACAGACGCTCTTTATGATCGACTCCCGCAACGCCCATTTGGAGTTAGAGGCAGCACAGGCCAACCTGCAGGCCGCCCTGGCTTCGGAGAACTCGGCCAAGCTGGAGTACGAGTCGAACAAGAACCTGTTTGACAAGAAAATCGTGAGCAGCTACATGCTGAATAATTCGGAGAACTCGTACAAGCAGGCTCAGGCCGCCGTGGCTCAGGCCCGTGCGTCGGTGAACCGTGCCAAGGTGAACCTCGGCTTCTGCACCATCACGGCCACGGTGTCGGGTATCATTGGCGAGATTCCCGTTCGAGTCGGCGACCAGGTGTCGCCCGCTGCGCAGCTCACCATGCTGAGCGGCAACAAGACGATGTACGCGGAGATTTCGCTGACGGAGTCCGTTATCGAGGAGATGGTGAAGGAGGGCGTGAAGGCATCGGATGTGGAGAAGCATATTGCCAAGCTGCCCGAGGCCACGTTTGTCATGAAGAACGGTACGGAGTATCCCCACAAGGGTCGTGTCGTCAGCGTGACGGGTATCGTGAATTCCGCCACCGGTTCGCTCACGGCCAAGGTGTCGTTCCCCAACCCCGAAGGCCATCTGTATTCCGGCATCCAGGGTACTATCGTGATGCCTTTCGCCGAGAGTGGCGTACTGGTAGTTCCACAGTTTGCAGTGGTTCGTCTGCAGGACAAGTCGCAGGTGTATAAGGTGCAGGCCGACAGCACAGCGACTGCCGTCGACGTGACGACCGAGGACACTGGCAACGGTAAGGAATTCATCGTGACCAGCGGCCTAAGCGAGGGCGACCAGATTGTGACCACGGGCGCCAACAACGTGATGGAGGGGCAGAAGGTGCTGTTCCCCGAAGAGGTAGGAAATAAGAAGTAGGAAGTTGGAAGTAGGAAGTTGGATGTGTCGGCTTTGCCGAGTTAGAAGTAAGAAGTAGGAAGTAGGAGGTAGGAAGTTGGATGTGTCGGCTTTGCCGAGTTGGAAGTAAGAAGTAAAAAGGTACGAAGTAAACTTCTAAATTCGAACATCTTACTCGCAGCAAAGCGAGAATACATCAAAATTCTAAATTCCAAATTCAAAATTTCAAAAGTATGAAGAACAATATTTTCATCAACAGATACGTGATGGCCTGTGCCATCTCGATTGTGATAGCACTGGTGGGCTATATCTCGATGAGCACGCTGCCAGTGGAACAATATCCTGACATCGCGCCGCCTACGGTGAATGTCACGACCAGCTATACCGGTGCCGACGAGAAGACGGTCATGACATCAGTCATCCAGCCTCTGGAAGAGGCCATCAACGGTGTGAACGACATGACCTACATGACCTCCAAGGCATCGTCGAACGGTGAGGTGGAAATCAACGTCTACTTCAAGCAGGGCACCGACCCCGACATGGCGACGGTGAACGTTCAGAACCGCGTCACCCGTGCCCAGGCGCTGCTGCCTGCCGACGTGACCAAAGTCGGCGTGAAGGTGGAGAAGCGCCAGAACAACATCCTGCGCATCTTCGCCGTGAGGAGTGCCGACGGCAAGTACGACGAGGACTTCGTGTCGAACTATGTCGACATCAACGTCAAGCCGCGCCTGATGCGTATCACCGGTGTGGGTAACGTGCAGAGCCTGGGTAACACCTACGCCCTGCGCATCTGGCTCAAGCCCGACGTGATGGCCCAGTACGGCCTGACGCCAAACGACATCTTCGCTGCCATCGGCGGACAGAGCTTCGTGGCGGCTGTGGGTACGTTGGGCGAACTGTCGGAGAACTCCTACCAGTACTCCATGCAGTACAAGGGTACGCTGAAGAGCGTCGAGGAGTTCGACGACATCGTGCTGCGCACCAGCGGCGGCGGCATCTTGCACCTGAGCGACGTGGCCGAGGTGAAGATAGGTGCCATGAGCTATAACTTCACCTCGAACATCCAGGACCGTCCCGGTGCTATGTTCATGGTGTTCGCCGCCCCCGGCTCCAACGCCACGGAGGTGAACGCCAGCATCAACAAGACGTTTGAAGAGGTGAAGGCTACGATGCCTGCCGGATTGGAGTTCGTGACCCTGATGACCAGCGACGACTTCCTGTTCGCCGCCATCCACAATGTGGTGGAGACGCTCGTCATTGCCATTATCCTGGTGGTGCTCGTGGTGTTCTTCTTCCTGCAGAACTTCAAGGCCACGATTATACCTTCTATCTCCATCATCGTGTCACTGCTGGGCACGTTTGCCATCGTGTCGATGGCAGGCTTCTCGCTCAACATCCTGACGCTGTTCGCCCTGGTGCTGGCCATCGGTACGGTGGTGGACGATGCCATCGTGGTGGTAGAGGCCGTCATGGCGAAGATGGAGGGCGGCATCAGCGATGCCCGCGAGGCCACCCGTCAGGCCATGAACGAGGTGTCGGTGGCCGTCGTATCGTGTACCTTGGTATTCATGGCCGTGTTCGTGCCTGTGATGTTCATGCCCGGCACGTCGGGCACGTTCTTCACACAGTTTGGTGTGACGATTGCCTCGTCAGTCGGTCTGTCGTGTATCTCGGCCCTGACGCTCTGTCCTGCCCTCTGCGCCATTATGATGCGCGTCACGGAAGGCAAGAAGGAAGGCAAGGGTCTGACCTACTACACGAAGAAAGCCTACGAGGCCAGCTACAGTGCTATATATAATAAGTATAGCCGTGCCGTTCAGAAGTTCATCAAGCGCCCCATCCTGTCGTGGGGCCTGCTAGCTGCTGCTGCCGTGCTGCTGGTGTTCTTCATGAAGAGCCTGCCCTCCGGCCTCGTGCCTCAGGAGGACCAGGGCGTGCTGCTGGTCGAAGTGCAGTGTCCTGAAGGTGCCACGCTGCAGCAGACCCGCGAGATGGTGAAGAAGGTGGAGGCGAAGGCCAAGCAGATTCCAGAGCTGGAGAGCTTTGCTGTATGCTGCGGCTACGGTATGTATTCTGGTGCCGGCTCCAACTATGCCACGATGGTTCTGCGAATGAAGAACTGGGATGAACGTCCTGGTATGGAACACTATATAGAATTCATTAGGTATCGTTTCTACTTTGACTGTCAGGACATCAAGGACGTGCGTGTGCTGCCCTTCCAGATGCCTCAGATTCCTGGCTATGGTACGAGTAACGACATCACGCTGATTGTGGAGGATCCCACGGACGGCAACCTGTCGGAGTTTGCCAAGCAGACGGAGCAGTTCCTGGCCAAGCTGTCAGAGCGTCCGGAGATATCCTCTGCCATGTCCACCTACTCGGAGCGTTTCCCGAAGTATCAGGTCGATGTCGATGCCGCCCAGTGCGACCGCGCCGGCGTATCACCTGCCGACGTGCTCAATACGCTCGGTGCCTTCTGCGGCGGTGCGTATATCGGCAACTTCAACCAGTTTGGTAAGGTCTACCGCATCATGGCTTCTTCTTCGCCCGAATACCGTCTCGACCCGCAGGCCCTGCAGAACATCTTCGTGCAGGTGAAGGGTGGCAAGATGGCCCCCATCTCCGAGTTCGTCTCGCTGAAGGAGATTGTGGGTCCGTCGAATATCGAGCATTTCAACCTGATGCAGAGCATCACTTGCTACGTGTCGCCCGGTGCCGGCTACACCGAGGGTGACGTCCACAAGGTCATCGCCGAGGTGTTCAAGGAGGAGATGCCAAAATCCGCCACATTTGAATACAGCGGCATGTCGCGCGAGGTGGAGGAGACCTCCGGCTCTAATGCCACGGCCCTCATCTACCTCATCTGCGCCATCCTGATTTACCTTATCCTGGCTTCGCTCTACAACTCGTGGTTCACACCGTGGGCCGTGCTGTTCAGCGTGCCGTTCGGTCTGATGGGTGCCTTCGTGTTCGCCTATCTTGGCTATATCAAGCAGATACCCGGCATGGACAACAACATCTACCTGCAGACGGGTGTCATCATGCTGATTGGCCTGCTGGCCAAGACGGCCATCCTGATCACCGAGTTCGCCACCGAGCGCCGCGCTCAGGGCATGAGCATCCGCGATGCCGCCTTCGAGGCCTGCAAGGAGCGTCTGCGCCCCATCCTGATGACGGTGGCCACGATGATCATCGGTATGATTCCCCTCGTGATCACGGGTGGCGCCGGTGCCAACGGTAACCGTGCCCTCGCCCTCGGTGTCATCGGCGGTATGAGCGTCGGCACCGTGGCCCTGCTCTTCGTGGTGCCCGCCTTCTTCATCGTGTTCCAGAGTCTGCACGAGAAGTTCCAAGGGGCTCCGAAGATGAAAAGTGAGAATGAGGATGTCGTTATAACTAAATAACGAATTATCGGAATATCGGAATATCGAAATATCGGAACAATTATGAAAATAAAGAATATCATCATCGTCGCAGCCGTGGGTATGACGCTCACGGGCTGCGGCATCTATAATAAGTACGAGCAGAAGACGCCGACACCTGCTGATGCCTTTGGCAGCAGCCAGGACGTGAAACAAGCCAGTGGCGAACAGTCGATGGCACAGATGTCGTGGCGCGAGTTTTTCACTGACCCGCTGCTGCAGCAGCTCATCGAGCAGGTGCTGGCCAACAAT
>JAFPZD010000207.1 GCA_017417465.1 Prevotella sp. | reverse complement strand
GCTCTGCATGCTGACGATGTCGGCGGGGAAGAACATGCGCGTGAAGTTCAGGGCATAGACGCCCAGGTCGAGCAGGGCGCCACCACAGAGGTCGGGACGCATGATGCGGGGCTTCTCGCCCATGGAGTAGCCAAGGGTGGCCGTGAGCAGGCGAGGTTGTCCGATGCGACCGCTGCTGATGAGCTCGCGCACCATCGACACGGCGGGTTGGTAGCGCGTCCAGATGGCCTCAGCCAGGAAGACCTTGCGCTCGCGAGCCAAAGCGACGATGTCGGCTGCCTGCCGATGATTGGCCATGAAGGCTTTCTCCACCAGACAAGGCTTGCCGGCCAGTAGCGCTGCACGCGTCACATCGTAGTGATGGGAATGAGGCGTGCCCACGTAGACGAGGTCGACGTCGGGATCGTCGATGAGTCCCTGGTATGAGCCGTAGGCCTTCTCGATGTTCCACTTGGCAGCAAACGCCACTGCCTTCTCTTTCGTTCGCGAACCCACGGCATAAGCCTTGCATGTCGGCAGTCCGTTAAGGGTAATAGCAGCCTTCTCGGCAATCCATCCGGTGCCGATGATTCCTACCCGCAAAATTGAATCTTCCTTCATCATGAGTAATTTAGGTTTTGTGTTTTCATTAGACGCGTGCGCGCGTGAAAGGTAAAGTGCCGACATGCAAGAATTATCATCTATTAACGTTTCAGGTGAGCCAAATGGGCAAAACGCCACCTAAAAAAGAGCAAAACGCCCCCCCCAAAAAAAGCAAAACGCCACAAAAAAGGAGCAGCTGCACGGCTGCGCAACTGCTCCTGATGATTCGTCCTCAAACTCCCCTACCCTATGGGAGGGATTGGGGATAGGCTCTTATTTGAGTTTCGGGAAAGACGGGGTGAATTTGTTCACCATAAACTTCTTACCCTTCGTGACATACGTGCCAACGGGCAGCTGCTTCACGTCGGTGCCAACAGCCTTACCGTCGAGCGTGTAGACGATCGGTGCAACGGCGGTAGGCTCGTCGTCATCGGCCATCGTCTCTTCAATGCCTGTACTCTCGTTATCGCCGAAGCGCATCTTGACGGTAAGAGCCTCGTTGTTAAAGTAACCCACGAAGTAGCAGCGGAACGGATCGAGCAGGGCCCAAGCGTTGTGGCTGTTTTCGAAGCGATCACCAGCCTCTGTGAGATAGTAGATCTGGTTGGTTTCAGCAGTGTAGGTATGGCCGATGAAATCGAACTTCTTGGCTGCACCCAGTGTGGTGACTGACTTGCCTGAAGACTTCACCGTTACGTTTTCGCCCGAGAAGGTGAGTTCCTTGCCTGTAAGCACCCACTTATTGCTCCACTTCGGGCTTTGTGCAGGCACGGTGATCAGGTAAGGTGTCAGACCTGCGAGCGTAGTGGCCGATTCGGGACAGTTGAAAATAGCGGTGTTGTTCTCATCTTCGTCGGCGAAACGATAGATCCAGAAGTTCTTGCCGTGTTGCGATAGGTTCGTGAACCAGCTGAGCGGTGTTCCATTGTCTTTGGTGACACTAGTGACATCGAATGGCAGCAGCAATGTCTCCCAGTTGCCCGTTGTTCCATCGTTGCCATTGACGAACGTACGACGATAGCTGGCCTTTTGAGCAGTGAAGTCGATAGGTGTGAAGAACCCATAGCCGTCCTCGAGTTTCAACTCAGCACAGTTGGTGCCGATGACGACGTTCTTTCCTTCCAGACTGGTAGGCACTTGCGAGCCCTCGGCAAGCAGATAGACCGTATTCGGATTGTTTCCTGGCACAATGCTTGCTGCATGGTCAGACATACGTGCATCAACATAGAGTGCATCGTCGGGGATGGGCTTCCACGTTGAAACGCTGTCGTCGATGAGCAGATAAGAAGATTCACCATAAACGAGTGCTCCCTTCACGGGATTTACACCATAGCCATAGAGACTCAACGTATCGCCTACCTGCTCACCAAAGGCATTATAACGGACTTCAATGTCATATTCTTTTCCGTAGGTGATGTTGTTGAATTCAAACTCTGCTGAACCCAGGCTATATGGTTTCAAATTGATACTCTTTGTCACGCTTGTGCCACTTGTCACT
>JAFPZD010000206.1 GCA_017417465.1 Prevotella sp. | reverse complement strand
TCAGGGTGAAGTGTCCACTCTGTACGGTGTCAGATGCTACGCGCACATTGTCGATAGAAGATTCTGCGACAGTGCCGTCCTTCAATGCGGGCGAATAACCCGTGATGGTTGCTGTCTTTGTCTGTGCCAGCCCAGTCATGGCGACGAGGGCGAGCAGGATGGTGATGATGGTTTGTTTGTTCATTTGATTCTATTTCATTTCCAATTGTTATTCCATCGCATCAAGTTTCTTTTTGAACACGGGCAGGTTTTCGTCGTCGAGCCAGTTGAGGTGATGCATGCGTCCTTGCTTGTCGAAAAGGCGGTAGGTGGGGTAGCCTGTCAGCCCGACGTACTGCTCAACGGCGTGCTGCTGGTCGGCTGGCAGGTTGTAGTGAACACAGTTGGACTCGGTGAGGTTATACTCTGCAATGACATTCTTCCACGACTTTTCGGGCGAACGGTTGGCTAAGTAGAGATATACAATGTCATAGTCTTCAAGCTCGGCCTTGAGCTTGTGCGACTCGCTCAACTTGCGCTTGCATGGAGAGCACCAAGTGCCCCAGATGTCAAGATACACAATCTTACCCCGATAGGGCTCGACTATCTTGTCGATAATAGCCTTGCCGTCGGTCAGTCCCTCTACATCCGATGACGGATGGATGACACGATTCACTGCCTCTTCCTTTTCCTTCATCAGTTGTTTGTAGTAGTCGTTCTTCTTGTTGATGACATCCCTGAAGAACGGCTCCTTGATGAGTGCGATGTAAGGCTCCAGTTCCTCCGGTAGCGCACATCTCTCATGGTCAATATACTCGTTGAGTATCTGCGCATGGTGCAGGCTGTTGACGAGCGGGTCGGTGCAAAGCGAGTCGATGATGGCATTGGCAATACCCTGCTCACCGCCAATGCACAGTGTGTTTAGTGCCTTCTGGTAGTCAGCACTCTCTTGGATTTTATTAACCGCATCGACATACTCCAGGTATTTCTCCGCAACACCACTGATGGAGTCATTAAGCACGCTGCGGTCTTTTATCCGGGTATAAAGAGCGAAGATCTCCCTGTTCATCTGCTCAACCTGGCTGATGGCTACATGGTCCTCGTCGCTGAGACGAAGCATACCTTTCGACTCAAGCCAAGGCAGGACGGATGCTCTCCACCGCAACAGATTGATTCGTGGGTCAGCCCAAATATAGCACTCGCGCTTGTATCTCAGCATCGAGGCCATTCCGCTAATGAGGTTGACGGGCAGTGAAGTATCGACAGCCGAGTGCTCTTCTACCCACTGCATGATGTTGGTTGGCAATAGGCGACTATAGGTTTCATAGTGCATCATCAGTATCTCACGGCATACATCGATGCGCCGGCTCTCGCGGATAAAGTCACGAAAGCGCTTGCTCAGGTTGGGGTGCTGAGCCAGGAAATCATTGGTCTGGGCCACGCATCGCTCATAACTGTGTATCCACTGCTGTGCCATGACCCTCACGGAGTCATCGCTCACCGGGTTGTCGATAAAGCCGACATAGTCCAGGCCAGGGCTGTCTGTCTGCAACTCATTCTGCAGTCGGGCGTCGTCGCCCATAAAGAGCGTCTGCGACGACTTGAAGTCTTTCAGCATGAAATACTTCTCGCCTGGCGTCAGTACGACGCCGACACCGTCAACCGTCTCGTTCTCTCTGGTCCGTATAATCAGGGAGACTCCCTGTGTGCCAACCAGCGGCACACTCAACTCGAACCGGCCGAGAGAGTCAACGGGGGTAGAGACGTGTGCATAGTCGTCGGTGGCGATGTTGCCGTATGTAGCCTCGATGGTCAAACTGTTTTGCAGCATCTCCTTGGGGTACCTCAGCCATCCGCTCACGATGGCGTTGCCCTCTCTCAATTCGGCGCTGAAGGCGGTACTGTCGGCCACAGGGTAGTCGCTGATGGCGTCGGTGGAAATGGCTGCGAGCGTCAGCTTCTTGCCGCCGATATTGAATATGCGCTTGCCGTCTTTCTCCTTGCCGACTGAGACGGTTATCTTTTCTTTTCCAGAAGATAACACCAGTTTCTTGTCCGTCTTCTTGCCATACTGCCATACCTTATTATTATATATGGCTTTGTCACTGAAGAGACTGATAACCCATTCGCCCGTCTCCACGTTGCGCCAGCTGCTGCCAAAGAGCGACGCCTGCTTCTTGTAGGCAGGGTCAGTAATGTCCCATATCTTAAAGAAGTTGCGGGCGTAACCTTCTACAAGGTCAAACTGCCTGACGCTTTGGGGCAACGGCTGGAAGTGCAGGGCCACGTCGGTCTTGCCCGATGCTGAAATGGCTATATAGTTGTCAAGTGCAAGGTCTGTCTCGCCGTCGCGTGTCTTCTTCGCGCTGGTGATGGTGTACGACTGGCCGTCCTCCGTCTTGAGCGCAGTGCCTTTTCTGAAGGAGAACCTGGCGTTAGGGCGGTTCCTGACGGTGATGTGCAGCACCGTCTCGTCAGGCCGGAACTCCACCTCGTTGACATCAAACTGGAAACCGTGCGGTTCGTTACGATAGCCGGGGTTGGTCCATACCTGCTGTGACCACCCGCTGACAGCGGTGAGCAAGAGCAGAAAGGCTACGGGTAGGCGACGGAACGTCGGGAATAGGGTGATGATACTTTGTTTCATATTCACTTTGTGCATTAGTTTACTTATCATGGGGCAAAGTTACTGATTTCTTTTGTAATTCAGACAGATACAAACTGACATTTGCCTGACATTTGCAGTTCTTTAACCATGTTTTTTAGTTCTTTACTGAACTTTCAGTTTCTCCTTCCCCTTATACTTCGTCATGTCGCTGACGATGACCTGCTCGCCAGATTCCAGACCGCTGACGACCTCGATGTAGTCGTAGTTGCACTCGCCGAGGCGGACTTGGCGGGGATGGAGCATGTTGCCGTCGAGGACGAAGAGGGTGTAGTCGCCGGGGCCGCTGTAGAAGGAGCCGTTGCGGATGCGGAGCACGTCGTCCTTGATGCTGGTGATGACGAAGACTTCGGTGCGGAGGCCGGAGCGGAGGCGCGGGTGCGACATATTGTCGGGCACGACGGTGAAGGTGATGGCACCGCTCTGGCTCAGGGGCGTGACGGTGTTGATAATGCCCGTGAGGCGCTCCTTGCCGATTCGCAGGATGACGGCACCGCCGACGCGGACGCGCTCGCTGTGGCTGTCGGAGATCTCGCACTCGGCCTTGAAGTGTGAGAGGTCGCTGACCACAGCGATCTTCTGGCCTGCGCCGATGGTGCTGCCAACCTCGCTGTTGATGTAGGTGAGCGTGGCACGGCGCGGCGAGCGTATCTTGGCGTCGTCGAGCGTGCGGCGCTTCTCGTCGAGTCCCTTCTCGAAGATGCCGTTCTGCAGTTGCTGCATACGGAGGTCGGCCTGCCGCACGCGCTGTTCGTTCTGGTACTGCTGGCGCAGTTGCGAGAGTTGCATTTGGGCGGTTTTTAATGTCGTCTCGGCCTGACGCACACGGTCGCGGGTACCGCTGCCGAGGCTGTCGAGGTAGAGTTCGTTGCGCAGCTGGGCTTCGAGTTGCGAGAGTTCCATCTCCTTCACCTCAATCTGCATCCGGCGGTCGGAGAGTTGCGTCTCTACGTTGGCCTTCAGTTGGGCGGTCTGCTGGCGGCGTATCTCGCGCTCGTCGAGAGCCTTGGAGTAGTCGGTCTCAGCGGATTGCAAGTCGAGGCGCAGCAGGGGCGTGCCCACGTCCACGCTGTCGCCGCT
>JAFPZD010000205.1 GCA_017417465.1 Prevotella sp. | reverse complement strand
TGGTCCCGTCACCGTGTCGAACACGCAGTCTTACTACGGCCGCAACAACAGTCAGGGCGACGATATGCGAGCAGGTGCAATGGCCCGTGAGGCTTGTCAGTTAGCCGATAGCTATGTGAACTATGCCGACTACGACTGGGACGGCGATGGAGAGGTAGACCAGGTCTATCTCGTTTATGCTGGAAAGGGCGAGGCCGATGGCGGTGCCGATGATACCATCTGGCCGCATGCCTGGGATCTGCGATCGGCCACGGGTTCCTCACTCCAACTCGATGGCGTGCGCATCAATACCTACGCCTGTGGCGGAGAACTCAACGGACAGACGGGTGACATCAACGGCATTGGCACGATGTGTCACGAGTTCAGTCATTGCCTGGGCTATCCCGACTTCTACGACACCGACTATAGCGGTGGACAGGGCATGAGCTATTGGGACCTGATGGACTCTGGTAGTTATAATGGCGACGGCTATTGCCCTGCCGGCTATACGAGCTATGAGCGTTGGGTGGCAGGTTGGCTCGAGCCGATTGTGCTGACCGACTCCATGACGATTGAGGGCATGCAGGCCCTGCAGGATGGTGGCAACGCCTACATCATGTATAACGATGGCCATCCCGATGAATACTTCCTGCTCGAGAATCGCCAGCACATCGGTTGGGACCAAGGCATTCCCGGTCATGGACTTCTCATCCTGCATGTAGACTATAAAGCTTCTGTTTGGCGTGCGAACAGTCCGAACAATGCTCCCGGCCACCAGCGTATGACATGGATTCCTGCCGACGGCCAGTACGAATCCACGACTTATTACGGTTCACGCTATTATTCCTTCGATGGAATGAAGAGCGACACCTATCCTTCTGGGTCAAACAATAGTTTCGGCAACGAGACCAGTCCTGCTGCTACGCTGTACAATAAGAACCTTGGTGGAACGACCATGCTCAACAAGAAGGTCTATGATATTGCTGAGACCAATGGCACAATCTCATTTTCGTTTGCTAACGAAAATGATATCTACGACCCCTATCCTATCACGGGCAGTGGTGATTTTGTTCGTGTGAAAAACGATTCGCAGTTTAATGAGGCCGATACTTATGTGCTCGTCTATGAGTCGTCAGACTCAACAGCCGTTGCCTTCTCGGGCATGAAGCAGAAAAACTCGTCTACTTATGGGCGTCCCGCAAAGATAGCCATCGACGGATATACCATCGACAATACGGGTGGCGAAGCTCGCGAGCTCAAGTTAAAGGCTGGAGGCGACGGAGCTTGGTATGTTCTCGACGGCGACCAGTATCTTACGTTTGAAGGAACTACCGGAACGCTTTCTGAGACCTCTGCTCCTAATGGTAAGCATTCGCTATGGACCATCACCAGTGAGATGATCAAGTGCGCTGCCTATGGACAGGCCAATATCTGCTTGCAGTATAATCCTTCAGCATCGGTGAACTCCTTTGGCTGTTACCCCAACAACCAACGTAACCTGGTGTTCTACGTCAAGAAAGCTCCAGAGCCAGTTGTTCTAAAGGATCCTGAACTGGCATTCCCCGTTAGCACGGTTGAGACGGAGGCTGGCGTTGGCGGCTTCAAAGGCCCGGAGTTGCTGAACCCCAATGGCCTGGAGGTTGTTTACACATCAAGCAACGAGCTTCTGGCTACTGTCGATGCAGAAACGGGTGGTGTCTTCATTGGCGATGAGAAAGGCGAAGTGGTGATTACGGCCACATTCCCTGGCGACGATGAATTCTTTGAGGGGTCTGCATCTTACACCATCGTTATCAGCGAGAAGATTGATGCAGCGGTGAACATGATGGATATGGGCGTTTCGCAACCGTTTAACGGCTCTGGCTCTGTCTATAACATCTCTGGCCAGCGTGTCTCCACTCGAACTGCAGGAGAACTCACTCCAACACAGCGTTCGTCAGCCGCTAAGGGCATCTATATCGTAAATAGGAAAAAGATCGTATTGAAATAAAATGTGTTTTGATATGAAAAAGAGTCTTCTCAGCCTCGTGCTGTTTTTGATATCGGTGACGGCTATCGCCATTCCTGCCCGACCTGGGCAAGTGAAAACCATCACCCTTGCCGATGGCACCACCATTCAGGCTCGTCTGGTTGGCGATGAGCACGGCCACTATTGGCTTTCTGCCGACGGTCGTGCCTTCCAAGAACAAGCCGA
>JAFPZD010000204.1 GCA_017417465.1 Prevotella sp. | reverse complement strand
CCTCACTGACCCGCATGTACCCTACGAGAATAATGCAAGTGAGAGAGGTGTGAGGAAAATTAAAATAAAACAGAAAGTCAGCGGGTGCTTCCGCACAGATGGAGGAGCTGACGATTTTGCCAAGCTACACTCCATAGCAGAAACTGCCATGAAGAATGGCAATTCCAAATTCAATGCGATTCTTGCTGTCGTACAACAGTAAGGCAACTACTCATGCACTAGGTGCTGAGTAGTTACATATATTCCTAGGTATGTCAAAATAAGTTGATTCATAGCATTGGCCATTTTCGTCAATAATTCATAGATTCTTGACACGACGATGGCTCTCTTTATATCCTCGCTTATTTGTTGTCCGTAAAGTGCATTAATTCCAAATCAACAAAATGCAATTTCCCCGTTTGTATATCTTCAACTACAGCAACGGTTTTTTCTCTGAACCTACCCGATTGGGCACTTTGCTCTTCTACTTTAGCTAATCCGTAGAATCTACCCTCCCTCTGTCGAGAGGATTCCTCATTTCCTTTCTGGCCGCTGTCATCGTTAGGAATGAATTGTTCGTAACCAAGAGCGAACAAAACAGGTCTTAGCTTACTTTCTTGACTATACATAACTATTAAAACTTTTCTGCCTATAGCCACCCGGATTCAGCGGTTAAGATGATAAACGGAAAGACGTGGGTGCTCTACTGCTCGCTTATCCCACATCCGGGCTCTCGCATTGCCTTGTCCAGGATAAGCAACTCGAGATAGCCCACGCCGAGATATATTGCAGTATCCATAAGAGCATGGACAGGGTACAATACACTCAAAGTGGACGCTTCGGTTGCGTATCTTCTGGACATGAATTTGCGAGATTCGGATGTAGAAGATAACGTTCGTAAACGTCCTTTTTCCACTAAGATTCGACCCGCACGCCCTTGCGGACTATCCGAGTCGGTTGCAAAAGTACGCAAAAAAATTGAAATACGCAAATAATTCAGGGGAAAAATGTTGCTGCCACGCCTTATTGCTTATTGCAGGGTACATCCAAGCATGTGCTGCAACTTGTCTAACAGTTATTGAGTGGCGATGGGTGCGCTCGGAGCGGACTGCCGGTTTGCTCGGAGCGGAATGTCGGTGTGCTCCGAGCGGAATGGGAGAGTGCTCGGAGCGGACTACCGGTGTGCTGGGAACTGCCGACTTACGATCCGTAAACAATAGACTTACGATACGTAAACCTCGAACGGTCGTTAGACCGTCTGAAGTTGTTCCAGTTGTTAGAGTTGTTTTTAGAAAAAAATGTTTCGGTATAACGACCTACTTTGGATAAACTGAGATTCTCCAGTTCTCCACCATGCGAGTGTCAGCGTTCATGCTGACGCCAACCTTTACCACCCTCCGACCATCTGTCGTGTAAGGGATGGCATAACTCTTGTCATCAATCTGCTTAAGGGCGTTTTCCGCCGTATCATTGACCTTTAACTCAAAGACGTAGATGGCATCGGACATCCATACCACCATGTCCACGCGCCCACCCGCACATTTAACCTGAGTGCGGGCATATACGTTGAGCATGGAGAAAATAAGGTACATCGTGTATTCATAGAAGCCCTCCTTGTTCGCCACGTCTTTCAGTTTCTCTTTGAAGCCTTCCACGTAGGGGATTCCAGCAAGGTAGGCTTGCATGTCGCGCATGGCCTGATCGATGTCGCCCTTCTTCAGCGCGCGCCAGAACTTCATGGCGAAGCCCATCTGAACATCGCTGCTCCTCAGGCCAATATAAGCAGGTAACAGTCCCTGGGTGTAGCCAATGCGCACTTCCCCGTTCGGAATACCCAAGGTGTAGGCTTCCGTCTCGCGGTCGTAGTCCTTGATGGTCAGGTATCCGCTCTGATAAAGCAGGGGCAGTGCGTCTTCCATTGCCTCGGTCGGCTTGTCGAAGGCATCGGCAGACACTTCCATGCTGTCGAGCGACATGATGTCCGTCCCAAAATGTTTCATTTGGCGGATGAGGAATGTCGGAGTACCGCTCTCAAACCAGAAGTTGCCCACCTTTCCCTGTTGGAATGCCTTTATCAGACTGAATGGGTTGTAGATTTCTATAGGAACCTCGGTAAAGCGATAGCCGTCGTACTTCTGTTTCAGCTTCTGATGCATTTCGTCCCATGTCATCTCGTACGACTCTGCCAAAAGGCCAATGTCCTCTTTGAGTGTGGTTACCAGCTCCTGTTCTGTGATGCCGCAGATGTTGCCAAACCTGACATCCATCGTGACGTTAGTCAGGTTGTTGATAGTCGAGAAGATACTCAGTTGAGAGAACTTCGTGATGCCTGTAATGAAGCAGAACTTTATCTGGGGCTCTGCTGGCTTCAGTACTTGATAGAACTCCTGCATCACCGCCCGAAACTCTGCAAGGCTTTCGTCCTGGTGAAGCACGTCGAGTAAAGGCGCGTCATACTCGTCGATGATTACGACTACTTGCCTTTGGGCTTCTATATTGGCTCTCTCGATGATGGATGCTAACTGACTGCCAGGTGTCAACTCATTGGACACGGAATACCGATTCCTGTAGTTCCGGATAATGAACTTCAGACGGTCCTCTAAGGCGGAAACACTTCGGCATCCCTTGGCGGTACTCAAGTCAAGATGTATGACGGGATACTGTGCCCACTCCTGCTCCAGATTCATTATCTTCAGCCCCTCGAACAGTTCACGCTCGCCGCTGAAATAGCTGTTTAGTGTCGAGGACAGCAGCGACTTGCCGAAACGACGCGGGCGGCTCAGGAAGATGTACTTGGCGTAGTGTGCCAGTTGCCATACCAAGTCGGTCTTGTCAACATATACATAGCGGTCCCCGATGATCTCCGAGAATGTCTGTATGCCAACAGGGTATTTCCTTGTATTCTCCATCTGTAGTAATAATTTTGCTTGCAAAATTACAATTTCTTTTTTGAAATCAAATAAGAAATACAACATTTAACAACTTAGGAGACGGGAACCGGCCACGACATCCAGCTTTCAGTAAAAAGTAAGACGGCGACTGAATTGGATTCAGCTACCATCTTACTCGTATTCAGCAACCGTCTTACTTGCATTCAGCTGCTGGCTGAATGGGGTTCAGCTACTGACTAATTGTACCGAATTCGGTACATTAAGAATGATTGCGTAGATTCTCCTTTTGGAGGGGGAGGGGAATTTGCGCTTGTTCAGACCCCCAACCCCCTAACTTAGGGGGCTAAGGGGACTAAGGTTACTTGAGCGGCAGGAACCAGTTCTGCGGGTCAGTAAGATCCTTCGTCGGGTTCTTGTACTGCAGTTTGCGGGCGAGCCACTGGCTACCGAAGTTGCCACCGTAGAGGCCAGCGGCGTTCTTATGGCGTGCCAGACGGCAGAGGTCGTAGAAGCGGGAGCCCTCAAAGGCGAACTCCAGTGCGTACTCGTCGCAGAGGATGTCCTCCATGGCATTGATGGAGTCCTGCTTGGTGGTGCCTACAGCCACATTGTAAGTCTCGGCAATCTCCTTCAACTTGGCACCTACGACGATGGGCATCTGATAGGCAGTGAGCCCCGGCTGATAAGCCGTTCCTGCGATGTCGCGCACCATGCCGGCGCCATGCATGTGAACGCCGAAGAAGGCCGAACGTACGTCGCGAGCAAACAGCGAGCTGTTCTCGTTTGACAGCAACGGATAGGTGGTGGTCAACGCGTTGACGGTCTCCTCACTCATGTAGAGGGCATAGGGCAGATACTCGTGGATGCCGTCCTTGAGGATGGCAAAGGCAGCATCGGGCATGCCCAGACGGTTGAAGGCCTCAGCGAGGTGGAGCCACACGGTAGTGGTGCGGTAAAGGGGAACCATTGCATTGTTGTACTTCGTGATCCACACCTGCGTGGAGTCGGTCTCAGCATCCTCACGCACATGGATAATAGCACGGTAGCGCTGGTCGCCCAGGCGGGCGCTGTTGACGATGGTGTTCGACGTAGTGCTGGCCGACGAGAGGTAGTAGAAGTCCTGGCTGTTGGCAAGGTTGAGGTAGCTGGGACTTGCCACGAGCTGCACCTCGTCGATGTAGCGGCTCTCACCCGACTTGTCGGTAGCATAGTAGTCGTAGCCGAAGGTCTTAGGCAGCACCGTCGTTGCGCCACGCAGCTTACTGGTGGCCATGGGGATGTAGGTGATAATGTCGGTGGTGGTGCGGAATATGTCCTCCCACAAGCCATCGGCACCACTGAAGCCGCTGAGGTTTGAGAGGTCGAAGTCGCTGGGCAGGTCGTTCAAGTAAATGACATTACCGGTAGGCGTGTACGGCTGTACATAGGCCGTGTAGCGATTGTTGTCGGGAGCGACGCGCGTCAGATAGCGAATGTAATGATTGGCGGCACGGGCATAATCACCGGTCTCGAGGTACATCTCGCCGAGCACCACATCGACAGGCATGAAGATGTAAGCGGGGTTGAAGCTGGCGCCGTTGGGCGTGCTGCCGTAGTTAGGCGTCATGAAGAGCTTCTCGCCGGCATACTGCTCCAAGTCGGGGGCCAAGGCACTGACGATGCCGGCCATGTCGAGCTCGGGATAGTTACCACCATCGATTTGCGAAATCTGCGTCAGCGGCTCGGTGTAGAAGGGCACACGGCCATAGACACGGGCCAGCTGCATGTAAGTCCACGCACGGATGGCCTTCACGGCGACGTACTCAGGCATCATGACGTTATCGGCACCGGTGCGCAGAGTGGTGTCGACATGGGCAATGTAGTAGTTGCAGTTGTTGATGACACGGTAGTAGACGTAGGCCGAGTCGTAGCGATTCTCGGTGGTTGCCGAGAAGTCGGCCAGCTGGCGCAGGTTGTTGTCGGTGTACATGGTGGTCTGCACCAGGTCGCCACGCATCTCGCCCTGGAACACATACTGGTCGGCAAGTTCCTGTATGCCCTGGAGGATGCCGAGGGCATAGAAGATGGTGTCGGTCTTCTGGTTCAGCTCAGGCTCGAAGAGCTGTCGTGAGCTGTCGTTTTCGAGCATGTCAGAGCAGGAGCAGAATAACCCACCCCCAACCCCTCCCCAAGTGAGGGGGGCTATAATAGCACAAACACGTAGGAACCATATTTGTATTCTTTTTCTCAATGTCTTGCTGTTCATATATGATATGTTTTTATAACGTTTTTTCTGTATTGTAAGTCTAACCGATGTCCCCTCCCTTGGGGAGGGGGTGGGTTTACAGATTGATCTTCACACCGGCCATGAATGTGCGACCGGGGGCGAGCATGCCACTGTCGATGCCCTGATAGAAGACGCTATGAGCAACCGAGAACTCGGGGTCGCTACCCAGATACTTGGTCAGCGTCAGCAGGTTCTGAGCCTCGGCCCAGACGGTGAGGCCCTGCAGCCATGTCCACGAACCGGGCACGGGCACCTGATACGAGAGGTTGACGCTCTTCAGACGCAGGTATGAGCCGTCCTCGATCCAGCGGTCGCTGAAGCGGTTGTTGCCCATGGGGTCGCCGTAGGCCACGCGCGGCAGCTCTGCCTGCTGACCTTCGTAACGCCAGCGTGCAGACTCAGCCACCTGCTGGTTGTAGAACGTCGAGCCACTGTTGAGGATGGAGCGCTGGTAGTTGAATACGTCGTTGCCCAGCGAGTAGTTGAGCCCCATGGCGAGCGTCAGGCGCTTATAGTTGACAGTCGCAAAGATGTTGCCGTAGAAGTCGGGGTTGGGATCACCGATGACGGTCTTGTCGGCAGCACTGATCTTGCCGTCGCCATTGCGGTCGACGAAGTGCACGTCGCCAGCAACGAAGTTGTAGGCATTGCCAGCATTGTCCTCCAAATAGAGGTACTTGCCACCACCAGCAGCGCGTGCGGCAGCGTCGTCGGCCAGGATGCCAGCCGTCTGGTAGCCATAGAACTGGGCCACGGGTCCGTCAACGGCAGTGAGAATGTTGTCCTCGCCATAGACCGAGGAGGTGAAGTTGCCGTCGGGCAGCTTCGTCACCTTATTCTTATAGTGGCCCACTGAGGCACCCACCTCGACGCGCCAGTCGCGCAGGACGACGGGCTTATAGGTCACCATGGCCTCGAAGCCCTTGTTCTCGAGCGAGCCACCGTTGCTCCAATAGTTGTTGATACCACCGATGGGATTCGAGAACGACTTGAGCATCAGCAGGTTGTCAGTCTTGTGGAGGAAGAAATCGAGCGAGAGGCCCAGTCGATTGTTGAAGAGGTAGCTCTGCAGTCCGACGTTCATCTTCTTGGTGGTCTCCCACTGAATCTTATCATTACCAATGTTAGTGAGCTGCAGACCGACGGCAGTGTTCTCATACTTCACAGTCGAGAAGCTGGTGCGTGCGGCGTAGTTAGAGATGTTGTCGTTGCCGCTGATGTCGAAGCCGGCATTCAGGCGCAGGTAGTTGACAACGCCCTGCTTGGGGAACCAGTCCTCGTTGGTCATCACCCAACCCAGCTGGAGGCTTGGGAAGAGAGCCCACTTCACGCCGAAGAGTCCCAGACCGTCGGCATTCTCGCCGAAGCGGCTGTTCGACTCGGCCAGCAGCGAGAGCGTTGCGAAGTAGCGGTTCATGTAGTTATAGTCGACATTGCCGTACCACTGGATGTTCTTCCATACATCGTTGACACCTTCCACGTTGGGGAACGGCGAGGTGGCGAGGGCCGGGTTCTTGTCGTCCTTGACGCCTGAGTATTCGGTCGAGAGGTCGGTGTTGTCGTATGAGAAGTAGTTGTAGCGTCCACCGACGAAAGCGTCGACGGTGTGCTTGCCCATCTGCTTCTTCCAGTCGAGCTGCAGACGGCCCATGAAGTTCTGCTGCTTGGCAAACATCGAGACGACCATCGAGGTGACGGAGCCCATCTCGTCGACAGTGAACGAAGGCACACCCACAAACGGACGATAGTAGCGCTGTGCATTGCGGTTGAGCATGTAGCTCAGGTCGGCTGAGAGCGTCAGTGCGTTGCTCAGCTTGTACTCAGGTGCCACGCGCAGTGTGAAGTAGGTGGTCTCGGCTTTGTTCTTGTTGTCACCAGAACCATTCTCGAGGATGGCCAGCGGGTTGGCCAGCGAGTAATTGCTGACGGCTCCCGACACGGGCCTCTCGCTGCACGAGAGAATGTCGTCGAAGCTGCTCAGCAGGCTGGTGAAGCCACCCACGAGGGCGTTGTACTGATAAGGTGCGACGAGTGGCGACTTGATCAGTGCCAGTGCTGTCGGCGCGGTAACGGTCGACTTTGCGAAGCTGGCGGGCAGTCCATCGTCGAACACATTATTATTCGTACGCGCAATAGAGATATCGAACTTCGTGGAGAGGTTCCAGAGGATGCTGATATCGGTATTGAAGCGAACGTTCATGCGGTCGAAGTCGCTCTTCTTCAGCGTGTTCTCGGCTTTGACGTAACCCACGGAGAGATTGTACATACCTACATCATCACCACCCTGGACGTTGACGCTATAGTTCTGCGTCATGGCCGTACGATAGATCTCGTCGGTCCAGTCGGTGTTGTTGTGGTAGGTGTGGTAGTAGTACCCGTTGGGATCGTCGTCGAGGAAGTAGAAGTTGCGGTAGTCGTTGATGTTAGGCAGCGTGCCAAGCATCTCAGTGGCGTAGGTACGATACTGGGCTGCGTTCATCAGCGTGGGCAGCTGCGGGATGAGCTGCACACCGGCCGAAATGTTGGCATCGATGCGCGTAGCCATCGAACGGCCGCGTTTGGTGTCGACGAGGATGACGCCATTGGCACCACGTGCACCGTAGAGGGCGGTGGCATTCTTGAGCACCGTCACCTTCTCGATGTCGTCGGGGGCGATGTTGGCCAGAATGTTGTTGAACTGGCCCTCGTGCAACGAGTAGCGGTCACGCTGCATGTCCTGCTCGACGCCATCGACGATGACGAGCGGCTGAGCGTCGCTGGTGATGCTGTTGAGGCCACGGATGAACATCGAGGCACCTGCACCGGCGGATGCCGAATGAAGGATGCTACGCACGTCGGCACCCAGCTTGCCAGCCACCTCGTCGTCAACGGTGACGCCGAAACGATTGATCAGGGCCGTGCGACGCGCCGTATAGTCGGTGCCAGTGCCGTACATGCCGGCAAACTTGTCGCTGAGCATGCGGACTTGCACCGCCTGCGTGCTGTCGCCAGCAACGATGGCCACCTGCTGAGGCAGGTATTCGGGCGAATAGACATAGAGTGCGGTGGCAAACGTGGGCACCTTGATGGCGAACGTGCCATCGTCCTCGGTCATGGCCGTATAGCGCTCATAGCCTAAGGCACGGAGCTGAATACCGGCGAGAGGTGTGCCTGTGGCCTGGTCGAGCACCTTGCCACGGAGCAGCATCGTGGGATAGTTGTCCTGACGCATCTTGGAACGGTCGGGCTGCTTGATGCCGCTCTCCACCTCTTCCTCCTCGAAGTCGTCGGTCTGGGCATAGACGGTGGTAGTGAGTCCCAACACCATTGTGCAGACGGCGATCCTGTGGCCGCAGGTCTGCAAAAGATTGAATATCGTGCGCTTCATGTTCATTGCTTTTTAGATTCTTCAAATTCGACGAGGTCTTTCGGCTTCAAGATGATAGCCGAGATACGAATGCCGCGCTCAAAGCCTGCCAACAGTGCCTTATTGAACACTGAGAAGGGCGAGGTGATCTTGAGGTTCGGACAGAGGTAATCGCGGTTGTTGCGCAGGCCATAGTAGCTGACGGGGAAGGTGAACTCACCCAGATAGAGGGTGTCGACCTTCGTCACGTCGTTCGTGAAGGCGGTCATGGTGGCTGCGTCGGGGTTACCGGTAATCTTCACCGACGGGTCGGCAGCGATTATAGCGGCCTTCGTGGCCTCGTAGTATTCAGTGAGCCACTGCTTGTTCTCTTCGCGCTCGTCCTTGAAGACGTAGTTCTGCAGTTTGCCATTCTCGTCGCAGTAGTTCAGTGTGAACACCACGCGGTTAGGCAGCTGGACGGTAGTGTCGCCCATTTCCACGCTCTTCGGCACGAAGACACAATAGAAATCGTAGGTGGTGCTGCGCACATCAGGCAGGTAGACGTCGAGCTCAGGCTTCGATGTACCGGCGTTAGGCTCCACATAGAGATAGGAAAAATTGTTGTTGCCCCATGTGTGCTTCAGCACTTCCAGGTCAACCTTGGTGGGATCAGGGTTCGTCACCTGAACGGTCTGTGGATAGCCAGTGAGCACGCGAGCTTGGATGCTGCTGTAATGAGGCGGATAGACAAGGGCCGGTGAATAGGTCTCCCAGGGATAGAACGCCAGACTGTCGACAATACGTGCCACACCGTTGCTCATCTTCAGCTTCTCGCGTGTCTGGGCAAGGATTTCAGTTGGGTTCGACAGCTTGTCACGCAGCGTCGTGCGCAGCGTGTCGGTGCCCAACATGCTGGGACTGCGCTCCATCCACTGGTTATAGGCATCGTTGTTGCTATAGACGAGGTAGCTGGTCAGATAGAGGTTAGCCAGCGAGTCCTGCAAGTAAGCATTGTCGACGTCGGTAGTCACATTCGTAACGGACTGGCCGTTGAAATACTGGGCCGATGTCGTCGGCAGATAGACGAAGTGGTCCTTGATGCGCTCGTAGGTGCTTGTCCATGCACGATTGGTCGGCATGATGAAGGTGTACGTACTATCCTCGTTGTGAATCTTGGAATTGAGATCGCGCCATAGCGTATTCTCGGTAATCATCACAGAGTCGACGTAAGTCTGCATACCATCAACAATGGGACCCAAGACCGAAGCATCGGTGTCGAGATAGGTGGTCTCGTACTTCTGGTAGAAGTGGCGCAGCGAGTCGATGTCCTTGCCGACAGCCAGCAACGAGTCGGTGATGAACTCGTAGAGGTTGGGATAGAATGTGGCGACACCCTGCAGCGTGTGGAGCAGACCGTTGCTGCTGGGCAGGTTGGCCGACTGCAGTGTCACGTCGTCGAAGGTGTAGGGCTGTGAGCCCGTAAAGTTGTACGACTTCTCGTTGAGCATCAGGATGCGATCATTGATTTGGCCAGAGGCGCTGTGGGCATAGCTGGCAATGTGGTTCTTGACGAACTGGCGCACCAGAGCGTTGTTGTCTAAGGCCTGGAAGTCGGCGGCGTTGTAGGTTCCATTCAGCGGAGCCCACACCGTGTAGTACTGTGTCTGGTTCAGCTCATCGTCGAAGCCGGCCTTCTGGATCAAGGCAGCAAAGTCGCTCAGCTGCGAGTTGCCCTTGATGTTCTCCCACAAGGTCTGGCCTGCCGATGCGTTGGCGTCGGCCACCTCCTTGTTATAGTCGTCAAAGTCGGAACAGGAGCAAAGGAACCCACCCCCAACCCCTCCCCAAGGGAGGGGGGCTAATATAGCACCGAGCCATAGTAGGGCAGCCTTGCATCTATCTGGAAATCTATTATTCTTCATACTTTATTATAGTTATATTGAGTAATTTATTTGAAAGTGTAACCCGTCTCTCCTCCCTTGGGGAGGGGCAGGGGGTGGGTCTCTTAGTACCAGTCCTCAATGTACTGCTGGTTGTCGAGCACGCTGGCAGGCACCAGCTCAACGAAGTCGAGGCCTACGGGGTTGGTCTTCTTGTCAGGGTTCAGCGTCTTGATGCGGAGCCAGTTCTCGTTACCCTGGTTCAGCTGCACGCGACCGAGGACGTAACGCACGGTCATGCTGCCACCCCACTCAAAGCGTCCGTTGTTAGTGGTCGACCAGCCATTCTCGGCATGTCCGCAATAGCTGTAGGGGCCACGCATATAGCCACGGTTGTGCATGGCCACGTCAGTGGAAACGCCCATATCCTCCTCATCGTTGACATTGGTCATACCGATGCGGGGGTCTTCAACAGGCACGGTAGCATCGAACGGCAGTCCTAAGGCCTGCATCGACGAGACGCTCGACGACGTGCCAATGAAGTACTGCATGAACGAGCCGTAGCTCATGGGAGCATAGACGACGCGGATCTCGTAGATGCCCGAGGGAACGGACGGCAGCTTGAAGGCCAGGTCGTACTGTCCCCAGAACTGCATCTGGTCTGACTGGAAGCAGCGCCATGCGCCGTGCAGACAGTAGGCAAAGCAGATGTTCTCGTCGTAGAGCTTCATGTTGTCGAAATACTTCGAAGGAATACCGGCGCGCGACGTGTCGTGCGAGCTGGGGACGTTGCCATCGCCCGTCGACCAATAGCGGAAGCGGTTAGTGATAAGTTCAGGGAACAGCGACGTACAGTTGACGCGCATACGCTCGTTGAGCACACCCTTCGGCACGATGCGGTCGTAGACGAGCATGCCGTTGATGGCGTGTACATAGCCGTTGTAGGCCAGCAGCGAACCGCCGCGGACAACGAGCACGCCCGGACGGATGAGCTCGTGCATGGCCTCAGAGCCCTGCGATGCCAGCTCGTCGGTCAGCGTGTTGTTCAGACGATAGCGGTTGATGAAGAGGCTCTTGCCTGTACCCACGTTAACGGGTTCCCAGATTTTCATCATCGTGTGGGGCAGCATCGTCTCGTAGTAGTCGTGCGGATCGGCATCGGGCGCATAGTTCCAGTAGGTGCTGCTACCCTTCTCGAAGACGAGCTGGTTGATGGACATCGAGGCCTTGATGATGTGGTAGGCGACGAACATGTTCAGCGCGTTGAAGCGTTCGGTGTAGTCATTGCCAGTGCTCACCGTGATGCCGTTCTCGTTCATGTAGTCGTACCAGTCGGGAGCCTGTCCGTACCACTCGTTGGCCTTGGCTACCAGGTCGGCAAAGTTGTTGATGCCGTTGGCGCGCATCACCTCGTCGCTCTCGGCAAACACGGTGTAGCCCACCTTACAGTCGACAGTGCCCGAGGTACCCGTGCCGTTGGCAGGATAGATGGAGCCGCTGAAGTTCTCACGCGTCAGCTGCTTGTAGTCGAAGGTACCCTTGGTATAGGCCTGCAGCGAGTCGGCCAGACCCGTCACCCTGAGGGCTTCTGAGAAGATGGTGTAGCCACCGTCGCGCTCGAGCACGTCGTCGATGAAGCGTGTGAAGCGTGGAATGACATTGTCGATGATGTGGACGATGCCATTAGTGGTCTCGTTGTCAGAACTGATGATGACAGCCTTGTCGCCAAGGATGGTTTGTCCCTCGCTGGTCGATGAGAACGAAAACTCGTAGCCCAGCAGCGTGGTGACCTCACCGTTGCCCGTCAGCGAGACGATGTTACGGTAAGTGGTGCTCAGGTGGTAGCGGGCGATGTTCAGACAAAGACTGTCTGAGAGGCCCTCGAGCGAGTTCTCGGTCATGCCGTTATGAGGGATGATGGCCTCAGGATCGTTATAGAGGCTGTCACAGTAGGCCATCACGCCGTCGTTGGTAGGCGCGAAGCAGGTGTAGGTGCCGTAGGCGGCCATCATGCGGTCGTAGCCGACACGCGAGAGGATGTAGTTGAAGGCCGTGAGCATGCTGTCCTGCTGTATGTACGACTCGATGGTCTCGCCCGTGAAGGTGTAGAGATCCGACTCGTCGGGTTCAGGATTGCAGGAAGTGAGAGCCCACCCAAGCCCTCCCAACGGGAGGGATGTTAATATACACAAAAACCACTTTCGAGCCTTTGCTGTAATATCTTTGTGTGTGAAAAACATAACTATACTATTTAATAAATGTAAGATTTCTATTGCAGGGACTAACCTCTCCCCCTCCCTTAGAGGAGGGGCAGGGGGTGGGTTATCAGTAGTTCTTGCTATAATTATCGTTAGTACCGTAGGCTGGGTTCTGACGCAGGACGGGACAGACGTTGATGTCAGACAGCGGGATGGGCAGGTAGAGCTTCGGCTCGGTGCTCATCTTGGCGGCGACGGCGTCGCCGTTGCTCAGCTTGCGGACAGCCAGCTTCATCATAGCGTTACTGTTATAGTTGCTCACGGGAGCCACACCACGGTCGTCCTGGCTGGCCAACGTCGTAGTGTAGTCGACACCCTCGACGTGGCGGTAGTTGTAGCGCATCAGGTCGTACCAGCGCTTGCCCTCGAAGGCCAGCTCGCGCAGACGCTCGTTCATCACCAGCTCCTCCATGGTGGTGACGCCCGTGTTGAAGGCCACCCAGTGGATGGAGTCGTTCGACGACTCGATGGTCTTGCTACGCGAGTTGACAGTCTGCACAAGGTTGAAAGCCTGGCGCAGCAGGATGTCGTCGTCGGCCGTAGCAAGTGCGGTCAGGGCCTCGGCCTTCATCAGCATGACGTCGGTGAGGCGGTAGATGATGAAGTTCTGCGTGTACTGCACGTCATAAACACGGTTCTTCGTGGCATACGACGTCGACGTGATGAGGTTGTAGTTGCCACCCGTCTCAGAGTTGTCGGCCACATACTTGCGCAGCTCCAGTCCGTCGTAGCTACCAACGGTGACCGGCGTGTTGTACGTGTTGTTCAGGCCACGCCAGTCGCGAGCACCCGTAGCACCCGTGATGGTGGTGTAGACGAGGCCCTGGTTCTGGAAGATCGATGCAGCGTAAAGGTAGGGTGCACCACGGTCGGAATAGTGAGTGTAATACTGGCAGAGTGCGAAGTTGCCCTCATTACGCTTAGCCGAACCGTTATAGTAGTCAACGCCGTTGTACTGCAGCTCGAAAATGCTCTCCTCGGCATTCTGGTCGATGAAGATTTCGCTGAACGCACGGGGACCGGTAGCCAGGTAGAAGTCCTTCTCCTCACGCTGACCGCCCCTGAAGACGTGCTGGCTCTTCTTCGAGGCTATCACCTTGTCGCAGTAGTCGACGCAGGCCTGATAGTCGCTCGGGCTGTGGAGCACGCTGGCACGCCACAGGTAGATGTCGGCCAGCAGGGCCTGGATGGCATCGCGCGTCATGTAGCCCACACGGCGCCAGTCGTTGAAGGCAGCAGCCGAAAGGGCGTTCTGCTCAGCGGTCTTCAGGTCACGAATGCAGGCGGTGAGCACCGAGTCGGGTGCCATCTGCGGGATGTTACGATCCTGGCTGCTGTTCATGAAAGCCTCAGTGACGTAGGGCACGTCGCGGAAGTTGCGCACCAGATAGAAGTAGCAGAGGGCGCGTAGGGCCAACATCTGTGAGCAGTCAGAGAGATAGTCGCCCTCAGTGTACGAGGGGTCCTCGTACATCACCGATTCGGCTCTCGACAGCACGAGGTTACAGTTGTTGATGACGTGGTAGAAGGCGGCCCAGCGTGCAAACACGTTGTCGGGCTGCGTGTTGGCGAGGTTCATCTCAGTGAGGTCCTCGACGAGGCTTCCCGTCACGTTCGACACGGGCAGCAGCTCTTCAGAGCGCAGGCCACCCCAGACAATCAGTCGCGAGATGATGTCGGGCGACAGCATCGAGCGGTAGGCACCGTTGACCATCAGCTGCACGTCGGACTTCGATTTCCAGAAGTCTTCGTCCACAGTCTTGTCGTCGGGCAGGATCACCGTGTCAACACAGGAGGTAAGCAACAACCCACCCCCAACCCCTCCCCAAGGGAGGGGGGCTAAGATACCACAGATCCAGAGTAGGGCTGTTCTGAATTTATCTTTAATAGTTTTCTTATTCATAGTCTTATATAATAATGTGTTATCTATTACAAGTCTATCCCGTCTCCCCTCCCTTGGGGAGGGGCAGGGGGTGGGTTTCAGAATCCGACGTTCAGCGTGATGGTGAACTGCTTCGAGCGCGGTGTCTGCGACGCATCGGCGGCGACACCGTAGCCTTGCGGAGAAATCTCAGGATCCACGCCGCTGTACTTCGTCCACACGTAGAGGTTGTTCAGCGAGGCGTAGGCCTGCAACTGGTTGAATCCCCACTCCTTGATCATCTTCTTGGGGAAGTTGTAGGCAATCTGGAGGTTCTGGAAGCGTACGAAACCGCCGTCCTCGACATAGCGGTCGGAGGGCTGGAAGTTGTACGACGTGTTGTACATGGCGCGTGGAATGGGTGTCACGTCGCCGTCCTTACGCCAGCGGTAGTTCACTGATGCGCACTGGTTGTAGGTGTCGAACATCTTCTCCAGGTTCTGGCGTGCCAGGTTCACCACCTTGTTACCGAAGCGGTACATGAAGCGCGTCTTGATGCTCCAGTTGCCATAGCGGAAGGTGAAGTTGAAACCACCGTTCACCTTAGGCAGCGAGTTGCCCAGGTAGACAATGTCCATCTCGTTGATCTGGCCGTCGTGGTTGATGTCCTGGTAGATGGCGTCACCACCCTGGAAGGTGTAGGTCGACGACGAGGTACCGTTGCTGCTGGTGTAGTTATAGACCAGCTTGGTGGGGTGACCCTGTGCGTCCATCAGCACCTTGCCAAACTCATCGCGGACGATGGGGAAGGTCATGCCCTCGGCGAGCATGCGGTTGATCTCGGCCTCGTAGGTGGCGGCATCCCACTGCTTCTCCTTCTGCAGGTTCTCAAGGTAGTCCCACGAATACTGGAACACGCCCTGGTTGCGGAAGCCGTAGATGGAGCCGAGCGAGTTGTTCAGCTGCACGCGCAGCGGCCAGTTACCACGGTCGGTGACGCCCCACGTGGTGACGGTCTTGCCGCTGCCATAGTTGGTGGCGTAGTTGTTAAGGGCGTCGAGGACGCTCTCGTCCATGGCCTTCAACAGGTTGGAGTTCTGGGCGACGTTGAAGCCGACGTCCACTGAGAACTTGCCGACGTTGACGACCTTCTTGGCCGTGAAGTTCAGCTCCCAACCGTCGTTGTCCATGCGGCCGGCGTTGATATAGCTCAGCGTGCTGTAGCCCACCATCGAGGGGATGGCCACACCCGACATCAGCAGGTCGCGCGTCTCCTTGTGGTAGTAGTCGAAGTCGACCTCGATACGGTCGTTCAGCAGACCGAGGTTGAAACCGAGGTTATAGCTGGTGGTCTTCTCCCACTTCAGGTCGTCGAGCTTCAGACCGTCGAGCGAACCGGTGGGCAGGTGTGACTTCGTCGGGGTGACGAAACCGTAGTCGCCAGCACTGGTATTATAAGTATTGTAGAACGATTGCAGCGAGCTGGGAGCCTTACCCACGATACCCCATGAGGCACGCAGGCCGAGCATCGAGAGCCAGTTGCCCTTGATGGGCTTGAAGAAAGGCTCGTCGCTGATGTTGTAACGCAGCGAGACACCGGGGAAGTAGGCCCACTTGTGCTTGGGACCGAACTTCGAGTCACCGTCGGCACGCAGCGAGACGCCCAGTGAGTAGCGGCCGTCCTTATAGCTGACGTGACCGTTGTACAGCAGGTTCTGCGAAGCTGAGCGTGAGTTGCCACTGCCCATACCCTTCAGCATGGCGAAGACCGAGGCGTCGGTGATGCCCGGCGGCAGGTCGTTCTGGCTGATGTTCTGCGTGTTGTACTTCTGCGTGTTCATCTCGTAGCGGGCAAGCATGGTGGCCGTCCAGTCCTCGTTCTTAAAGTAGGGCGTGAACACCAGCTCCACGCGGCCACCCACCTTCATGCGGTTGGTCTCGGTTCCCGTGGCGAGGTTGTAGTCGTTGTTACCGGCCCACTTGCGGCTCGACAGCGAGGCGGGATAGTAGGCAGGCGAGCTGTTGGCATAGATATCGAAGTCCACACGGCCGTTCAGCGTCAGTCGGCTGGTCTGTGCCTCCGTGCCCAGCAGCTCGTACTTAATGCTGAAGTCGGGCGTCAGACGGTAGGTGTTCTCCTTGGCCCAAGCCTTGTTGGCAATGGCCACAGGGTTGCCCAGATTGTAGATGGCGCGCAGCTCGTAGCTCGAGAAGTTGCCGTCGTAGGGTGTCATCCCGTTCTGGTAGGGGTTCATGATGTAGTACTCACCCGTGTCGTTACCATTCTCGTCCTGGCGGTAGATGCTCATGTTGGGCGCAATCTTCTGGGCCAGCGACAGGATGTTGTTGCCGTAGTTCTTGTTGTTGCCCGTATAGGTCAGGGCGAAGTTGGTCGAGAAGCGGATGCGGTCTGACACGTTGTAGTCGAGCACCAGACGCGTGGTGAACTGCTTGAACTTCTGCTTGATGATGGTACCCGACTGCTGCTTGAAGCCTGCCGAGATGCGGAAGGTGGCCTTCTGGCCGCCACCCGTCAGGTTGACGTTGTAGTCGTGCATGCCGCCAAACTGTGTCACGGCGTCCACCCAGTCGGTGTTGTTGTTCCAGTTCTGATACTCGTTGTAGCCCGAGGCGTCGTAGTTCAGCTCGGCCACGTTGGTGGTGGCGGTCGAGAGCTGCGAGGGGTTGTAGAACTCCTCCTTCATCAGCATGGTGTAGTCGTCACCGCTCAGCAGGGTGTAGCCCTTGGGCTGCCACGTGCCAGTGTACTTGTACGAGAAGTTCACACGGGGTTTGCCGCGTGAGCCGTGCTTCGTGGTAATCATCAGCACACCGTTCGAACCCTTCGAACCCCACACGGCGGTGGCGGCGGCGTCCTTCAGCACGGTGATGCTGGCAATATCCTCGACGTTCACCGACAGCAGCGAGGCGTAGGCCTCCTCGTCGGCGTTCTGGAAGTCGAAGTTCTCATCAGGGTTGTCGAAGATCTTGTCGTCGACGACAATCAGCGGGTTGGCATCGCCCGTGATGGTGGTCACACCACGCAAGCGCATCGTCGTACCGGCACCGAGGTTACCCGAGTTCGACACGATGTCGAGACCGGCAATCTCACCCTGCAGGGCCTCGTCGGCCGAGGTGAAGGCCAGACCTTCGACGTTCTCCATATTGAAGGTCTGCGAAGCCGTCGTAATCTCTTTCTTCTGAATGGTCAGGCCACCCGAGCTGGTACGCTTACCGACGACCTTCACTTCCTTCAGTGTGGTGTTCTCAGGCTCAAGTTTCACCTTGAACACTGTCTGGTTGCCAATGGGCAGCACCTTTGTCTTGTCGCCCACATACGAAATCACCAGTTTGTTCTTCGTGCTCTTAATCTGCATCGAGAAGTTACCGTTGAAGTCGGTTTGCGCAGCCGACACGATACGGTTGTTGGCATCGCGCTCCACCACGTTACCCATCATCACGGCTCCCTCGTTGTCGGTCACCGTACCGGATATACGCACACCCTGCGCCATCACTGCTTGGCAGACGATGGCCGTCAGGGCCGTAAGCAATAGTTTCTTTATATTCATATCGAAATACTTTTCACTATTCATTATTCATTATTCATTATTCTTTAGCGAAGCGCTCGCTTACCATTTCAGTCCCGACTGTCCGGAATTAAGCGGTGTGTCAATCTCGTGGACCACGCAGAACGACGACGTATAGATAGAGGTGGCGTCGGCACGTGCACGGTCGAACCAGTAGTCGCGGGCCATCAGGTTCACCTTCTTCGAGGCGTCGTTGGCATTGACGGTGATGGTGGCACCCGTCGCGTCGGTCACCTGCAGCTGGCCGCCACCGCCGCTGACGCGCATCTCGATGGCCAGACCCAGCTCGTCGGTACTCAGGCTGTTGTAGCGGTTACCCTGCACCACGTTGTCGGCATAGACCGAGGTGCTCTGGAAGTGATAGCGGGCAAAGTCGCACAGCGTGCCAATGTCCTTCTTGGCTTTTGCCATGGCCTGGGCAGCTGCCGTGGTCGTGGGCTGGCCGTTCTCGTCGACATCGTTGGCATACTGCTCGTACAGTGCCTGGATGTCAGCCCAGCGGGGCAGTCCGGCGGCGTAGGCCTTCTCCATGGCTGCATTGTTGGGCGCATAGAGCGTATAGTTAAAGGTGTTGAACATCTTCACGTTCTCGTCCAGACAGCTGTTCGAAACCTTTGAGTTGCCACTGCCACGGTCGCTGGTGAAGATGATGTAGGCGTCCTGCTCGGTGGTGCCAAAGACGTTGGTTGAGTCGCTGATGCCGGCCCACTTCATCAGCTCGCGGCTCGACGTGAAGCCTGAGCAGAGGGAGTAGAACTCTGAGAATGCCGGATAGGTCTGCAGCGTCTTGCTCACACTGTTGCGAGGTGCCTGGATGACATGGTCGATGCGGAAGGCCTGACCGTTCTTCTCGTTGTAGACGTTCTCGATGGTCGAGGGGGTCACGCCATTGTCGATCTGCTGGCCGCTCATCACGCGACTGCCCACGGTAGCACCCGTGGCACGGATCTCGCCGCCATGCTTTGTCTTATAGAAATTGTTCGTGCCAAACGTCTCACCGTCGTCAAGCACCACGGTGTGGTAGTTCAGGATGTCAACGAACAGCGACTTCCACTGGGCGATGGGCACCAGACCGCCGTTGTTCATCACCTCGCCAATCTCGCCCGTGGCAGGGTTGTAAGCGTAGGCCACAGCCTGCACGGCAGCCTTCGTCGGGTCGTAGCTGAACTTCAGGGCACGCGGCTCCTTGTGTCCAAGGTAGATGGGGTCGATATAGAACTGCTCGAAAGCCTCGTCATCAGGGATGAAGAAGGCGAAGTTGGCCTTCATGGCCATCAGGTAGTAGTGGTGCGAGACGCCCAGCTGCTCGTCGTCCTTCACAGCCCAGTTCATCACCGACATGTCAGGATAGACCGATGCCGGAGCCATGACGCTCTGGTACTCGTCGGGAGCTATCAGCTCGTTCATCTTGTAGACCACACCATTGTTGGCAATGGTGATGTTGTACTTGCCGTCCGACTTCTTGTCGATGAGATCGGTGGTGATGCCCATATACTCGTTGGCGTCGTTCTGGATGGTCTCGAACTTGCTGGGAACGGTGGCCGTGAACGACGGCTTCATCAGGTTCTTCACAAACGACGTCAGGATGGCCGGACGCTTCGAGTGCAGCGAGTCAAGATTCTCAGCCAGGTGGGCCACATTGTTCTCAGTGCCGGTGTACTTGCCGTAGAGGTCGATCAGGTAGGCACCGTCGCCACCCTCGGTGAAGAAGTCGATGACGGCCTGATCGGTAGGCACGAACATAGCCGAGATGTCGGCAATGGTATAGTCGACGCCACCCGAGGCCTGCAGCGGACTGTACTGATTCCAGCCCGGGTCGAAGTCGAGCAGGAACGACGTCGAGACGATATTGTTATCGGGATCCAGGCGCTGGGCGTGGGCCGACTGGTTGTTCAGATAGCGGCGCTCGTAGATCATGTCCACCGTCGGCAGGCCCTTCTCCAGCTGTGCAGCGTTAAACTGACTCGTCACCGTCGGGTTCTCAAAGGGAGCGCAGAAGTAGTCCAGAATGCGGCTGAAGTAGCTCGTCTTGCTGTCGTTGCGCAGCACCTGTGCCATGTTGCCGGGAGGCACGATGACATCCTGCATCTGGTGGATGTAGCCATTCTGGCAGGTGATGTCGCTCTGGATGATGCGGTCGTTGAAGATGTAGGCCATGCCTTCCTCGTAAGGTGTGCCTGTGAGGATGGCAAAGTCGCTCTTGTCGCCGTCGGTGGTGATGCCGTTGTTCAGCATGTGCTCACGCGTAAAGTGAACCATCATCGGGCGCGTGGCATCGCTCACCAGGTACATGCGGCCCTCATCACGATACTTGTCCCAGTAGACATTGTTCTGGGGCATCAGCGACTGGTCCGTGATGAGCTGGATGCTGTCCGTGGCACTCAGCTGTGTCTGGTGCTTCACGGCCATGCCCTTCGTCACGGTACCCTCGGCGCTGCTCGTGTTACTCACGTTCGACAGCATGTTGACAAGCAGCGCATTGTCAAGCATCGACGTGTAGAGCAGCATCTTCTTCTGGGCATCCGAAAGGCCAGCATAGCTACTTACCCCCCAGTCGTTCGACTGGAAGAACCTCTGGAATGCCTCGTCATTGGCGGGGAACACCGTCTTCGAACCCGTGCGGTTGAGCACCTCGGCATAGCCAAGGTCATCAACCAACCGCAGGTACGTGTTGAAGGTGCCCGTCAAGTACTCAGGATTCTTCAGTTCCTGATAGATGCTGCCGCCAAGCCACGAGGGCTTGCTGTCAGCATCCACTGCCTCGTTCTTGTCAACGCAGGCAGTCGTCATGCCCACAAGAGCGAGCATGAGACAGAAAACGGTTTTCTTCATAAATGTTTTTTTAGCAGTTATTGATTGTTTTGATAAAATCATGATGGTAGTTTGAGTGTGCAAAATAAATAAAAAAAATCGAAACTACCAAAAATTCACTCCACTTTTCTTGAGTTAGGTCAAAAATAGCAGGCATTTGGCATTTTTTTAGGGCACTTCATCATAAATGTTTTTTTGTTTTGACGCGTTTGTTCATTGTTGAGGGAGATAGTAGAGATGGGGGTTTCAAGGCCGATCGGAGGTTTTAGTTTGTGACTTATACTGATATAGGTAGACACATTTAGTAACAATTAAAATGTGTAACCATTATGAGTAGAAAGTACCAAATGTACAGTGAAGAATTCAAATTGTCAGTGATTCGTGACTATTATTCTTCAGGAATGAGTAAGAGGGCTTGTGTGCGTAAATACGGCCTAAGTTGTGATGCTTTGTTAAGAAATTGGCTTCGTAAGCACGAGAATGTCGAAAATGTTGTACCTTTGCAGTCTGAACCTATAGATGAGGAAATGGCAAACCGCAGCAAGGATGACTACAAGCACGAGAATGCGCAGCTAAAGAAGCGCATCCGTGAATTGGAGAAGGCGCTTGAGTTCTCCCGTCTTGAGACTCTGGCTCGTGACATGATGATTGACAAGGCCGAGGAGTATTTCGACATTGCGATCCGAAAAAAATCTGGGGCCAAGTAGCTACGGAGCTGGTCGGCGTGCGCGGCCTGAAGGTCGCCCGCGTCGTCCGGCTATTTGGCCATTGCCGTCAGGCCTTCTACCAGTCGAAGGCCGACATTGAGACGGAGGTGACGCATGAGAGGAAGGTCGTGGCTGCCGTCAAGGAAATCCGCGAGGAGGATCCCGGCATAGGCTGCTTCAAGCTGTGGCTGATGCTCATCGCGCTTTTCGGGCGTGACTTCATGCCAGGGCGCGACCGTTTCTTCGTGTTACTTCGCCGCAAGGGTATGATGCTACCCAAGCCGAAGCCGCGCCACACGACGAACTCCAACCACCGCTACCACAAGTACAGGAACCTGGTAAGGGGCTTCGTGCCCACGGCCGCCAACCAGCTGTGGGTGGCCGACATCACCTACATTGCCCTGCCCGACGGTGACGTGTGCTACCTGCACCTCATCACCGATGCCTATTCGCACAAGATAGTGGGCTGGGCACTGGCCGGCACGCTCAAGGCCGCCATCACGATGCAGGCCCTGCAGATGGCCGTCGACCAGGCCGTAGCCATGTGCGGCAGCGAGATACTTGAGGGACTGGTCCACCACTCCGACCGCGGCGTGCAGTACTGCTGCGACGACTACGTGAAGATGCTTAAGGAACATCACATCACCATCTCCATGACGGAGGACTACAACCCGACGGACAACGCCATCGCAGAGCGCTCCAATGGTATAATTAAGGTGGAAAGTGTCTACCGCACGCGCTTCAACTCCTTCGAGCACGCCTACAGGGTTATAGAACGCTTCATCCATTTCTATAACTACCGCCGACCGCACATGAGCATCGGATACAAGGTGCCCGCAGTAGCACATATGGACCAGGGCGAGCAGAAAAAAATGTGGAAAAACAAAATTTATGCTGAAAAAAGGACAGAAAATGGAAATAATGTCGTATCTTTGCACAGCCGAACAACCAGTACGGGCGAAGGCGTATGCCAGCGCACCTGACAAAAAACTGAATGCCCCATCGAGGGGCATCCAGTTTTGCCGAACAAACCAGCCCGGGCTCTGCGTGTCCAGCATGAACTAAGTGTCAACAAAAACAGCACGGCTTTTTCGCTTGTGTCTATCGATTCAGTAAGACTCTCAGACAACTGTCTACTGTTTCAGCTAATGAAGAGAAAAAGTGTCTAGTGAAATCAGGAAAAGTCATTGCGCAGAGAGGGCTAACAATTTGCGCAGAGAGGGGAGCAGTTTGCCCCGAGGAAACTCACAGTTTGCGCCGAGGAAACTCACGGTTTGCTCGGTAACCTACCCTTCAGAGTTAAATCCTTCACTTTTGGCGTATATATCGATATATCAAGGAGATACGGTGAAGGGTTTGAAAACACCATACTTACGACATGAAAACACCATACTTACGACATGGAAACACCATACTTACGGAGAAATCTAATGCCTCGACATCGAAAAGATGTGACGTTGAGCAAGCTACAGGAACCCTTCACCGAAACGGGCTTGCAATGAGACGGTTACGGAAAAAGTGAATGGTTGTAAGGTTCGACCTGAATGGTTGAAATGAATTTTGAAAGGAATAGAAAATGTTTGTGTTGGAAACGAATTGTCCTAATTAGTACTAATTCTATTCGCGATTTTTATTTAATAGTTAAAAAGGCCACATTCGTGGCTAAAATTAAAAACAAATTAAGTATATTCGTTTCAAAAAAAGAATCGTTTCTCCATATCTATATATTTCAACCGTACAGTTCGGTAAGATTTCTGCTTACAGAACTTTTGCCTACTAAGTATCGGCTACATTCCCAAAGACAGGCCTATACGAAAAAAGGCAATGATATAGCAGTTGACCTATTTGTACACTCTTCTACACGTTTCTGGGCAACCGATGCCGTAGGCATCCACTTCATTAAAAAAAGATGTGTAGAAGGCAATCCCATGTAGGGGGACAGAGTCATTAGTTCAGGTCAACTTGTATATCATTCCCCGAAAAAAGGGTTCCAGAACGAGATGTTCCAGAACCCCTTTCCAGTTACTAACGCACAAGTGTGTATGTGCACTTGCGCTTAGCAGGATTGGTTACTCAACGCCAGGCTCGTAGACACTGACGGCAGGCTCAGTAAAATCGCCAGTAATGGTCAGCGAGATGTCGTCGAGCGAAATCTTGCTGGCAGCGTCAGCGTTGGTATTCATCACTACGAGCTTGGCACCGGCAGGGATGGCAACGTTCTCAACAACGTTGGGTCCGGTGGTGGCAGAACCCCACTCAGGAATGGTCAGCTCGGTGAAGAGCTCAACGATATCGCTGCCCTCACGGATGAAGCCCAGAGCATAGGGATTGGGATCTCCGCCACTGACATCGTTACGTCCGTAGATGGTCACCTTGTAGGTAGCAGCCTCAGCGATGGGCTCGGTGTAGACATACGAACCGGCATCAAGACGGATGCCACGGCCCTGAGAGAAGCGATCGAAGATGCCACCCGAGAAGCTCCACCAGCTGTTGACAGTACCAACGAGATAGCCAAGGCCAGTGCCGTTACCCTCGTCCTCGACGGGCAGTGCCAGACGCTCGAAGTCGCTGTAGTAAGCCACAGAGTCGACTGCAGCATAGTTCAACTGTCCGATGTAAGTCACCACACCATTGAGAGTACGTGAATTCAGGCTGCCGGGGAAGGTGAAGGTTACGCCATTATAGGAGCCGGTAGCGCCTGTGAAGTAGTAGACACCATCCTTACCATAGCCACGAGGGGGATATACATAGTAATTATCGCCTTCGAAGAACTTGAAGCCTGAGAACATTGCCAGACGGGCGTTAGCACCACTCTGGCCGTCAATCATGCAGTTGAGTACACCAGCATAGACATCGGCCTTTCGGTAAGTTACAGTGATGACGGTAGCCTCGGCCTCGATGGATGTGGTCTCGCTGTCATCACTGACATAGATGTACTTCATCTTACCGTCGATACCGTCCTCACCCTCATAGTCAACTACGATGGAAGCCTTGTCGCTGTCGAGCAGGGAGACAAACTTGCCGACCTGACCGTTACCGGTGCGGGCTTCCTTAATCTCGTTGCCCTCACCATCGACGTACTTGACGGTGTAGTCGGCAAATACGGCGTTCGACTTATTGTTTGTAATCGAAAGGTTGTCAATCTTACCGCTCATGGAGTTGTTGATCCAGGCAAAGACATCAATCTGTGACAGTGTCTGGGCGTCAGCCTGCCAGAAAGATGCAGTACCTTCGGAGATGACGACAACCTTCTTGGCAGCAGCCTTGCGGGCAGCAGCAGGCACCTCATCGCCACCCTCAGTAGCACCGGCCATGATGTTGGTGATGGCCACGATGTCGCCAATACCCACCTGGCCGTCGCGGTTGACATCGGCAGCGGCTATCTTAACAGCATCTTCCTCAATGCCGGCCATGATATTGGTAATGGCCACGATGTCACCTATACCAACCTCGCCGTCACGGTTGACGTCGCCCTCGGGCGTGTCAAGCACCTCGGCCGTCACCTTCCAGGATATGGTGCGGGCGTCGATGTTGGCAGACAGGAATACGTGCAACCAACGGTTGCAAAGACCATAGACAATAGAGATGTCGGAGAGGCTGATGCTATCGCCTTTTGTCTCGTCCCACAACTTCTGGCTGGTAACAGTGGTCTTGTCGGCTTGCGGCAGAATGATATCGTTGATGAAAGCATTGGACTTGTCAGAACCGATGCGGAAGATGGCACCCTTCGAACCGTAGGTGTTCTTCGTGCAGCCACCGTCGGCACCACGCACGGCAGCGTCACCGAGAGTCAGAATAGCACGAGAGCCGGCCTCATTGTAATAGTCGAACTCTGCGGTAACGAGAGCGGGCTGGTTGATGAGGTCGCTGAAGCTGTAGTACGAGAAGCCATAGCCATTCTGGCAGTTGTTGGCAGCGGTGAACTGCAGCACGTTCGAACCAAGCTGCTCGTCGGTAACGATAGCACTGCTGATGCGGCTGGCATCAGTGAACATGTTTGTAGCCTCACCCTCAAAGTCGTAAGCGGCTCCAGTAGCCTCATAGGGCTCATACTCTACTTCCAGCACGGGCTCAGTCATGTAGCAGACACCGGCAGCTGTCTGGAAGATAATGAAGGTAGCAGTTGACTGACCACCAGAGAAAGCCTCAGTGACATCTAATTGCACTGGGTCGAATACAGCCTTTGCTTTCGTTGTAGACCAAACCAGGTTACCACCATTCAGCAGAGCGGACACCGTCCATGAGCCTGCTGTAGCATAGCTCAGGTCATCAGCCCACTCATTGTCGGTAAGAGCAACGCCCCAACCTGTGGTACGCCTGTCGTCGGCACCCGAAACCTTCATTTTCAGCGTGGCTTTCTGCACAGTACCGGGCACAAAAGAGACGTCAGCCTTCATAATACCGAACTTGTTGACACCCCAGCTGGCGTTTCCCCAACCGATGGTACCACCAACACTGGGAGTCTTGTTGTAACCGACAGAGATGGTGTCGAGTACGCCATAGACCATTTCTGGATCGTCATAGTTAACGACAGTCATTTTCACTGTCCCGGTGCCCGTCATTAAATCCTGGGCAGCCACGTTAATCGTTCCGAAGCAGATTGCTGCCAGGAGGACTAATGATTTACATAAAAATTTTCTCATAATGTTAATAATGTTAGTTAATAAAAAAAGTGTTTGTTATTCGCTTATATGGTGAAGCCGCTCCACCTTCCATCCGTCGTCGAGCGTATGCGTCGTGGGGTTGAAGTTCAGGCCTACAGCGTAGACAGGACGATTGTCGGTAGCGAAGGCAGCGGCGTAGTTCTTACGCTTTATCTGGTCAAGTGCAGCAACGCTGCTTTTGTCGTATTTCAGCTCGAGGACGTAAATGGCATCCTTCAGGCGCAGGGTGATGTCCATGCGGCCTGTTGCCGTGCGCCCCTCAGCACTGACGTCGGCATTGATGCTGGCCAAGAGTGCATAGAGGATGGACTGGTAGTGCTTCTCATTCTTGCGCATAATGTCGTAGGGCATAGCCGAGAAAAACTCCTGCAGGTAGCGAAGGAAGTCGTCGATGGTGGTCTCGTGGTTGGCGAATGATGAATAGGCGTCTTCAAATCGGTTACGGCTGCCTACATACTGATTACAGTAGTACTGATAAAGACTTTCAGCAAAACCACGATAGACTTCTTCGTTGGGGAAGCCGAGACTCCACTTTCTCGTGATGGGGTTGTAGTCCTTCAGCGTGAGATAGCCACTCTGGAAGAGGACGGGTATGGGGTCGGTGATACGCTCTGTGGGTGCGTTGAACTGGCTCAGGGCTGCCTTGTAGCCTTCCAGCTCAGGCATATCAATATCCTGTGTACGCAGGATGTTGATGAGCGATGTAGGCGTGCCGGTGGAGAACCAGTAGTTCTGAATACGCTTCTCGGTAAAGGCATTGATGAGGCTCCACGGGCAGTAGATGTCGGTCATGCGCTCCGAGAAGTGGTAGCCGTCGTACCAGCGTTTCAGCTCGGCCACCATCTCGTCGTAGGTATAGTGGATACCCCAGCGGGCATAGGCCTCGTTGATGCTCTCACGCATTAGTTCGATGTCGGGCTTCATCTGTGTGAGCATCTCCTCTTCGGTGATGCCGCAGATGGCCTCGTACTCGGGGTTGAAGGTGAGCTGCTGCAAGTTGTTCAGTTCGCTGAAGACGCTGAGTTGCGAGAACTTCGAAATGCCGGTGAGGAACACGAAGCGCAAGTACTGTGCCTGTGACTTGAGTGGCGAGAACAGCGAACGGATGCGCTCGCGGATGTAGTCTTGCAGCTCGGGCTTGTGGATGCTGTCGAGCATCGGGGCGTCGTACTCGTCGACAAGCACCACCACGCGCTCACCAGTCTGGCGGTAAGCCGTCAGAATCATATTGGTCAGGCGGGCGTCGTAGTTCGTAGGCTCTTCGGGCTGAGTGATGCCGAACTGCTCTTCCTGTTGTTTGAGGATGGCATTGATGGTGCCGTGTACGCGCTCCTGCTCATAGTACTTGCCGTTGGACAGGTCAAGGCGTATGACGGGGTACTTGCGCCATTCTTTCTCTAAGTCGTAGATAGCCAATCCCTCGAACAGTTCCTTCCTTCCCTCAAAATAGCAGCGCAACACATCGACCAAGAGCGACTTGCCAAATCGACGGGGACGACTAAGGAAGAAGTTGGTGGCGTTTGACGACACCAACTTGTAGACATAGCCCGTCTTGTCGATATACGGCGCACGGCGCTCGCGTATCCACGTAAAGTCTTGCACGCCAACGGCGTAGCTTCGCTTTGGGATGTCAGATACTGCCATTAATTGATGATGGAATAGACCAGAAAAGGTAAATGAGTAGGGGCGAAACGGTGCCCCACCCCTACTCTATTCTATAACTTGCAAATTACTTCACCAGGACCTTCTTACCATTGATGATGTAGAGGCCTGCGGGCAGCGACTTGCCGTCCATGCGCATACCATTGAGGTTGAAGGTGCCCTGACGCTTGATGTTAAGCTTCTCGGCGGCAGTGGCTATCTCCTGAATACCACTCTCGGCAGCAACGAGCGACGGGTCAAGGGTGTAGCGCAGCATGTCGATGTACTCACGGATTGTGAGGTAGACGTTCTGCTTCTCCTGCAGCGTGGTGGGAGCGACATAGCTGAGGCCCTCAGCCCAAGGATACTCGCTGTCACCAACAAGGCGCATCAGCTTGACGACGATCCATCCGACAGTCTCGTGATAACGTCCATACTGTGCAATCATGTCCTTGGCACGCTGCACCTGAGCGTTGTAGTCGGCATCGGTGTCGGCAGTGTACTTGTCGGTAGCACCCAGATAGTAGAGGCGGTTGTCGCCGAATCCGAAGGTGCAGGCACCGGCTGAAGCACCGTTCTCGAAGGCCTCGAGACCAAACTCGACGGTCTCAGGATCGGCCGAATTCTTAACATAGATGACCGAGTAGTTCATACCCGTCTCACGGGTGTAGACCAGAGCGTCGGTCTCCGTGTTGCGGAGGTAGTCGGCAGGAGCACACTTGGTGAGCGTGACAGAGTCGTTGACAGCTCCCTCAGGACCGAAGAAGATGCGCACGTTGGGATGATAGACGGTATCGACGGGCGTATCAATCCACAATGCTTCATCGAGGTCAGAACCGCAGATGTTGGCGATAGCCATGTACTGATCCCACTTTGCACCGTCGCCATACTCAGCTGAGAAGGCACGTGAACGGAACTCGTAGACACCAGGCGTGGTGAGGGTGATGGTCTGCTGCATGCGTCCGTTGGGGCCTACTGAAGAGCCACGCCAGATGCTGGCACGATGACCGAACTCATAGCCGGCGTAGGGCTGGATGTCCCACTGCTTACCATCGGCACCGATGGTGATGTTCCAACCGTTGACGGTGCGGTCGCTGCTGTAGGTGCTCTTCGACGTCCACGACTCGAAGTTCAGGTTCTTACCCTTGACATAGAGGTTGGCAGGGTTAGCGCGTGAAGCGGAGCTCTTCTCGAACTCTTCCTTGGCGGTGAGCAGACGGTCGTCCATCTCGTTGAAGGCGTCGACCTCGTCGGCATCAGTCGTGGTGTTGTTGACCATGCCCTGAGCCTCGTCGATGACGGTCTTGAAGGTAGCCTTGTCGCCAGAGGCGTTCTTAGGAGCATTCAGCGAAGCGTTACACTTGGCAAGGTCGGCCACGAGGGTCTGGTAAGCACGGTTGGTGCTGTAGAAGGCATTGATGGCGCTGTTCATCTGACGGACAGCCTCCAGAATCTCGTCTTTGTACTCCAGTGAGACACCACCAGGATTCACCTCGTTGCCATTCTCGTCGACGACGCTCAGCAGGGCGCTGTAGACGGAGGTGTAGTTATCGATGGCGGCCTGCAGTGTGCTGTGACCCCAAGGATAGCCAGCGGCCTGAGTGTAGGCGTTGATCATGTTGGCCGAGTCGAGGCGCTGCTTCAGGGCGTTCTTCTGAACGACGAGCTGGTCGAAGGCATAGAGGTGATCGACCTGCTCCTGCGACATGCCGATGATACGGAACTGCGGGTTACGGAGGCTGTAGCGTCCACCCTTACCACCCTCGATGTTGGGGAAGGTGAAGCCGGCCTGCACATTGCCACCCTCGTAGATGTCGCCAATGATGTAGAAGGTCTTCCAGTAGAAGTTGCTCAGAGTGTCGTTCTCAAAGACGACGGGATTCTCGCGGTCGCCCATCCACATACGAGGACCGGCGATGACGACGCTGGTGTTGGCACCGTAAGGAGCTGCCTTGTTGCTGGCAGAGACGGCCTGTGCCTCGATGGAGAACATGAAGCGGCCACTCTTGATGCTGGTGTTGTTGAAGGCGCCATCGGCAATGCGAACGCCGACGTCGGTCAGGTCGTAGCTGGTCTGGATACCGGCCGAAGCCACGTAGCCATCGTCAGCAGGACGCTCCAGGCTCTCGTCGTTGGGCGAGAAGCCCCAGCGGCCACCCTCGAATGTCCAGGTGTTACGGGTCGTCATGTTGTTCCAGTTGTAGTAGCCCCATGTTGACCAGTCGGTGAGATAGCGTGTAATGGCTGTCCCATCAACGTTGGTACCAATGGCATTGCCGGCCACCTGGTCGAGGAACATCTGATACTGGATGTCGAACTCTTCGATGAGCGACGTCAGCTCAGTGCCGTCCTCGGGCTGAGCAGCCAGAGCCTCCTTCAGCATGTCGAGCATGCCAAGGACATCGCCAGCCTTGTCGGCAAAGTCGGGCTCGTTGAGCAGCTTGTCGACCTGGTTGATGTAGCGCTCAGCAATACGTGTGTCGTAGACCTCGACAGCCTGATGAATCTCGAAACCAGTGAAGAGCACGTCGGTGGCAACATTGTTAGCCAAGAAGACGAGATAGCTCTCAGCGGGAATCTCGACGGTCATCACCACCTGGTTCCACTCAGTCATCATCGGAGCAGCGGCTGCCACTGCGGTCGTGATGGTGTTGTCGCCAGTGTCGTTAAGGAAGAAGTTCACGTAGTTGGTGCCACCATCAGCAACAGAGCTGGCAGCAACCTCGGGCGACTTCACCCAGTAGGAAACAGTGTAGAAACCGGGCTGCAGTTGCCACACGTTGTGCAGCATCTTGCCCTCTTCGGCTGAGGCGCCAAGGCTCTTGATGGCGTTCTCGCCATTGGGGCCAGCAGCGGTCTCAATACCCCACGTGGCACCGTCGATGGTCTCGCCAAGCTCGTTGGTCCAGCCCTCAGTGCCGTCGCCAACGGTGAAGTCACCATTCGTGATGAGGTTCTCACCGTCGATTCTGTACTTTGCCGTCGATGAATAAATGTAGTCTCCCACGTTGTAAGCAGCGAAGGAGCTCATTGCAAACCCTACGGCGAGTAGTTGCATAAGTAGTCTTTTCTTCATGTTGTTTTAGTTGTTAGAATGTTATGTAAATTATATCGAATCGTTAGTAAGTTGATAGTTCGGGTGCAAAGGTAGGCATTTTCTTGGTTCTATGCAAGAAAAGCCGACCCTTTTTTTTGCCCTTTTTACTACATTTTTTGATTATGCCCCTGTTTGAGCTAACTTTAAGGAGGAGTTTGGAGTTGAGGAGTTGAGGAGGGAGGAGTTGTGGAGTTGAGGAGTTGAGGAGGTAAAGTAGGATAGATATGTTCCTCTATCAATGCGCAATGCGCTCCTTTTTCTGGATCTCAGAACGAAAGAGGTATCCTACTTTACCTCCTCAACTCCTCATCTCCTCATCTCCTCACCTCCTCACCTCCCATCTCCTCATCTCCACAACTCCTAACTCCTCCCTCCTAACTCTCAATTAATTCCTGCCATGATGTTGGTAACGGCCACGATATCGCCAATGCCCACCTCGCCGTCGCCATTGACGTCGGCAGCAGCCTTGACGTTCTCATTGGTCTCGATGCCTGCCATGACGTTGGTGATGGCCACAATGTCGCCAATGCCCACCTCACCGTCGTTATTGACGTCGCCAAGGATAAACTCTGACTCGACGATGGCCAGCACGCCCGTCTTGGCAGCCAGGCCGGTGGTGTCCCAGCCCATGCCTCGAGGCAGTGTAGGCAAGTCAAACTTTGGTGTACCTGAGAAGGTGTTTGTGACGTTCCACAGCGTAAAGGTGTCACCCACCTTCGGCTTGTAGTCGTCGGACAGAACCAACTGCAGAGTGCCGTTCATTGTCAGGAACTTAGGCTCTAAGGTTGAGTACTCGCTGTTGCTGGCAATGGCAACGACCAGCGTGCTGCCGGCATTGAAGTTCATGGACGCTGTCGACTTAACCGTCGAGGGCACCACGTCACCAAATCCCATCTCCTCGAGTTCGACGGAGCGCAGTATGAACTGCGTGCCAGTCTTCATGACGAGCGAGGCCAGTAGACCACTGCCAACGATGCGGGCCGTTCCCTCAGCGGTAAGCGCACCGCCAAAGACTGGTGTGGTGGAGTCGCCAACGTCGAAGCGCAGCTCACCAGCTTTCACGGTGACGGTCTTGGTGAGCAAGCCTGCCGTGTTGGCAGTCATAATGCCCTCACCAGCCTTGATAATAGGTGTGGTGGCCGAGAAGGTGACGTTGATGTTCTTGTCGCTGGTGCCAAGCGTGTAGGTGCCAGAGCCACCAAGGGTGCCCGCGCCCGTCACGCTGCCTATCGACATGCTCTTGCCGTTGTTCTCGAAAGTCACGCCACTGTTCACCTTCAGCGTGGCCTTGGGCAGACCGTAGGTGTTGTCGAAGATGAACTGCGGATCGTAGCTACCCGACTTAAAGGTGTTGGCCGTCACGGTGCCTTCGAAGGCGCTCCAGTTGCCCTGGAAGTAGCAGCGCACAAAGGTAGAATAGACATTGAAAGTGCCGGAACCTATCAGTTTGCCTTGATAGTTGGCTCGACCGTCACTATAGAACGTTCCCGTCTTGCCTGCAGGCACAACAAAGTTAGCCCTGTTTGTCGTGGATACGTTGCCGCCATAGCTGTTGGGATCTTTTAGCGTACCACCCTGGAACTCCACGGTGTCGGGCAGGCTGGTGACGCCATTATTCTCAGTGGCCTGCACCGTGCCCTGCTGGATGACGAGGCGCTTCACGCCCATGCCGGCAGGTGTGCCCAGCGTGCCTGCGCCCTTCTTGGTGAGCGTCTGGCCGTTGCCGGCAATGTTGCCCGACTGTGTGAGTGTCTTGCCCGACGCCACACTGATGGCTCCACCACCGTTGCCAATGAGCAGGCGATGGTTGCTGGTAGCCGTCTCGCTAAGTGCCAGGATGGCGCCGTTGCGGATGGTGATAGTCTTGTCGACGGTTCCCAGGGCGCCATACTCAGTGCCGCTGTTGTTGGCCAGGGCGCTGACAGTCAGCAGGCCTCCGTCAATGATGGTGTTACCCATCTGGTTGTTGCTCTTCAGCTGGACATTACCCGTGCCACTCTTGGTGAGGGTGGGCTCGCCCAGAATGGGACTGCCAGAGATGTTGTAGCTCTTTGAGTTGTTGAAGACGATCTCGGCCGGAGCGACGTTGTCCTTCACACTGACGGTGAACGACTTGGCCGTGTCGTCGAAGGTCACCTTGCTGCCAGGCACGAAGACAGCAGCCTCGCCATTGGCATCAACGAAGTTAGCCGTGGCGTCGAGGTCCCAGCTGCTGCCCTTGGCACCTGTCCAGGTCAGCAGACCACCTTCGTAGGCCTGTACGTTCATGCTGAGCGTACCGTTCTGATAGGTCAGCGTCAACTTCTTGTCAGAAGGACCTTCGATTACCAAATCCTCGATGTTGCCAGAGATGGCTTCGATGTGGCCCAGCACGTAGTCGCCAGGCTGCAGGTCGCCGTCCATCTGCAGCACGGGGGTGCTGTACTGCGGACCGCCGCCCTTCGGCCACACCTTATTGTCGATGCAAAGCACACGGGCCGTCAGCTGGTCACACTGATCACCACTGAAATCAATAACCACGCGTGAACCGAAGTTCAAAATGAGTGAGTCGGCGCTGATGGTTCCCACAGCACCCTCGCCGCCTGGGCAGATGGTGGCATTGTAGTCGGCCTGGATGCCCTTGGCAAAGGTACCGCCATTGCTGATGAGCTTCGTGTGGCGGTTCAGCCAGAGACGGCTGTTCTGCAGCGTGCCGTCGAACTGCAGCGTGCCAGCCCACACATCAGTGGAGCCGCTGTAGGTCTGCGTCACGGTGGGCAGCACCAGTTTGCCGTCGCCCTGCTTCACCAGGCGCATCGCACCACCGAAGGCGCCACCGGTCAGCGTGTGCGTGTAGTACGTACGGTTAATGGTGGGATTACCCGTGGTGTTGGTGCTGTTGGTACCCTGCACCCACGACGGTGTATTATCTATATATAAATAAGGTGTAGCGCCATCCTGCACGCTGACGGTCATGTTGCCCGTCTCGCAGGTGATGACCGTCTGGCCGTCATTGCTGATGCTACCGCCGTTCTTGATCTCAGTGCGATCGGTCATGGTAAGTGGCGGCGGAGCCATGGTAATGCCCTCCAGCTCGCCGAGGAAGTAGCTGACGTGGGGCGGCTGGTTGTAGCCGCACATCTGCCACACCATGGCCTGACGGTACTGGAAGTCGTGCCACAGGGTGTAGTTGCGCCAAGGCGTTGCTTCGGTGGTAGTGTAGATGCGGATGTTGTTGTTCGAGGTGCGCATGATGACCTCCTCGCGCCAGTCGCCAAAGAGGTCGCCCTGATAGCAAGGCGTCGACTTGGTGTCGTTGTTGGTCAACGAACCGGCGAGCGATGCGATGGAGCCCCGTCCGTATTTATAGATGGTACCCGTAGAATTGCGCGTGCCACTGCCGTTGAACGACTCTGAGCAGAGGTCGCCGTCCCAGTAGATGCGCATGTTGAGCGTCACACCATTGCTACCGAGGCCGTCGATGTGATCGTTGGTGACGCAGCTGATGGGGGTGTCGTGGCCAGAGTAGCCCATGGCACCAGGATAGTCGTTGCAGAAGTTGTCGCACATGGCACGACCGTCATCGTTACCACTGGTGTGGCGGTAGTAGATCTTCGAGGTAGTAGCGTCGCGATAGTTGTTGTCCGGACGGTCCTCGTTACAAGTATAGATCTCGTGACCGTGGATATAGGGGTTGAAGTCGCCGTGGTGCTGGGCATCGCCATGTCCTAGGCCGGTAGTCGAGAGGCCCTTGCCGTTATCGTCGATGACCATCGAACCGAAGCAAATCTCGTCGCGGCCGTCCCAGTCGACGTCGGCAATAGCATAGTTGTGATAGCCCTGTCCGTAGTAAGGACTCGACGAGTCGTTGCAGTTCCAGCGCCAGTACTCGGTCAGCTGGTGGGAAGTCGGGTCTACTGAGTAGGCTATCATCTTGTGGCGCGTGTAAATACCACGGGCCAAGAAGATGTAAGGCTTGCGACCATCGAGATAGGGCGCACCAAAGAAGTACTTCGACGAACGGTGGCCGTAGCCGTCGCCCCACGCCTTATTAAGGTCGGTCTCGCCATTCTCGAGGCGTTTCAGGGGGAACTCAGTGACGACGTAGGGCTTACCCGTCTGACCGTTGCAGTAGACCAGGAACTCCTTGCCGTAGTGGGTGAACCACTCCACTGAGGTCTGGCCGCTGTAGAGCTGGCCGAAGAAGTAGCTGTTGGTGGTGCTGCCATCCTTGACGGTGATCGTCGTGGAGCGGCCTGTCGTGGTGGAGCTGTTGGCAGCAGCCGTGACGTAGAGCACGCCATTCTCAATCTTCGTGGTCACCCAGTTGGCCGAGCAGGTGGCAGTGGCCGACGAAGAGAGGTTGAAGGCCATGGCCACCGTGGCGCCGCCGCTGTTGACGTAGCGAGGCTCGCGGTAGTTGGTCCACGACGTGCCGTTCTTACCGTCGGCACCGATGGTGTAGGTCGAGCCGTCGGCCATGTAGATGGTGGAGCCTTCCTCAAGGCGCATCAGCACCTCGGCCTTGCCATCCATGTCCCAGTCGTAGGCCACAATGTTCTGCTCGTTGTTCTGGAAGTCGCCCATGTTGGGGCCGCAGTTCACACGCCACAGCACGGTGCCATCCTGCTTTATCACCTCAAAGAGGGCATGCTCGCCGTAGTAGCCGTTCTTCTGCATGTAGTTGCTGGACTCGCTCTGGTTGTCGAACTTCAGCATGATCTCCATCTGGCCGTCGCCATCGACGTCGGCACAGCAGGCATCGTTGGGCACGTAGGTCGACTTCAGCGAGCCATGGTTCATCTTGATTTCCTTGTAGTTGGCAACCCAAGGCCTGACGGCTGTGCACTGCTGTTGCTCCACGCCACGCACCACGGCGCTCACGCTGTAGCTGTTCGACGACGAGCCTCCTCCGTCAGTGTAGTTCGACGTCGTCAGTCCGCTGGCTACCAGCGTGTTGTCGCGATAGACGTTGTAAGTCACGTCGTAGTATTCCTCACCAAGCATACGCCAGGAACAGTACACGCCGCTGCCCGACTTCACGGCAACAAGGCCACGGTCGAGTTTGTCAGTGACGCGCTGGGCCTGCGCACCAATAGTCATCAATAGCACAACGGCCCACAAAAATAGTTTTTTCATTGTCAGTTGATATTTTAAGTAGTTCACTATTATATACAATTCGGGTGCAAAATTACAAAAAAATCGCGAAGAAGCCAAGAAAAGACGTAAAAAGATGTAAAAAGCCATCAAAACTCTTTCATTCTCGAAAAAAAAGCGTACCTTTGCATGCAGATTGCTAAAACAAAATTTGGAACAATGACAAACTACAAGACACTGGCCACGGCCCTACTCGCCATGGCAGCAACAACGGCCATGATGGCACAGGTGACACCCACCAGCCAGATGGAATACCTCGATCGCGGACTCGTAGCACTGCCCACCAACAGCAGTGGCTCCACTAACTTTGTCAGCTGGCGCTACCTCGGCACCGACCCTGAGGGGCTGACCACCTTCGACCTGCTGCGCGACGGCGAGGTCATCGCCAGCGACCTGAAGAAGAGCAACTTCAGTGACACGCAGGGGACGCCCACGGCTCAGTATCAGGTGGTGACGAAGGTCAACGGCAGCGCCATGGAGACGAGTGCCACAGTGACACCTTGGGAGAAGCGCTTCCTCACCCTGCAGCTCGATCGCCCTGAAGGTGGCGTCCACGCCTCGTGGGACGGTGGCACCAACGTGCCCTACGCCTACTACCCCAACGACATGTCGGTGGGCGACGTCGATGGCGACGGCCAGTACGAGCTCTTCGTCAAGTGGGAGTCGTCGCACGCCCAGGACAACAGCTACAGCAAGGGCTACACGGGCAACACCTACATCGACTGCTATAAAATCGGAAATGGAATTGATAGCGAAATAGTAAATAGTCAATCGTCAAATTGTAAATTACTTTGGCGTATTGACCTGGGCAAGAACATCCGCGACGGTGCACACTACACGCAGTTCATGGTCTACGACTTCGATGGCGATGGGCGCGCCGAGATGATGTGCAAGACGGCCACCGGCTCACGTGACGGGCAGGGCAACTTCGTCAACCAGACGGCCACCGACCCAACCATCCTCGCCCACCCCAACGACCGCGACTACCGTAACAGCAACGGCCACATTCTGCAGGGGCCTGAATACCTGACGGTGTTCAACGGCCAGACGGGCGCTGCCATCCACACCACGTGGTATCTGCCCGGACGGGCCGGCACGGGGTCAAAGAACCCCAATACGGGCGCCGACCTCACCGAGGGTGGCTCAGAGCTGGGCAAGGTGAGCAGCATGCCCAGCGGTTTCTGGGGCGACAACTACGGTGGGCGCTCGGAGCGATTCCTCGCTGCCGTGGCCTACATCAACGGTGCCGACCAACGGCCTTGTGGCATCTTCTGTCGTGGCTACTACACAAAGGCTTATGTCTGGGCTGTCAGCTTCGATGGCTCACGCCTCCACACGGAGTGGCTCCACGCTTCGCCCAGTGCTACGCAGTCGCTGGTGTTCAATCCGCAAGGCACCACCGCTATTAAGGTGGAGGTCGACGGCGACATACTGGTGCGCAACGGCATCAAGACGGCTCCTACCAACACCGGTGGCGTAAATAACTCTGACGGCGAAGGCCTCGTGGGCAGCAACACGCTCTATGCCAACGGCAACCATAACATCTCTATTGCCGACGTCGACGGTGATGGCTGCGACGAGATCATCTGGGGTGCGGCAGCACTCGACAACGACGGCTCGCTGCTCTACGCTACAGGCTACGGCCACGGCGATGCCATGCACGTGGGCAAGATGCGGCCCGACGATGACGACCTCTACGTCTTCGACGTCCACGAGGAGAAGCTCAACTCGGCACATGGCTCATGGGACCTCCACAACGCACGTACCGGCGAGGTGGTCTACCACGGCGGATCGGCAGGCGCCGACAACGGGCGTGGCATGGCGGCAGCACTCTCAACAGGCTATCGCGGCTACCAGTTCTGGTCGAGCGACGCGCGCCATCCTGTCAGTGCCGAGACGGGCAAGACGGTCATCTCGAAGTCGTGCTCGGTCAACTTCCGCATTTACTGGGACGGCTCAAACGTCGATCAGCTCTTCGACGGCTCTTACCAGTACGGCGACGACCTGTGGGCACAGACGTCGCACGCCGAGCCTTACATCCAGAAGTGGAACGGCAGCAGCTTTACAAACGTCATCTCGTTTTCTGCCTCGGCCTACAACTATCCGCAGACGGCCAACTACACCAAGGCGACGCCCTGCCTGCAGGCCGACATCCTAGGCGACTGGCGCGAGGAGCTTATCATGTGGAACAAGCGCGACTCCTCGCAGGTGATGCTCTTCACCACGTGGACGCCCACCAACTACCTGGTGCCCACGCTGATGCACGACCACACTTACCGCATGGCCGTCGCCTGGCAGAACACGGCCTACAACCAGCCGCCACACCTGGGTTACTACCTGCCCGACTACACCAGCGGCCGATTGACGGGCATTGAGGAGATTGACCGTTCATCCATCAACGACTCGCAATCTGGCACTACCGCCATTTACGACCTGCAAGGACGTAAATGGTCAGATAGTAAATCGTCAAATTGTCAAATGAAATCGGGCCTGCGCATCGTCCGCGATGGCAACGGCACGCGCAAAGTCATGGTAAAATAAGTTTATCCCGTCATCCCGATCCGCGAGCAGTCGTTATCCCGTCATCCCGATCCGCGAGCAGTCGTTATCCCGTCATCCCCATCCGCGAGCAGTCGTTACTCCTTCATCCCGATCCGCCAGCAATCGATATCCCGTCATGACGTTATAACGTTATAACGAAAAAAAACAAAACCAAATAACAATGAAGCAACTACTCACAAGCTTAACTTTAGCCATGCTGACCCTCACCACGGCCAGCGCTCAAACCACCCCTCAAAGCCAGATGGAACGCCTCGACCGAGGCGTTGTGGCCTTGCGATCAGGCTCTGCCAACTTCGTCAGCTGGCGATTCCTCGGCACTGACGACGAGGACAACACTAAGTTCGACGTGCTGCGCAATGGCACAGTCGTCGCCAAGGATCTCTACAAGACCAATTATCTTGACAAGAGCGGACCCGTCTTAGCCACCTACCAGATTGTCACAAAGGTCAACGGACAGGAGGTTGAGACCACTGAGCCCATCACCGCCTGGGGCACTGCCTGCAGGAAGCTCATCCTTAACCGCCCGCCCGCAGGTCCCAATGGTGGCACCTACGACCCCAACGACTGCTCCGTGGGCGACGTCGACGGCGATGGTCAGTACGAAATTTTCGTCAAGTGGTACCCCTCGAACGCCAAGGACAACTCGCAGGGCGGCATCACCGACAATACCATCATCGACTGCTACAAACTTGTGGACGACGAGTCTGAAGATATCGATTGGGAAAGTGGCTTCATCACCGAGCCGAAAAACTGCGAAATGCTCTGGCGTGTCGACCTGGGACGCAACATCCGCTCGGGTGCACACTACACACAGTTCATGGTCTACGACTTCGATGGCGACGGGCGCGCCGAGATGATGTGCAAGACTGGACCTGGCTCACTCGATGCCAAGGGCAACTACGTCAACCAGGCAGCCACCGACAACAGCATCAAGGGCGTCAGCGGCACGGCCCTCTACCGCAACTCCGACGGCCGCATCACCGGCGGACAGGAGTGGCTCACCGTCTTCGACGGACTCACGGGCAAGGCCATCCACACCATTTTCTATAACCCCAACCGCAACATGACCTACGGCGGAGCTGCCGACGGCAGCGTTAACTGGGGCGTGGGCGGCAAGAACGACAAGGCCAGCTACGGCAACCGTGGCGAGCGCTACCTCGCAGCTGTGGCCGCACTGGGCGGGCCCGACCAGAACCCCAGCGCCATCTTCTGCCGTGGCTACTACGACTACGCCTTCATCTGGGCTGTCGACTTCGACGGCCAGCAGCTGCATCAGCGCTGGTTCAGCAGCCATAAGTCGGGCAGTGCCTACTCGGTCGTCACCTACGACGCCGACGGCAACGGCACTTCGAAGAGCTACAGCGGCTGCAAGCCCACCAGCGGCAACGGCAGCGGCACCATGTACCAGAACGGCAACCACAACATGAGCATTGCCGACGTCGATGGCGACGGCCGCGACGAGGTCATTTGGGGGTCGGCAGCACTCGACGACGACGGCACGCTGCTCTACGGCACGGGCTACGGCCACGGCGACGCCATCCACCTGGCCGACCACTGTCCCGACCGGCCTGGCCTCGAGATGTTCCAGATTCACGAGGGCGGCAGCTACGGCTGGGACCTCCACGACGCCCTCACCGGCGAGATTATCCACAGCGCCACGGGCGGCAAGGACAACGGCCGAGGCATCGCTGCTGCCTTCGACTCGAAGACGCGCGGATCGCTCTTCTGGTCGGCTAACGACGGGCAGCCGCGCAGCGCCGTCACCGGCAACGTGGCCTACAACTCAGGTGGCTCGCAGAACTTCCGCATCTATTGGGACGGCGACCTGCAGGACGAGCTGCTCGATGGCAGCACCATCGACAAGTTCAAGAGTGGCAGCGGCGGCACCAGCCGACTGGCAACGCTCTACGAAATCGGCCCGGGCAACACCTGCAACGGCTCGAAAAATACGCCATGCCTGCAGGCCGACATCCTGGGCGACTGGCGCGAGGAGGTCATACTCTACGGCATCGATGGCAGCGACGCCTGCCTCGCCATCTACACCACGACCACCGAGACGAAGTATCGCATGCCGACACTCATGCACGACCACACCTACCGCATGGGCATCTGCTGGCAGAACACGGCCTACAACCAGCCGCCACACCTGGGCTACTACCTGCCCGACGCACTGCTGCCGCGTATCATCGACATCGTCGACAATGCTCAATCCTCCGTTCTCAGTTCACCCACCCTCACGGCCAACGTCGGTGAACAGATGCACTACACGGCCCTGACACGCTACTGCTCGCTCATCGCTGCCTCGAAGCACATCGCCCCCGAAGGCACGACTGTCAACGGCATGCCCGAGGGCATCACCAAGGACATCGACTACTCCAACAAGACCATCACTCTCGAGGGCACCTTCACCACGCCTGGTACCTACCAGTTCCTCGTCACCCTCTCTGGCTACGGTGCCGAGAAGGTCGAAGAGATCATCACCATCGACGTGCAGCCCGACGCCTCCGGCATCGTCACCCAGCAGTTCCCGGAAACTCCCGGCAACTCCCAGCAACTCTACGACCTACAAGGTCGCAAATGGACGAATGACAAATGGACGAACCGCAAAATGGTCAAAAGGGCGAACAACAGCATCATCAAATTGTAAACATAATTAGCAAAAAGTCAGTCGGCAAGCGAAACACTGTAAAAACACCGTAAAAATACTGTTCAAAACACCGTCAAACGCGGGGATGGCCTCATTTTTCTTGTCCATCCCCGCGTTTCTACGTACCTTTGCCGCAGTAATTCGACTGGAAACCCAGCGACGCATCACCATCGACACAATTCTGCCGCAGGTCGACTTCCTCATGGGTTGCACGGCGCAGCAGGTGGTCGGGCAGCTCATGTGAAAGAAGCTATCAATCGCCATCTCATCATGAAGGGTGCAAACACGAACAGCCGGGTCATCCACTCGCTCACCCCTACTGATGTCCCTCCCTCTTGAGCATTTAGGCCCCTATATGGGGGCCAAATGCTACAGAGGGGGCATCACTCCCCCAGTTGAGGCTCAACAAATTTTCACCCCACTCGCACCATCGCCCTATGAAACTCAACGAACTGTTCAAGCGCAAGCACTCCCCCCTTCAGCCTCCGATGCTCCGTAATCCACCGACTTACGCACCGCTATCCACCGACTTACACCCCGTTATCCACCGACTTACACCTCGTAATCCACCGACTTTTAACCCATACCCCCCTTACCACTAGGCCGATGTCAAGACAGTACGCCAAGAAAGAGCGTCAGGAAATCGCAACAAATCGCGACAAATCGCGACGAATGGCTACAAATCGCAACATCGATTCCAGCAGATTTCGTAACTTTGCAGCGTACTTTTCGAATGACCGAAAGCAAATGAGGATAATAACAGATACAGATACAGACCCCATCCCTGAAACAAAAAAACGTACTTTTGTTTGGAGAATTACAAAAAAAACAGTAAATTTGCACCGCATAACAACACCACAACGGCAATGAAATATCCGATAGGTATACAGAACTTCGGCGAAGTGAGGCGCGACGGCTACGCCTACGTCGACAAGACGGCACTGATGTACAAGATGGTGACGGAAGGGAAATACTATTTCCTCTCGCGCCCCCGCCGCTTCGGCAAGTCGCTGATGCTCTCCACCTTGGAAGCCTATTTCGAGGGCGAGAAAGAGCTGTTCGACGGGCTGTACGTCGCAGAGCACGAGAAGGAATGGCGACGCCACCCCATCATGCACCTCGACCTCAATGCGGAGAAGTACGACACGGTGGAAGCACTGGACAACATGCTCAACGACTTCCTGACGAAGGAAGAGGACAAGTATGGCAGAGCAGAGTCAGAGCGCAGCTTTGGGCTGCGCTTCCAGGGCATCATACGCCGCGCTTACGAACAGACAGGCACCCGTGTGGTCATCCTCGTCGACGAGTACGACAAGCCACTGCTGCAGGCCATCGGCAAGGAGGAGCTGCAGACCGAATACCGCAATACGCTGAAAGCCTTCTACGGCGCGCTGAAGTCATGCGATCGGTATATCCGCTTCGCCTTCCTGACTGGTGTGACGAAGTTCGGAAAGGTCAGCGTGTTCAGCGACCTGAACAACCTGAAGGACATCTCCATGTTGCCGGCCTACTCGAACATCTGTGGCATCACGGAGAAGGAACTGTATGCATGCTTTGACGACAGCGTCGGGGAACTGGCAGCCAACAACGGAATGACCAAGGAGGAGTGCTATGAACGCCTGCGCTACGATTTTGACGGCTACCACTTCAACGAGTACACCAAGGAGGGCGTTTACAATCCGTTCAGTGTCCTCAACACGCTCGACAGCGGCGTG
>JAFPZD010000203.1 GCA_017417465.1 Prevotella sp. | reverse complement strand
TGAAGATGATCACGGCCAGCACCATGATACCCAGGAGCAGCTTGTGGGCAAACGATTGGCGGATGCTGATCATACGCCACCTCCTTTCTTGATCTCCTCGTCCGAGAGGACTAACAGGTTGTCCAGCAGCGTGGCGATGGTGTGTCCCTGCGACTCGATGTCGTTGGTCAGGGCCATCAGGTCATGCTCGCCCTCGTTGCGCAGGGCTTCCACGTCCTTGACGATGGCTTCTGCCGGCGTTGTCATCTGGTTGGTCATGTTGTGCAGGAAGGCCGTCTTCATGCGGTCGGCCTTCTGGGCCTTCTGGTAGGCTGTGCGCAGGTTCTCCCCGTGGGCCTGCAACTGGGCCGTCAGCTTCTCCAGCTCACCGATATTCGTGGCCAGCGACTGTTGCATCAGCTGGAAGTTGTTCTGCAGACGTCCTATCTCGTCCTCCTGATGGCTGTCGGGGATGGTCTCGTCGTAGTTGCCCTTGGCGATGAGCTGTGCCTGCTTTGTCAACATGTTCAGGGGCATCAGCTGCTGGTGTAGATAGAAGCGGCAGAACACGTAGAGCAGCAGCAGTCCTACGAAGGCGATGGCGATGGCGATATGCGCCAGACGCTTGTAGTCGCCGAAGATGTCGTCCTCGGGGTAGATGATGCCGGCGCTCCATCCCAGGTCAGCTTCCGATCGCCCCGTGATGTATTCGCGCTTGAAGGGCTTGTAGAAGATGTAGTAGTCCTTGCCGTCCAGTCGGAAGGCCCTGTCGCCCGTCTCTCCTGAGATCATCGCCCGGGCCACCTCTTTCACCGTCTTGTCAGTTATTTCCAGAGCGTTCTGCTCCATCAACGCATAGGTGTCGGGATGTACGATGAACGCGCCTTCGTGGTCGATCAGCGTACAATAGGAGTTGGGCGACGGCTTGGCTTCTGCAACGAATTGCGACAGCAGACTGAGCGATACGTCTACCCCAAGCACGCCCACAGGCTCGCTGTTGAAGTCGCGACGGATGGGTAGGCAGTAGGTGATGATAGGCTCCAGCTTCGATTCCTCGCCAATGAGGGGATTGATCCATTCCGCCAGTCCCCTTTCCATGGTGTTCTTATACCATGCCTGCTCCGTGTAGATATGATGTCCGTAGAGTTCGTTGGTTACGAGCTCCTTGCTGGCATAGGCAATGCCGGCGTCAGAGCCGTGATGCACATAGGCCATGAAGTGTTGGCGGTCTTTGTAGAAGTCGGGCTTCATGGCGATGGCACAGCCCACCACATAGGGATTGGCCTCCACCAGCATGCGGCTGTAGGAATACATCGCCTCAGGCTTGTTCAGATGTGGCAGCAGGTTGAAGTAGATGTTACCCGAGGCCTGTTCCACGCTCAGCAGCACGTTGTCGATACGCTGTATGGCGCCGTCGAGCGTCTGCGTGGCCTTCTGAATTGCCTCCTCCTTGACGGCCTTTCTGGAGTGATAGAACATGACTGACATCGATGCAATGAGCAAGATACCCATAGCAAAGACAACCATCAGACTGAGTCGCACTGACAGGGTCCTGTTGATCAATTTAGTCAGTCGTAGCATATTCGGTAGCAAAGATAAGGAAAAATGGCAGGGAAAACAATTGTTACCCCTATAAATAATGTTAATTTAGCCCCGGAAAATCGCTCGTCGGGCCGTTTTTCATCGTTTCTCGATAATTTTGCTTATCTTTGTGCCCCAAACAGAGGAAAAAGCGTATGAGTATTGAGTATATGTCACAGGAAGGTTACGACAAGCTCGTGGCCGAGTTACAGCAGTTGGTCAACGTCGAGTTGCCCCAGGTGAAGGACGCCATTGCCGAGGCCCGCGACAAGGGCGACCTCAGCGAGAATTTCGAGTATCACGCCGCCAAGCGCGAGCAGGGCCGTCTGCTGGGTCAGATCCGTTTCAAGCAGCGCGTGCTGGAGAATGCGCGCGTGCTCGACACGTCGAAGCTCCACAACGAGGGTGTGCAGCTACTCAGCAAGGTGGCGATGACCAATCTGAACAACAACGCCTCGATGACCTATACCATCGCCAGTCCCCACGAGGCCGATCTGCGTTCAGGCAAGATTTCCATCAAGTCGCCCATCGCCCATGCACTGTTGGGCAAGAAGGAGGGCGATGTCGTCGAGGTGCGCGTCCCGGCAGGCCTGCTGAAGCTCCGTATCGACAGCATTGGATGACAAAAATGCGCCACATCCGAAAATTGTGGCCGTTTTTTTTGTTTTCTTCCTCCAAAATACTTACCTTTGCCCCAGAATTTATCAATAAGTAAAAAAATGAAGAAGATTTTATTCGTGTTTCTGATGCTGTGTGGCTCCCTGCAGCTGCATGCCGTAGAGTTGGATGGTAAGTACGTGTCGCTGAGTGGTGAGCTCATGTTCCGCTTCGTTGGCGACAGCCTATATATCGAGATTGCCCAGAACAAGCGCAGCGTCTCTGCCTTCAAGCTCGTCAAGAAGAAGGAGACCCAGGAGGCCACCACCTACAACGCCTTCGAGCGCTTTATGACGGACGGTCGCGAGACTTACCGCGAAGTGTTCATCCGCGTGTCGAGAGTCAAGGACGAGAGCTATCTGCTCGAGTACTTCGGCAAGGACAAGGACCGCGAATACAACTCCAACGAGCGTTACGTCATCAAGCCGGCTGAGTAGGTCAGTTTATCTTTATTTGTTCTGTTGTCCGCTCATCGAACGGACGTATTTCATGAACCCATCGATGAGGTCGATGCCTTTCCGATTGGGCGTTTCTATCAGCGACGCCCCGTTGTTGAACTGCATCACGGTCGCCTTGCCCTCCTCGAACACGGGCCAGTAGGGTAGGCCCTCCCCATTGGGATTACCACCCGTCTTGGCGAAGTTCACCCAGTACTGCTGCATCAGTTCGCTCACCTTCTTCTCCTGAGGATACTTGTCTGCCTCCTCGTCGAAGGCACCTTTCAGATACATCATATCGTCGGCATGGGCAGCGCCCCGTCGATTCCCCTTCGCATAGACGGTGCGATCCGACTTCTGTGCCAGGTAAGCCGAATAGACGGCACTCTTGCCAGTCTTCTTCTGCATGGTGGTCCAGGCGTAGGCAGGCCATCCGAAGCCCACGTCGCGCACGAAGTCGCGCATGCTATAAAGCCGTTCCTCCTCCGTTGCGCCAGGGTAGACGGCCTTGGCGCTGTCAGCCCACTGGCCAGGCAGCTGACTGAACTGCTGCTCATACTGCTCCACGCTCACCGAGTCGTAATCCACGGCCCCCTCGTCGCTGTTGTGCATGATGAGCACGGGCACGTCGTTGTATTGGCCCTTCTCGTAGAGGTCGCAGATGGGCTCTGGAATCACGTAGCCGTCCACGATGGGGATGCTGGCAGGGAAGTTCACGTCGTTGCCCGTCAGCTCCTTGGCGTCCATCTGTCGCATCTCGTCGATCGAGCTTTTCTTCAGCTGGTTCATGAACATCCAACCCAGCATCTGGGCCTGCTGCTCGTTCACCACGTTCATGGCCGACATCATGGCTCCGCTCTGACTGATACAGGCACGGAACAGCCCCTTGGCCAGCGGTGAGGCACAGAGGATATGACAGCTCATGGCACCTGCCGACTCTCCGAAGATGGTCACCTTCGAGGGGTCGCCGCCAAAGTTCCTGATGTTACGCTGCACCCATTGCAGGGCGAATATCTGGTCGAGGATGCCGTAGTTGCCAGAATGGCCCACAGGCGATTCCTTAGCCAGATCGGCATGCGCCATGAATCCCAGCGCTCCAGCACGATATTCGAGAGAGACGGCGACGACACCCCTGCGCGCCAGACTCTGCCACAGGTCGCCCCCATAATGCTCCGTGCGGAAGGCACCACCATGGATGAACACCATCACGGGCAACGCCTCGTCGACGCTCTTGGCAGGCGTGGCGACACTCAGGTAGAGACAATCCTCACTCATCATGTCATACTTCACGTAGCTCTTCTCAGGCTGTGGAGGCCATTTGGCCACGTCCTCGGCCTTCAGCACACCCTCCCAGGGCTTGGCAGGCTGAGGCGCCTTCCATCTCAGGTCACCCACTGGCGCAGCTGCGTATGGGATTGCCTTATACACGGCGAGGTCCGTGCCGTCGGGGGTAGCCTCCACCTCGCCAGTCTCTACGTGCGTTCTCATCAGCGGCTGCGCCTCCGCAGCCACCATCGCCATCAGTCCGCAGACCATCATGAATAGTTGTCTCTTCATATTCGATTCAGTTTTGTTGTAATAAGTCTGATGCAAAGATACGGTTATTTTATGGAATGAACAAACTTTTACCGAGTTCTTCCGAGTTTTACCGAGTTTTTGCTGAAATTTTGGCCCAAAACGGGTGTTTTTTGAAAAATTTTCGCGTCGCACGTACACGCCCGCAGAGGTACAGTTAATCTACGACGTCTTGGGCGAGCCCTGAGCGCGACGTGTTATTTGAATTTTAGAGTATCTTATTTTTGTATAAGCGCCATTTGTCACACTGATAAGTGGCGCTTATTATTTTAGAGTCAGATATACTGGTTATCAGCAAATTACAAGCTCTTAGATGAGATAAAGTGTTCAAATGTTCAAAT
>JAFPZD010000202.1 GCA_017417465.1 Prevotella sp. | reverse complement strand
TAACTGTTCAAATTTAGTTTATACAAATAATCCTTTTTCCAACAACGAATTTAACGAATTAAACGAATTGCTGCGCGTTGTAATTCGTTTAATTCGTTTAATTCGTTGTTTTTATAAAATAATTGTGTTCATCTACTTAATAAAAAATATTTATATATTTTTTTCTTTCTTCTGTGCATGGCTCTTGGAGAAAACTGTGCTCTGTGCGCTGTGCGCATTTGTCCCATCTTACTAAACTTGCCTACATCATTCTGACTGCGCTAACCCCTTTCAATCAAACAGGAAACGCCCTTTCCTGACCTGAATAATTACCCTTCGCCGCCTCCGATCCGCCGTTTCCTCCAACTATGCCCCTTTGTGGCAAAGACAAGGGCACTAAGACGTGTGGACGCACAACAGAAAAACAATAAAAACGGCACTGATATAGCAGTTGACCTTTTGTACGCTCTTTCTACACGTTTCTGGGCAACCGATGCCATAGGCATCAGATTTCCGTAGCCAGCCATACAGCTACCCCGTAAGGGGTTGCGAAATGGCTGGGAAGAAGATGGGACGGGAGAAGCGTGTCTTTAGGTACGCGACAAAGAGGCAATGTTGTCGCGTACCTAAAGGCACGCTCGTCATTACAACCCTCAAATACCAGCCATATGAATGGCTGGCTACCATTGTCTGATGCCTACGGCATCCACTTCATTTACAAATATGTGTAGAAGGCAATCCCATGTAGGGGGGCGGAGTAATTAGTCCAGGTCAACTTGTATATCATTCCCTAAAAACATCGTTATGACAAGAGGCGCAATAGCGACATTAAATGCGTAATAATGATTTGCAACAGGCTAATATACAACGACTTGCAAAATGCTTAACGTCCTTTAACAGGGATATTTTTCTAAATATTTGGTTTGAAAGGATTTTTTTTGTACCTTTGCATGTGAATTGAGGTGAGGAGATGAGAGTTAGGAGAAATTGCAAAGTAGAAAAATGGTACACGCACGCACACACACCAATAATTAAAAGAAGAAGATGGAAGCAATCAACGGTTTTTTTGCCATGCTGGGGTCGTTCCTTTGGGGATGGCCGATGATAGTGCTGCTGCTGGGCACACACGTGTTTCTGACCTTCCGGCTGCGCATCCCACAGCGTAAGCTGCTGACAGGCATTCGGCTGTCGGTGAAGCGCGACGACGGTGCCACGGGCGAGGTGAGCCAGTTTGGTGCACTGGCGACGGCACTGGCCGCCACTATCGGTACAGGAAACATTGTGGGCGTTGCGACGGCTGTGGCCCTTGGCGGGCCTGGCGCCGTGCTGTGGTGCTGGCTGACGGGACTTTTTGGCATGTCGACGAAGTATGCCGAGGGTTTGCTGGCCGTGAAATATCGCGTCAAAACAGCCGACGGGCGCATGTGTGGCGGCCCGATGTACGCCCTGGAGCGAGGGCTGGGCATGAAGTGGCTGGCCGTGCTCTTCGCCGTTTTCACGGCACTGGCATCGTTCGGCATCGGCTGCACGGTGCAGGCAAACAGCATCGCCCTGCTGGCCAACGAGACGTTTGGCGTGCCCACATGGGTGGTGGGCCTGCTGGTGAGTGTGCTGGCCGCCGTGGTCATTCTTGGCGGTGTGAAGGCCATCGCCCGTGTCTGCACGTTCCTTGTGCCGTTCATGGCTGTCATCTACGTGGTGGGCTGCCTTGCCATCCTGCTGATGAACGCCGACTTTGTGTGGCCTGCCATCAGGCTCATCGCCATGTCGGCCTTTACACCAGAGGCAGCAGGTGGCGGCTTCGTGGGCGGCAGTGTGCTGATGGCAGCGCGCTATGGCATTGCTCGCGGCCTGTTCAGCAACGAGAGCGGTATGGGTAGCGCACCCATCGTGGCAGCTGCCGCACAGACGCGCAACCCTGTGCGCCAGGCACTTGTCAGCAGCACGGGCACGTTCTGGGACACGGTGGTCATCTGTGCGCTGACAGGCATCGTGCTGGTGAGCAGCATCCTGGCCTATCCCGACATCAGCTATGCCGACGGTGCTGCGCTGACGAAGGTGGCCTTCAGCAAGATTCCCTACGTGGGGGCACCGCTGCTGACCTTCGGCATCTTTACCTTTGCCTTCAGCACCATCCTCGGCTGGAGCTACTATGGCGAGAGCGCCGTCGACTACATTGAGGGCACGCATACGGGTACGCGCTTCTACCGTATTCTCTATATCCTTGCCTTGTTCTTTGGCAGCATCATCAGCCTCGACATCATCTGGAACATTGCCGACTGCATGAACGCCCTGATGTCGATACCTAACCTCGTCGCACTGCTGCTGCTCAGCGGCGTGGCGGCGCGAGAGACAAGGAAGTATTTGTGGAACAACAGGCTGGACGAGGAGATGAAAGATGAAGGGTGAGAAGGATATACGTGTAGTGGGAACGGTGGCGCTGACGGCATTGCTGCCTGCGGCGACGGCGATGGCGAGTGGACGTCAGGGCGAGGGCGTGGGCCAGCAGCAGGAGCGGGCGAACATCGTGCTCTTCATGGTCGACGACATGGGGTGGCAGGACACCTCGGTGCCCTTCTGGGAACGGCGTACACCACTGAACGATACCTACGAGACGCCCGCCATGGAGCGGCTGGCCAGCGAGGGCATGCTGTTCACGCAGGCCTACGCCTCGGCCATCAGCTCGCCGAGCCGCTGCTCGCTGCTGACGGGGGCCAATGCAGCACGCCACCGCGTGACTAACTGGACACTGCATCGTGACACGTCGACCGACATCGACGATGCCGACCTCCAGCCGCCCTGCTGGAACTGGAACGGCATCAGCCAGACCGCTGGCACGCCAAACACGTTCGTGGCACGCTCGTTCGTCGACATTCTGCACAGCAACGGCTACCACACCATCCACTGCGGCAAGGCCCACTGGGGCGCCATCGGCACGCCTGGCGAGCGTCCTGAACATTTCGGCTTCGACGTCAACATTGCCGGCCATGCCGCTGGAGGCCCTGCCACCTACCTCAGCGAGCTGAACTACGGCCACGATGCCGACGGCCAGCCGACGTCGCCCATGTCAACGCCACACTTGGAGAAATACTGGCAGACGGGCACCTTCCTCACTGAGGCACTCACCCGCGAGTGTCTCGCTGCCCTCGACGACTGGAAAAGCCACGCACAGTCGGGGGAGGTTGGAGGGATGGAGCCCTTCTTCCTCTACATGTCGCACTATGCCGTCCACGTACCCATCGACCGTGATCAGCGCTACTACCAGAAGTATCGCGACCGTGGACTCTCAGAGAAAGAGGCGGCCTACGCTGCGCTGGTGGAGGGCATGGACCACAGCCTCGGCGACATACTGCACTGGCTCGATGCCAATGGCGAGACGCAGCGTACCATCGTCATCTTCATGAGCGACAACGGCGGCTATGCCACAGGCAGCTACTGGCGCGACGAGCCCCTCTACACCCAGAACGCACCGCTGCGCAGTGGCAAGGGCTCGCTGCTCGAAGGCGGCATCCGCGAGCCGATGATTGTGCGCTGGCCAGGGCAGGTGGAGCCGCAGTCGCGTTGCGACAGCTATATCACCATCGAGGACTTCTTCCCAACGCTGCTCGAGATGGCTGGCATCAGCCACTGGCGCGTGCCACAGACGGTCGACGGGCGCAGCTTCATGCCCCTGCTGAGGCAGACGGGCGACCCCTCGAAGGGCCGCGACCTGGTGTGGAACTATCCCAACGTATGGGGCAACGAGGGGCCAGGCATCAGCCTCAACTGTGCCATCCGTAGTGGCCGATGGAAGTTTATCTATAATTACAAGGACTGCTCGAAGGAGCTCTACGACATCAGCCAAGACATCGGCGAGCACCACAACGTGGCGGCTGACCACCCCGATGTCGTCCGCCGCCTGTCGCGAAAGCTTGGGCGCCACCTGCGTCGCATGAAAGCCCAGCGCCCCACGGTGAAAGCCACTGGACAGCCGTGCCCATGGCCTGACGAGGGATAAGTTAGACCTCCAGCGGAAAAGGTAACGTTGTCCACCCCAAAGTCTTGATGTCTTGTTGCCTACAAAAAAAACGTTGTCCGCCCCAAAAGTCTTGATGTCTTGTTGTCTACCAAAAAGCGTTGTCCACCCAAAAGTCTTGATGTCCCCCAAAAACGTAAGACGAGTCCATTTGTTCTAAGATGTATGGGAATCGTTGAACCGTCTTGACCGATTTCGGGTTTAGAGTGTCCCAAATTTGACTGCGTAGTTTTTTTATCTCCGAAAAGATGCTAATAAAGCGTAAAAAAGGTGTGAGTGGGTTGCCGCTTACGTATTATTTTTGTACCTTTGCAGCTTGGTAAAAAGTGAAAAGTTAAATAGTTAAAATTGTGAAATAATAAAAGTAAAAAGAGAGAAACTATGAAATTGAACAATTTGCTGATGGTCGTAGCTGTCGCTGCCGCACTATTGTCGTGCGGCGGAGGTGGTGGACGACCAAATTTTGGTGACAACGAGTACCCAGTGACGGCTGTGGAGACCAGTTCTGCATCGATGCAGACGACGTATCCGGCCACGATCAACGGTATTCAGGACGTAGAGATTCGTCCGAAGACGTCGGGCTTCCTGACAAAGATTTGCGTGAAGGAGGGCCAGACGGTCAATGCCGGCCAGCTGCTCTTCGTCATCGACAACGAGACCTATCAGGCCTCCGTGCGCCAGGCACAGGCCGCCGTCAACACGGCGCAGAGCCAGGTGAACACGGCAAAGCTGACGTTTGAGAACACCCAGCAGCTGCACGCCAACAACGTGGTGGGCGACTACGAGCTGCAGACGGCCGAGAACACCTACAAGAGTGCGCAGGCCGGTCTGGCTCAGGCACAGGCAGCCCTGGCCTCGGCCCGTGAGATGCTGAGCTTCTGCTACGTGAAGAGCCCTACCCGTGGTGTCATCGGCACGCTGCCCTACAAGGTGGGTGCGCTTGTGAGTGGCTCGAACGTGCTGACTCACGTGTCGGACATCAGTAAGATGGAGGTCTACTTCTCAGTGACCGAGAAGGACATGCTGACGCTGGCAAAGGCCGAGGGTGGTCTGAACGGCGCTGTGAGCTCATTCCCACCAGTGAAGCTGCAGCTGGCCGACGGCACAGAGTATGGCTATCCTGGCACGGTGGTGGCTATCAGTGGCGTCATCGACCAGGCCACTGGATCGGTGCAGCTGAAAGCCCACTTCCCCAATCCTGACAAGCTGCTGAAGAGTGGTGGTAGTGGCACCATCATCATTCCTCGCACGAACGAGGGCGTGATCGTCATCCCGCAGTCGGTGGTGATGGAGGTGCAGAACAAGAAGTTCGTCTACGTCCTTGGCGACAGCAACCGCGTGGTATACACCGAAATCACTGTCGACCCCCAGAACGACGGCAACAACTACATCGTGACCAGCGGTCTGAACCAGGGCGACAAGTATGTCACCAACGGCGTCACGAAGCTCTCCGACCAGATGGAGATCGTTCCCATCACCCCTGAGCGCTATCAGGAGAAAATCAACGAACAGGCCAAGGCCATGACGGCTGGCGACATCGTTGGGGCGATGAAAAGTAAGTAGTTGAGTAGATGTGGAGTTGAGGAGGTAAAGTAGAATAGACTATGACGCAGAGTTTTAAAGAGGTTTATGCATGGCAAAAAGCTCATGCTTTTGTAGTGCAGACTTACCAGGTTTGTGCTACGTTCCCAAACTATGAGCGCTTTGGACTCTGCTCTCAGTTCCAGCGTGCTGCTGTTTCTATTGCTGCCAATATTGCCGAGGGCTATCGCAGAACTAGCTTACAAGAAAAGCTTAGGTTTTTGAATATCTCTCAAGGTAGTCTGGAAGAATGTCGTTACTACATACTCCTGGCCCATGACCTGAACTACATCAATGAAGAAACCTATAATATATTGAACGTGAGTATTGAGGAATCCAGCAGGCTGTTGAATAGCTATTACAGAGGCCTAAAAGAAAGGAATATTCTGTAGTAAGACTATCCTACTTTACCTCCTCAACTTTTTATAGTAAGACTATCCTACTTTACCTCCTCAACTCCTCAACTCCTCACCTCCTAAAAAAAGAACAATGACTTTTACAAACTTTATAAAGAGACCCGTACTCTCGACGGTGATATCAGTGCTCATCGTCATATTGGGTTTTATCGGACTGGCTACGCTGCCTATTGAGCAGTATCCGGACATTGCACCGCCAACGGTGGTGGTGTTCACCAGCTATCCAGGTGCTGATGCCGAGACGGTGAAAAACTCCGTGCTGGCACCGCTGGAAGAGAGTATCAACGGTGTGGAAGGCATGGAATACATGAGTTCGTCGGCCTCTTCAGGCTCGGCCAACATCAGTATTCTGTTCCGTCAGGGCATGAACCCTGACATGTGTGCCGTCAACGTGCAGAACCGCGTCTCGCAGGCACAGTCGCTGCTACCTGCCGAGGTGACGCAGATCGGTGTAACGGTGATGAAGCGCCAGACCAGTCAGGTGATGATGTACACGCTGACTTCTGACGGCCGTTACGACGACGAGTTCCTGAACAACTACAGTAACATCAACGTGGTGCCTGCCCTGAAGCGTATCGAGGGCGTTGGCGACGTGCAGTCGCCAGGTGTGAAGACCTACTCGATGCGTATCTGGCTGAAGCCCGACATCATGAAGCAGTACGGGCTGATGCCTACCGACATCACCAGCGTGCTGGCTGAGCAGAACGTCGAGGCCGCCCCTGGTACGTTTGGTGAGCGTGCCGACGTGGCCTACGAGTATGCCATGCGCTACACGGGTCGCCTGAAGACGGCTGAGGAGTTTGGCAACATCATCATCACGAGCGATGCCAACGGCCAGACGCTGCGCCTGAAGGATGTGGCCAAGATTGAGCTGGGCGGCCTGCAGTACTCAGTGGCGATGAAGAACAACAACATTCCCTCGATCATGGGTATGGTGCAGCAGATTGCTGGTTCGAACGCCAACGAGATTGCTAAGCAGGTGAAGAAGGAGCTGGAGGAGCAGGCCAAACTGTTCCCGCCGGGCATGAAGTACAAGATTAACTACGACGTCACGGAGTTCCTCTATGCCTCTATCGAGGAGGTGGTCTTCACGCTGCTGATGACGCTCATCCTGGTGTTCATCGTGGTGTACGTCTTCCTGCAGGACTGGCGCTCGACGCTCATCCCGATGATTGCCGTCCCTGTGTCGCTCATCGGTACATTCTTCTTCCTGAAGATGTTTGGCTTCAGTATCAACCTGCTGACGCTGTCGGCTCTGCTGCTGGCCATCGCCATCGTGGTGGACGACGCCATCGTGGTGGTCGAGGCCGTGCATGCCAAGCTCGACCAGGGCTACAAGAGTGCGCTGACAGCCTCTATCGATGCCATGAACGAGATTTCGGGTGCCATCATCTCCATCACGCTGGTGATGGCGTCGGTGTTCATCCCCGTGTCGTTCCTTGGTGGTACGACGGGTACGTTCTACCGTGAGTTTGGTGTGACGATGGCCGTCTCAATCTTTATCTCTGCCTTGAACGCCCTGACGCTGTCGCCAGCCCTTTGTGCCATCTTCCTGAAGCCGAAGAACGAGGATGGGTCGGAGCGCAAGATGAGCCGCATTGACCGCTTCCATGAGTCGTTCAACACGGCCTACGACAAGGTGCTTGGCAAGTACAAGAAACGCGTGGAGAAGCTGGTGCGCAAGCCCATTGCCATCGGCGTTGCCGTCGTTGTGGGTATCGCCGTGCTGGTGCTCACCATGTCGACGACGAAGACAGGCCTGGTGCCCGACGAGGACACGGGTACGCTCTTCTGCACCATCTCCATGCCGCCAGCTACCTCTGTGGCACGCACCACGAAGATCATCAACGAGGTGGACAGCATCCTCGCTGCCGACCCTGCCATCCTGAGCCGTGAGCAGATTCAGGGTTACAACTTCATTGCTGGTGCTGGTAGTGACCAGGCAACGTTCGTCATCAAGCTCAAACCGTTCGGCGAGCGCCAAAAGGGCTTCTGGTGGAAGCTCAGCGGACTGTGGCAGGGCGACGGCATCTACCGCTTCTTCCTGAATCCGCTGGATGCCAATGGCGTGCTGGCGCAGATCTATATCAAGACGGCCCACATCAAGGATGCCAAGATACTGGCGTTCGCACCGCCTATGATTCCTGGCTTCTCGGCCAACAGCGGTGTGTCGATGGTGATGCAGGACCGTACGGGTGGCGACCTGAACCACTTCTTCGGCATCGTTCAGGACTACCTGGCCGAGCTGAACAAGCGGCCTGAGATTCAGATGGCCATGACATCGTACGACCCGTCCTATCCGCAGTACATGATTCACGTCGACGTGGCCAAGTGTAAGCAGAGCGGCATCTCGCCGAGGACGGTGCTCACCACCCTGCAGGGCTACTACGGTGGACTCTACGCCTCGAACTTCAATGCCTACGGTAAGCTCTACCGTGTGATGGTGCAGGGCGACTATACCACCCGTATGACGCCCGAGTCGCTCAATAATATCTACGTACGCACGCCCGCAGGTATGTCGCCCATTCAGGAGTTCTGCCGTCTGGAGCGCGTCTACGGCCCGTCGAACATCAACCGTTTCAATATGTTCACCAGCATCAACGTGACGGCAACGGTGGCCGAAGGTTACTCGACGGGTGAGGCGCTGAAGGCTGCCCAGGAGGTGGCTGCCGACGTGCTGCCTACGGGCTACACCTACGACTACAGCGGACTGACGCGTGAGGAGGCGAAGGCCACCAACTCGACGTGGATTATCTTCCTGCTGTGCTTCATGTTTATCTACCTGATCCTCTCGGCACAGTACGAGTCGTACATCCTGCCATGGGCCGTCATCCTGTCGGTGCCCTTCGGACTGGCTGGCTGCTTCCTGTTCACAATGCTCTTCGGACACTCGAACGACATCTACATGCAGATATCGCTCATCATGCTGATAGGTCTGCTGGCCAAGAACGCCATCCTGATTGTGCAGTTCGCACTCGAACGCCGACGGACGGGTATGGCCATCTCATGGTCTGCCACCCTTGGTGCCGCTGCCCGTCTGCGCCCCATCCTGATGACGTCGCTGGCCATGATTATCGGTCTGCTGCCTATGATGTTCGCCTCGGGCGTTGGTAAGAATGGTAACCAAACGCTGGGTGCCGCTGCCATCGGCGGTATGCTCATCGGTACGCTGTGTCAGATCTTCGTTGTGCCGACACTTTTCGTCATCTTCCAGACACTGCAGGAGAAGTTCAGCCCGATGAAGTTCGAGGGCGACGACGTGAATCCGGATGTGGTCACTGAGTTGCAGCAGTATGCAAAGCGCCCTGTAGAATACATACCTGAGAAATAAAAAGCCCACCCAAGCCCTCCCCAAGGGAGGGATGTTAAGATAGATAATGACAATCAGAAAACAGATATGAATGATATGAGTATAAGGCACTTTTTCAGAACTATAATGAAGCCCCTCACTTGGGGAGGGGTGGGGGTAGGCCTTTTGCTGCTCAGCGGTTGCGGACTTTACAACAAGTATGAGCGGCCTGACGACGTGAACACCACAGGGCTGATACGCGACATCGTCGTGGGGACCGACACCCTGCAGGTGAACAGCGACGAGAACTTTGGTGAGCTGCCGTGGCGTGAGGTCTTTACGGATCCGCAGTTGCAGGCGCTCATCGAAAAGGCCATCACCAACAATACCGACCTGCGCAATGCTGCCCTCAACGTGAAGATGATGGAGGACATGCTCAAGGTGGCGAAGCTCGCCTTCCTGCCATCTGTGGCCATCGCTCCCAGCGGCACGCTGAGTCGCGTGATGATGGACGGCATGTCGACATCGAAAACCTATCAGCTGCCCATCTCGGCTTCGTGGAACGTGGACCTCTTTGGTAACATCTTGTCGCAGAAACGGTCGGCACAGGTGCAGCTCTTGGCCACGAAAGACTATCAGGTGGCAGTGCAGACCGCCATCGTCAGTGGCGTCGCCAACCTCTACTACACGCTGATGATGCTCGACGAACAGGTCGACATCCTTAACGATATGGAGGAACTGACGAAGGAGACATGGGAAATGATGAAGCTGCAGAAGAACCTGGGCATGGCACGCTCGACCAGCGTGCAGAGTGCTGAGGCCAGCTACTACAGCGTGCAGGCACAGGCCGTAGACCTGCGTCGCCAGATTCGCGAGATGGAGAATGCCATGTCGCTGCTCCTTAACGAGGCCGGACACCAGATTCCTCGCGGCAAGTTCTATAACCAGTCGCTGCCATCGAAGTTTGCGGCTGGCGTAGGTATTCAGCTGCTGTCGAACCGTGCTGACGTTCATGCCGCTGAGATGGCGCTGGCACAGTGTTTCTACGACGTGGAGACTGCCCGCTCGCGCTTCTATCCGAGCATCAACGTGACAGGAACGGCAATGTTTACTAACTCTTTGGGATCGGCCATCGTCAATCCTGGCGAATGGCTCCTTTCGGCTGTCGGTTCACTGACGCAGCCCATCTTTGCACATGGACAGATCGTCGCAGGGCTGAGGGTCGCCAAGGCAAAGCAGGAGCAAGCCTTCAACACCTGGCAGAATCTCATCCTGAAGGCTGGCAACGAGGTGTCGAACGCGCTGCTGCTCTATAATGCCAGCGACGAAAAGAGTCAGCTCGAAGCCCGTCAGGTGGAGGTGCTCACCCAGAACGTGGAGGACACGAAACAGCTCTATCGCAGTAAGGGTAGCAACTACCTGGAGGTCATCCAGGCACAGTCATCGCTGCTCAATGCCCGTATCTCGAAGGTCGCCGACGACTTCTCGAAGATGCAGGCCGTAGTAAACCTCTATCAGGCTTTGGGAGGCGGTAGCCGTTAAGACAAAGTATGTTTTGAGGACACAGTAACAGAGTATGTTTTAAAGACACAGTAACAGAGTAACAAAATAATATTTAAAGACACAGTAACAAAGTAACACAGTAACAAAACTACAAAGTAACAAAATAATATTTGTGGTTTGAAGACAAAGTAAACAACAACAAATTTGCAAATAACAAGTTATCAAAAAAGAATATGTTATTAAAAGAATATGTTACTAAAAAAAATATGTTACTATTTTGTTATTATGTTACTGTGTCTTAAAAAACATCCACTACTGTGTCTTAAAAAGCATCCACTACTATGTCTTAAAAAAACATCCACCATGTCTGCAACCAACATTTATTAAATAAAGGTATTATGTCAAACAGCGAAATAAGTCCACGAGCCGAGATCTCGCCCAAGGCGAAGATCGGCAACAACTGTAAAATATTCCCCTTCGTGTATATAGAGGACGACGTAGAGATAGGCGACAACTGCATCATCTTCCCCTTCGTCTCCATCCTCGATGGCACCCGCATGGGCAGTCGCAACAAGGTGCATCAAGGCTCCGTGATTGGTGCCCTGCCACAGGACTTCGACTTCCGTGGTGAGAAGTCGGAGTGCATCATTGGCGACAACAACATCATTCGTGAGAACGTCGTTATCAATCGTGCCACCCACCGTGGCGGAAAGACCATCGTCGGCAACGACAACGTGCTCATGGAGGGTGCTCACATCAGTCACGACACCGTGGTGGGCAACCGCTGCGTCTTCGGCTATGGCACGAAGATTGCTGGCGACTGCCATATTCAGGATGGCGTTATTTTCTCGTCCAGCGTGATCGCCAATGCCAAGACACGCGTCGGCGAGGGAGCCATGATTCAGGCCGGCACCACGTTCTCGAAGGATGTCCCACCTTATATTATATGTACGAAGCGTTCAGAGTATGGTGGTGTGAACTACACCATGGGCCACTACTATGGTGTCGACGAGAAGATACTGAAGCACATCGCCAATGCCTACCGCTTGGTGTTCATGGGACAGACGTCCGTCTTCGACGCCACGAACCAGATTGAGCAGCAGGTGCCCGACAGTCCTGAGATTCAGAACATCATCCATTTCCTGCGCTCTTCCGAGCTTGGCATCATCTCGAAGCTGTAGATAATAATGCAAGGGGGAACCTCTGCGCGGGCATGACGGGATAGCCAATGACCGTTCTGGGATAAAGACAGGCCTCCGAGTTTGCTGGTAGCATTCTTCGGCTTTGCTGGTAGCAATCTCAGAGTAATCTGTCTGGTCTCTTCAAGCAACTAATACTACAGGCGGGGAGTCGAGCTCTGATGAGCTTAACTCCCCGCTGGCTTTAGGGTGGTGAGGCGGTCATTTCTGTCGGTGACTATTCCTCATCCTCATCGTCGAACCAAATACTATTGCCGCGGCTGTACTGTTGGAATCCAGAATCGTCACTGACTTCTTCGCTCATTAGACTTTCTTGAAGTGAGGCCTGTATGAGTGTTGAACAGCTGATAAAGGTCTGCTCCATAAGGGGCTGCTGATATGCTTTCTTTGTCATAGTTTGTTGTCTCCTCCTTGTTATTTAACCATTACTTTCTTACCGTTCTTCACATAGATGCCCTTAGTGGGAACTGTCACGCGCACGCCTTGCAGAGTGTACCAGGCATCGTCCTCGACAGCGACGCTCTTGGTGCTCACGATGGCAGTAGTCTCGCTATCCTCGAAGTTCATGTTGAGGCGGGCAGAAGCGGCAGCCTGATCGGCGGTCAGCTCAAGGTAAGCCTTGCCGGCTGCACTGGTCAGTGTCGACGTTGTGCTCACAGGATAGAAACCTGCCTCGTTGTTCAGTACGCCAAAGACGTAGTACTTTGTGTCAGTGGTAGACTGCAAGGAAGTTGCTGTCGTGGCAGAACCCTTCAGCAGGTTGGTAGTGATGATCTCTGCTTCGCCGTTGAGTACGGGAACATTCACGTTGAGGACAGCACCACTTGTTTCATTTGCCTTAATATAGAGCGGAGTGTTGGCTGCAACCTTGGTCACGGGGCTGAATGTCACGCTGCCTGCGCTTGCTGCTGTTGCCACATAGGCAGTGATGCCTTCAACCTCAGAGAAGTCCAAGGCCTTGTCGCTAACCAGGGTGGTACCGATATAGTCGCCTTCAAGAACTTCTGCAGATTTGATTGTCACCTTATAAATATATACGCGCTTGTTAGCTGTGTTCGAACCTTCGTCCAGAATCAACGCACCTGCAGTTTTTACCACATAGACTTGTTCGCTGATAACTTCTTCATTTGCACTTACTCCTTCAACAATAGCATTTTTGAAGATTAACGACTGTTCGCTGTCACATATAAACTTGATGCTCACCTTGTCGCCTGCCTTCAGATTGCAGATAGCCAAGTAGCGACCGCTATAACCGTTTTTATTGTACAGACCGCAGTACGCTGAATTAGCATGCTTGCGGATAGCCCAGTCGCGGTTACCGGCAAAACGATTGTCGAATGTCTCGTCCCCAAAGGAAATCTGCTTGATGGATGCAGGTGAAGTAAGAACTTCAGTGCCGAAAGTGACATCGGTGGTTCCCTCTGCTGTTTGTGCCTGACCCAATGCCTGGAAATCGTATTCCTCGGTAGTAGCATTAGAAATGATATTGATAGTTACGGGAACAGAGGCAGTTGGCTTCTCAATGACAACTTTCTTGATGTTCACCTTATAAGTGCCAGTCTTGATGTCCAGACGCCCAGCTTCAGTCACGGTGTACGGTGTGCCAGAGACGATGGTTTCGGCATCGGCAAGGCCGATGTTGGCACTGCCATCACGACTATAGACTTTCAGCTCGCCCTGATTGTAGGTGATGGTTACAATCTCTCCTACTTGAAGGTTCAGAATAGAAAAGTAGCGTTCGGCAGCATATCCAGAGTTCAAACCATTCCATTCGCCACCTGCCTTTCTCAGATTGAAGCCATTGGCTGAGCGCGCCTCGGCTGCAAAACGGCCATTGAGTTCTATCTGGGTGAATGTCATCTTTTCGATATTAATCCAACTCGGGTTCTGTACGTTAAAAATGCGAGTGCCGTCGTAAGTGGGATAGTATTCACTTGCGTCAGATAATTCGTTGGCGGCAGCCTCAAAGTCATACGTCTCCGTTGCTGCACTCATTCTGATCCCTCCCAGCGCGAGCATGGCGAGGGTGCAGAGTGCGATTTTTCTAAGTGTTGTTTTCATTGCTTTAGTATTTTAATAGTTGTTATTATTACTGTTTATTTCACCACGACCTTCTTTCCGTTGACGATGTAGAGGCCGCGTGTGGGCTGAGCCACGCGGATGCCCTGCAGGTTGTAGTAGGCATTGTCGGCACTCTGGGCGTTGATGCTGCTGATGGCAGTAGTTGTCTGAGCGGGATTGATGGTGATGCTCTCGATGTAGACGCTGCCGGTGGTGACGAAGTCGAGGTTGCCGTCAGCCTCCACAGTGTACTCCTGGCCGCTCACGACGACATCTCCGTCAACGAACTTCAGGGTCTGGTCTTCCTTGCTGATGACAAAGGTCACTTTGTCGCCCTCTTTCAGGTTGAGGATAGAGATGTTGCGGTCACTGTACTGCGACCAGAGGCCGCGCCAGTCGCCGGCGGTGCGGAACTTAAAGCAGTTGCCACTCTCGTTGTTGCGGCTGATGGGACCAACAGCAAAGCGGTTGTCGAAGTTGTTACTTCCCAGGGCCACCATGTTCAGCGTGACATCGCCGCTGGTGACCTCTGCACCCCAGTCGGGCAGGACAATGCTGCCAGCGGGAGCCAGCACAAAGTCGTAGGTCTTTTCGCCCTCAACGACCGGATCTTCAGGCACGGTTCCGTCGCCTTCTTCAATCTCAATGCTCTCGATGTAGACGCTACCAGTGGTGACGAAGTCGAGGTTACCATCGGCCTGGACAGTGATGGCCTGTCCGCTGACAACGACGGCACCGCCCACCAGTTTCAGGGTCTGGTCTTCCTTACTGATGGTGAAGGTCACCTTGTCGCCCTTCTTCAGGTCGAGGATTGAGATGTTGCGGTCACTGTACTGCGACCAGAGTCCGCGCCAGTCGCCGGCGGTGCGGAACTTAAAGCAGTTGCCACTCTCGTTGTTGCGGCTGGTGGGACCTACGGCAAAACGGTTGTCGAAGGTCTCGCTTCCTGCTGCCAGCAGGTTCAGAGCCACGCCGCCACTGGTCACTTCCTCGCCCCAGTCGGGCAGTTGTACGGTGCCTTCTTCGGCAACGACGAAGTCATACACTTTCGACTCAGCCATAGCGCTGGTCGAGATCATTACTGCGCAAAGCAGTGCGCCATAGATTTTCTTTGTTTTCATACTTTTTTGTTTTGTTAGTGAGTTATGATAAGTTGAGTTGATAATTCGCCCTCGTAGGTGATATGGCGTGGCTCCTTGCCGTTGACGCGGGTGTTGAGGAGCATGATGCCCTCGCTGCCGTCAATGCGTGCCTGGTCGTCGTCGATGGTCATGTCGATGTCGCTGAGCACCATTGCGTGGACGTCGCGCAGTCGCATGAACTTGTCGGCATGTCCGCGGAAACCTTTCAGCAGCACGTTGCGCAGCGGACGCTCGGGCAGACCGATGGCATGTACGAGCTGGCTACAGCTGTCGACAATAACGTCGCTGATGGTGATAGAGCGGAAGTCGGGGGTGCAATCGTTGATGGCGGGTGCTGGGAATCGCCTGGCCAGGTCGCCGCCCCACTTCAGTGAGCCCAGCATGTCGCAGTAGAAGACGTAGTCCTTCACTTTGCAGCGCACACGCTCGGCACGGATGTTCTCGATGCCACCGCCACGTGGTCGCAGCGTCTTGAAGCGGAAAGCCTGGTCGGTTCCGTCGAAGACGCAGTCGTGCATGTAGACGTTACGCACACCGCCGGCCACCTCCGTGCCGCACACCAGTCCGCCAGCGCCGCGCAGTGCCCGGCAGTAGCGAATGACGACGTTCTCCGTTGGGCGTCCTACACGCATCCCTTCCACGTTACGCCCACTCTTCATGGTGTAGCAGTCATCCTGACAGTCCAGCGTGCAGTACTCAATGAGCACGTTGCGACTTGACTCTACGTCGATGCCGTCGGTGCGTCCGTGACCATAGCTGTTGACGGTGACGCCACGGATGATCACGCTGTCGCAATACTGTGGCACAACGTTCCAGTAGAGTCCCTGGTCGATGGTGATTCCTTCGATGAGCACGTTGCTGCAGTTGATGGGGGCAATGGACTTTGGCAGGAACACCTCGCCATTCTTCTGCTTGCCGTCGAAGATGCGCTCGGTGATGGGCATGTCGGGGGTGACAATCTTCTCGATGTTGATGGCGCGCTCGTGGTTCAGGCGGTAAATCTCGCAGTCGGTGGACGGCCCCACGATACGACCGCTGCCAGTGACGGCAATGTTGCGGGCCCCGTTGGCGTAGATGAATGCGCCGAGTGACATAATCTCAAAACCCTCGTCGCGGGTGAACACTACGGGCAAGTAGTCCTTGACCTCGCCGCTGAAGTGCAGTTCGCAGCCCTCGCTGAGGTGCAATTCTACGCCAGACTTCAGCTCGATGCGCCCCGACAGCCAGTGACCAGCGGGAATGACGACCGTGCCCCCACCCTGCTTCGACATTCGGTCGATAGCCATCTGAATGGCTTTGGTCGACACTCCGCTTCGTGTCATCGTTACCTGAATCTTCTTACCTTTATTGATAGCTGGTCGTTGCAATTGCGGCATGGTGAACGGCGCCACGATAGGTGCAATCTCTTCTGACAGTTTCCACTCGTCCCTCCACTCAATGGTGGGCTTCCCCTGCTCATCGAAGCTGACAGGGAGGAAGACGTAGCGCGCGTCCTGGGTGGTGTCCCACTTGGTGCGTTTCATGCCTGTCTTGTCCTTGGTCTGCGGGGTGGAGAAGTCGCGTTCGAAAGGCTTGTGGTCTTTGTAACGCTCGGCGTATGCCTTTACAGTACGCACGGAGACATCGCTGTTTGCAAACTGCGGCAGCCAGCGGTCGGCCAGCGCGATGATTGCGGATTGAGAAATATTGTTACAATAGTTCTGAATCTGAATGACGCTGGCTATCTGCGAGCAGAACGAATCTTCGTACTTGTCGTTGATGTGGGGGTTGCCCAGGTCAACGTATTCACCGTGTGGGTCGTCGAAGACGCACACCCTTGTGGGGTTGGGCACGTAGCCCGTGGTGCCGCTGGTGAACATGTAGTGACGACCGTTATAGTAGAAGTGCGCCGGTGCCTCGCGGGTGTAGGGCGGCCGTAAGCCGATGAAGTGCTCCGAGTATTTGCCATTGGTGCCTAAGTAGTCGTCGGTCAGTTCGGCACAAATCATCTCCCAGTGTGGCCGCTCGAACCACACATAGCCACGTCCTGTCTGCGGGTCGGCCCACATATCAAAGTCGCCTACGCCGAAGCCTTCCGGCTTCAGGCTTTTCACGATGGCGTAGGGACCCTCGAAGCTGTCGGCCTGTAGTATGACGAAGTAGCCGTCGGTGTCCATCGACTTGATCCAGCACACCCACTTACGCGTCCCTTTATTATATAATATATGCGGCCGGTCGAGCGTTTGCGAGTAGTGAAGTGGCGATAGCGGGTTCACCGTGTCAGGCTCGATGATGAGGCCCATATCCTCCCAATTATACAGGTCTGTGGATCGGTATGCGCGGATGCCCCATGTCCAGACGTTTGCGCCGAGCGTTGTGTGCTCTTTGTTCTCGCCGTACCAATAGTAGACTCCGTCGTGCCAGAATATCTGCGGGCTGTGAGCTTGTATGGGCTTTCCGCTGATGTCGAGCCATGTCGCTCCTGGGCGGATGCTCTGGTATGTCTGGGCGCCGCCTTGCGCCCAGACACAGCACACTAAAACTATAAAAGAAAAAACTATTCTCTTCATTTCGTTATCTGTTTTCTCACTTCGCTTCCGCGACGAATGATATTCAGCGCATGCCGTTTAGCATTGGGCAGTGAACGCTGCCGGCCCTGCAGGTCGTAGACCTGTTGCGTGTAGACTGTTGTGTATTGCGTTGAGGCCATGTTAGTGATGCCACTGGCGTCGCTGACGCGGAGGCGCAGCGTGTCGGTGATGGTGTTACCGCTGACGTCTCCGCTCGACCTGACGATGAACTCGTAGTCGCCGGCCTGCTGCGGTGTACCGCTCAGCGTGAAGGTATGCTCTGTTGTATTGGCAGCGAAGGTGAATCCGTCGGGCGCAGCGTAACTCTTGATGCGTTCGCCGTTCAGGTTAACGTGTTGTAACAAGGCCGTCGTGCAGTTCTTCATACGACAGGTAATGTCGTCGATGGGAAGTCCCACCGTTGCCTCCTGCTCTTTCTGCCCTATGCTGATGCACTCGAAGCGTGTGGCCACGAGGTCGGGCAAGTAGTAGCCCAGGTGTGGCGGCTGGTTGTAGCCGACGTTCTGCCATGCCACCGACATGCGGTAGATATGGTCGCTCATCAGTGCCGGAACACGCATCTTCGTTGCCGTGGTCGTGGAGAAGATGTTTATAGATGCAGAGTCGTTCTTGTCGAACATGATGATTTCCTCTCGCCAGTCCCCAATGATGTCGGCTATGAGCAGTGGATTGGCTTTGGTACCGTAGGTCACCGAATTGCCGTAGTTGCCGCAAGTGAGCAGTCGGCTCCACTTGCCGTTGTTGACGGCCCCCTTGTCGAAGATCTCGTCGAGGTCGTCTCCATCCCAGTAGATACGGAAGTTGTAGAATGGGTAGTTTGTGGTGTAATGTCCCACCACCTTGTCCTGACTCGAGTAGATGTTCTGATTACTGTTGAAGTCGTCGCTATGCCAGTATTCAAAGCCGCGGTGGTCGCCCAAGATGTCGGCAGCCAGGCCACGACCGGTGTCTTCAGCACCCGTGTGGTGAATAAGCAGCTCGCCAGTAGCGGCGTCGCGGACGCTCCATCCGAAGGGGGCTTCCTCGTGGACCATCATCACCTCAAGACCCGGATGGTCGGGCATCAGGTCGCTCAGGTGCAGAGCATCACCATGACCAAGGCCCGTCGTGTGGAGCAGCTGGCCGTCGTGATCAATGGCTGCCGAGCCATAGATGATTTCATCGCAGCCGTCGCCGTCAACGTCGCCTACAGCCAGCGAGTGACAACCCTGTCCGTAGGCCGTGCAGTAGAAATGCACATCATTGGTGCCGCTCGAGATGCCTGAGGTGTTGGTCGTATAGGTCTGCGTCGTCGTATTACCGCTGCCGTCGGTCACTTCCACCGTCGAGGGACTGACGGAGGCGTGGAGCCAGCGCGTCGACAGCTTCGAACCATCGAAGTCGACGGCCCACAGGTAGGCGCGGGTGTAGTAGCCGCGGCACATCACGGCCGAGGCAGGACCCGTTTCGCCGTCGAGATGAGCCACGCAGGCCAGATAGCGGTCACAGCGGTTGCCGTAGTTGTCGCCCCACAGCGTGTTCAGCTCACTTCCCGACGGAGCCTTCACTTCTCCCGTGGTACAGCCACGGTTGGGGTTGTACCAGATGGTGTGCAGTGCGCGGCCCGTTGTGCCCTCGAACACTGTCAGGTATTCGGCACCGCTGAGGATGTAGCCATTGGAGTTAGCGTACTTCAGGCTGTTGCTCGCCGACGAAATCTTATTGTCGTCAGCAACCTTGTTGACATAGCTGCCAGTACCGTCAATCGTTCCTTGCGCCGTTTTGCAGATCAGTTCTGCACGTCCGTCGCCGTTGAAGTCGTAGACCAGAAACTGCGTATAGTGTGCACCGGCGCGGATGTTCTGACCCAGGTCGATGCGCCACAACTTCGTTCCGTCCAGTTTGTAGGCGTCCAAGTAGACATTACCTGTCTTGCCGCTTTTCGAATTGTCCTGATTGTTCGACGGATCCCATTTGATGACCAGTTCCAGCTCGCCGTCACCGTCGAGGTCGGCCACCGAGCAGTCGTTGGGGAAGTAGTGGTAGCCGGGTTGAGAGGTGGGGCGGTCCAGCGTGACATGCTTAAAGATCTTGCTCCATCGCGTGACAGCAGGCGTCGTCTCCACCTCGTTGCCGTTCTCCTTCACAACCACCTGCCACTGGCTGTCGTCGCTGCCGCCGCTGATGCTTACGTTGCTCACCGTCAGCCCCTCATTTACCACAGTGCCATCGCGCAACAGGTCAAAACTTGTGTTGTCATTATCAGTAGGCTGGACGCGCCAGCTTACAAAAGTTGTGGCGCCATTTTTGATGGCCACGACGCCACGGTCAAGGTTCTCTCTCTGGGCTTCACTTTCCATCGGCAGTGCCAGGAGGCCTGTAAGCCCAATTGTCAGGGTAAGTAGTTTTTTCATTTTCGATATAAATATAATTATGTTCAATTCTCGATGTCCAGTGCTTAATGCTCAGCGCATCGCGAGTTTTCTGTTGCAAAAGTACATGCTTTCTGACACCAAAAACGGGTGTTTTTGTGCAAAAACGTATCATTTTGTTCGATTCTACAAAAAAACAGGCAGGGCTTTTTTCTTCCCTGCCTGTTTCCTTACTGTGATATGGTCACCGTTCCGCTCAGTCGAAGCGCTTGCTACCAGCGGGACGTAAGAATGTTCAATTCTCAACATTCAACTTTCTTCCCATCAGGTCGTAGCGACCGTCGATGGTCACTTTCCCGTTGCGGATGACGAGACGGTGGCAATTGTTTAATTGTAAATTGTCATATTGTACAATTTCGTAGATGCCCTCAACGTTGGGTAGCTCGATGCCAGCGCGTGCTGCAACTTCCTTCAGGCTATGGATCACATTCTGCATCTCCTTCGCTGTCGTTGCGGTGGCAGCATCCTCAATGTAGCGACGAACCTTCACTGCCCAGTAGTTGTCCACGCTGCCAATAGCGCCGTTGACGCTTGCCACCAGGTTGTCCATCTCAGCCTTTGTGTCGGCCAGATACTGAGCCTCGTTACCCAAGAAGCGAATCTCGTTCATACCGAAACCGAAACCGTTCGCACCAGCGGTGGCACTGTTGCCGAATGCTTCCAAACCAAACTCCACCTTCGCGGCTGCGGCACCCTGTTTGTTGAAGAACACGGAGTAGGTGGCGTAGACCTGACCGGGATACTGCTTGCCGTCGGCTGTGCGCGCAAAGTAGGTGCCGTCGTCCTTCACGCCCATGTAGCACTTAGAGATGGTTACTGAGTCGGGAGCACCCTCCTGGCCGAAGAAGAGTCGGATGCCTGGCTTGTAAATCGTGTCGATGGGCATCTCACTGGCGTCCATTATGAGCTTGGCAGCAGCCACCAGCTCGTTAACGCGCTCCTCTGAGATGTAAGCTTTTGCGCGATATTCATACAGGCCCTCATAGGTCAGCTCGGCCGTTTGCAGTACGCGGCCGTTGGGGCCTGCCGTTGTGCCTCGCCAGCAGGTAGCGCCATGACCCTGTTCCAGCGTCTCGTTGTCGCGGATTTCCCAGCGGCCCATGCCATCTCCGATAGTCCACTGCCAGCTCTTGTTCTCACCACCGGCCGTGATGTTGCTGTTCGCACCGAACTCTGAGAAGTCAGCATTGGCAATAAGGATGTTCGTCGGGTTGTTGCGTGAGGCTGCTGTTGCCTCGAACTCCTCTTGCAGCTTCAGGATATTGTTAGCTGTCTCTGTGAAGAGCTCTCCCTGGTTCTCCGACGTGATGTTGGCAAGTAGGGCTTCGCCAGTGGCTACGGCCTGTTCCAGAGCACTACGATAGCTCGCAGGGGCGGCACTGTTGGCGGGGTTCGCAAGTGAAACTTTTGCACCCTCCACAGCTTCGCGCAGGGCGATGATGGGAGCGTTGCTGGTAAGTACCGTACTGCGTGCACGGCCCAGATTGTTCACCTCGTCAAGCAGCTTCTGCGTCTGCTCCTCGTTCACCATGTCCCGCTGAAGCACATTGCCGTTGGCATCGATAATCTGAAGCGAAGCTTCGTAGACGGCGCGGGCCTGCTCAACAACAGCCGTCAGCACGTCCTGATCCCAAGGATAGTCCTTCAGTTCCTCAGGGTAAGTCGTCAGGCGAAGGCTCAGGTTGTACTGCTGCACCATAAAAGCATTCTTCAGACGGTTGAACTCTGCCTCGTCAGCAGTGACGCCCAGCAGTCGCACCTGAGGGTTGCGCAGGCTGTAGCGACCGCCAGTAGAACCCTCCAGCACGGGGAAGTGGAAGCCCACCTTCAGCTCCTCGCCATCTTTAATCTCTGCAATCTTATAGTAAGTTTTCCAGAAATAGCCGTTCAGTGTGTCGTTTTCCAGTACCTCGTTATCCTCACCAACGTAGATGTTGGGGCCGACGATGGCGATGGAATGATTAGCACCGTAGGGGTTCGCGCGGTTCGACGCGGCAACGGCCTGAGCCTCTATCGAGAACATGTACTTGCCAGGGCCAATATCGTCAAGAGCACCGGCAAGGGTGCGTACACCGACGTTCAGTGCGGGCTGGCCCGTTTGGATGCCAGCCGTGGCAATATAGCCATCGCCAGGGTTGAACTCCAGCGTCGTTGTGCCGCTGCTCACGGCGAAGGCATCGTTGGGGAAGAAGCCCCAGCGTCCACCCTCGAAGGTCCATGTGCCGCGGTTCGTCATGCTGTTATAGTTGGCACCGCCCCATTCCGACCAGTCGGTCAGCGTCCTGCCGACAAGTTGCGTGCCGTTGGCGTCAAGGAATGGTGTGAACACCTCTTTCTCAAACAATTCCATCAGCGACTCCATCGTAGCGAAGTCCTCATTCTGGCCATTATCGGCAATGGCGGGCTTAATCATGCCCTCGAGAGCACCAATCACCTCGTCCCTGCCTTCCGACAGGCTTTCCTCGGCGAGAAGCTTCTCTGCGAAGTCTACTTGGCGTTGAGCCAGACGGACATCGTAGACCTCGGTGGCCTGGCGCACCTCAATATTGGCAATCATGGTGCCGGTACCCATCTGGCCGGTCAAGAACACCAATTGCTGGTTGGGCTCCACTTGTGCCATGCACACCACTTGTGTCCAGTCGGTGCCGAAGGGTTCGGCGGCTGTCACCGTCACGGAGTTGCTGCCGTAGCTCATTGTGCCGTCGCTGTTTAGGTAGATGTTCAGATAGTTGGCAGCGCCCCACGTCAGCGATGTGCTTTGAGTACTCTCTGCTTTAATATAATAGGAGACGATGTACAACCCCGGGTCGAGTGTCCACAGCTGGGCGAGGGCACCACCGTCGAGGTCGCCTGCCTGGAGTGCGATGACGGCGTTCTCACCGTTAGGCCCTCCTTGTGGCTCCACTGCCCAGACGTCGGTGTTCACCTCACCGCCAGTCTCATTTGTCCAACCTTCGAAGAACTGTTCGAAGTTGCCGTTAATCACCTGATTCTCACCTTGAGCCTTGAAGCGTGCAGTGTGGGTGTAGTAGTAATCCTGAGCCTGCATGCCTATGACAGCAGCCACTACGATCATAAGTAGAAACACTCTCTTTTTCATACGATACTTGTTGTTTTTTTGTTATACAATTCAGTTGCGTTGTTGATTTCTCGGCGCAAAATTACGGTGAGTGACGCAATGAAAAGGGATGGAATCGTACAAAAAAGGATATAATTGTACAGCAATGCTCTTTATTGCCCTGTAGTGCATGTTTTTGTTACGCCCTTCAATCCGTCCACAGTGGCCGCGATGCGCACAGTACCCTCCGAACGGGTGGAACGGACAATGGCCATGGCAAAACCGTCGTACAACTCCACGGTGTCTCCAGCAAAGAGCTGGTCGGAGGAATGGTCGCCATTGTCTACGGCAATGATACGTGCAGGGCCGTCGACACTGAAGCACACGCTTCCCTTATGGGACGGCACAACGCGCCCCTTGTGGTCGATGGCATAGACGCGGACATACTGCAGATCCATGCCGTCCGCCTTCCAACTGGCGTTCTCAAGTTCCATGCGCAGTCGGATGGCCTTGCCAGGCGTCGTCAGTTCATGGCGCGCTACTTCTTTCCCGTCGCGGCGGGCGATGGCCAGGATGCTTCCCGGTTCGTAGGCGACGCCTTTCCAAGTAATGACATTAGGCTTTTTAACGTTGCTATTCTTCTTTACACCGATGCTCTTGCCGTTCACCAACAGTTCTACCTCGTCGGCGTTGGTGTAGGTATAAACCGTGCGTTTATCTCCTGCCACTGTTCTCGTTACTTCTCCAACGGGCAGTTGCCAGTGGCTGCTGACGCGTGTCTGTCCGACAACGATGTCGTTCCACCAGAGGGTGTCCACCTTGCCGGCAATGCCAATGTGGACCATTGGTTCTTCGGGTTTGAAAATACTCTTGATAAGGTAAGCCTGAGGGTTGGGCTCCAAGGAATGGCGGAAGAAGCTGTAGTCCCAGCCCTTCTTGGGCCAGATGTTCGATTCGCCCCAGTACTCAATGGCACCCCAGTAGGCCAAACCCACCATGTGGTCACGGTCCATTCCGAAGAAGGGCGCTGAAAGTTCGTTGGTGGTGGCTTCACTCTGATAGATAATCATGTCGGGGGCTTTCTGAAGGTACTTCTGGTAGTCCTCCCAACAATAGTTGAAACTGGATACCTCGGTGTGCTGTGCTAACTCCGGGGGCACGATGTTCTCCTCAATGTGGTATTCAGCACTGTGCTTGACGATGCCCCCCGCACGAGCTGGGTACATGGCCACGGTGGTCTTACGCGTGGGGTCGAGGCGCTTAACAAGGGTGTTCATGATGTCGTAGGTGGTCACACCCCAGTCGCGCGTGGGGAATCCGCAGCGCTCTTCCTGGAATTGAAGTTCGTTGCCGAGGCTCCACATGATAACCGAGGGGTGGTTGCGGTCACGCTTGACCCACTCCATGAGGTTCTCCCACCACATCTCTGTCCAGGGCCGACGTCCAGCCCATGCCAATGTGTTGCTCCATTTGTCGTAGAGCTCGTCGACGATAAGGATTCCCTTTTCGTCGGCCAGTCGTAGGAAGGCTTCACTATAGGGATTGTGTGAGGTGCGAATGTGGTTGAAGCCGAACTCCTTCAGCCTGTCCATCATGCGCTCGATACCTGCTTCGTAGGCAGCGGCACCTACTGCCCCCAGGTCGTGGTGGTTGGCAGCTCCTTGTAGGAAGATTTTCTTGCCGTTCAGCTTTAGTCCGAACTCCTTCGAGAACTCTACGGTACGTATGCCGAACCGCTCGCTCAGTTTGTCGACCGTTTTCCCGTCGCGTATCAAGGCCACCTCAGCTGTGTAGAGTTTGGGCTGCTCGGTCGACCATAGCTGCGGATTGCTGACAGCTACTTGAGGCAGCTGTACTTCTACGGTCGGCTGTTTGTTGTCCTTGGGTGCTGCCATGCTGGTTTGCCCTACCTGCTGGCCCTCAGGGTCATAGATTTTGGCCTCTATTGTCAGGTTGTACTTCTTGTTCCTGATGCCCTCCACTTCCACCTGCACTGCAACGGTAGCAGTTTCCCCTCCTTGGGATCGTTGGGAGGTGTTCTTCGCATCGCGAATCGGCACCGCCGCGCGCGGGTAGGCCTTTATGTAAATGCCGTGCCTGGCAATGCTGACGGAATCCTTCAGAATAAGGTGAATGTCGCGGAAGAGCCCTCCTCCTGTGTACCATCGCGAATTGTCGTTCTCGCCTGTTGAACAGTGCACGGCCAAAACGTTCTTTTGGTTGTATCGGATCAGTTTTGTCACGTCTGCCTCAAATCCCAGGTAGCCGTAGTCAGTTCCCCCAATCTTCTGTCCGTTGAGATAGGCGTCGCCGTGTAGCATGATACCCTCGAAATCGAGTATCGCTCGTCGGCCTTTCCATGCGGGGTCGGCATCGAAGGTCTTGCGATACCATCCTGTTGCCATGTCCTTGAACCCCCGTCCGCGGCTGGCTTTCTCTTCCCACGGCAACTCTATCTGGAAGTCGTGCGGCAGGTCTAAGCTTCGCCAGTGGCTGTCGTCTAACTGTGGACTTTCTGCATTTGTCGTCTCACCTAACTGAAACTTCCAGTCGAAGTTGAACAGGATGTCGGTTCGTTCACCCTCAGCGAGCATCGTTGCTGCGATGATCAGGGCTGCGATGGTCAGTTTACACTTTTTCATCTCTCTTAAACTGTCTTGGGGGTTACTATTGTTTCACTATTCTTACGGTCCCCATCAACCCCGACGGCACCAACTCATCGTCGGCCTCGGCGAGTGGTGTTGTCTGTAGCATGAGTCGTTCACTTTGAGGCTTGCTGGCATCGCCTACGAGGCGGTTCCACAGGCTGTTGGCTACGCGAATCTCCAACAGGTTAACCCCTTTCTTTATATAGGGGCTGATGTCGGCTACCCACGGCGCGCACCAGAGTGTAGCGACCTCCTGACCGTTGACGACCACCTGCGCCACGCTTCCGGGTTTGTCGATAGCCAGCAGATAGTGTCCCTTTCTCTGCAAGGTGAAGGTGTTGGTGTAGGTTGCTGTGCCTGAATAGTAGCGGATGCGCTGGTCGGGATGCTTTGACCAGTCGGTCAGTTGTTCGAAGCGTACCGCCTCGGCAGGCCCGCCGCAGGCAGGGTCGAACTTTACCATCCACGGAGCAGTGAGCGTGAGGGGGGAAGGGGGGAGGGGTGAAGGGGGAGGGAAGGAAGTGGCGGCAAATATGCCGCCCACCCGACCGGAAGGCGCGGGGTGGGAGGTGGAGGGTGAAGGGTGGGAGGTGGAAGGCGAGGGGAGGAACACGATGAAGTAGGACTCGCGTGGTGCCAGGGTAAGACTGACGGTTGTGTGGTCATCTTGGCGATTTGCCATAAGGGCTGTCTTTTGACCGGTTACGGGATGCCATAGCTCGACGTAGGGGGCAGAAGCATGGAATACGAACGGTCCTGTCATCTCTGTGTCTGTATGGTTGTTGAGGAAGTAGATGTCTGCGGTTCCCGTTCGACGGTGTGCCATGTAGAGACCTTTTGCTACTGGCGCTTGGACATCTGCTGTCATTGAGGCGGCGCTGAGGGCTTCGCTGAGCGTCACGCCATTGTGAGGATCCCACACTGTGGCCCCCTGTGCCTGCATCTCCTCAATCTTTTGGCGGGCGTCAGGTGTGAGGACTTCATCGGCAGGGAGCAGTAGCATTGAATAGCTAACGCCGTCGGGCAGCGTGATGCGTCCGTCTTTGACGCTCATCCTGTGGAGTAGCACGTCAGTGGTGAACGCATCGTAGTTGTAGCCCTGGGGGATGGGAGGCAACAGGTGTCCCAGTATACGCTTTGGAACGTTGTCGCCAAGGTAGAGACAGAGGTCGCTGACGGGCCTCCCCTGTCGCAGCATCCACGACGATCGAGCCTGATAGTCCCAGAAGTCGTGGCTCATAGCCCATTGGGTGTTTATACGGTTCAGCACGTATTGGCGACCGTTGGCGGTATTGATTTTGATTTGAGATTTGAGGTTTGAGGTTTGAGATTTATTGTCAGATGGTTTGAGCCACGGTTCAACACGGTTTAATACGGAATCTCCATTCTCAATTCGATAGGGCTGATAGGCTGCCGCGCATACCACGAACTCGTTGATGCCAAAAGCGTAGGCATAGTCGGCCAGATTCTTGATGTCGCTGAGGGCGTGTTTGTAGGTAATGTCGGTGAAAGCCTCTCCAGACGCTATCTGCTTACCATAGACATGGGCTGCGCTCGAGCAATCTTTGATGTCGTAATTGCCCTCTGTCTGATAGCCCCAAAACTCACCTTGGGGTTTGTCTATAAGCCGCTTCACCTCAATGTTGTCGCCAGCCATGCAGAGTGCTCCGCCGATGGCCTGTGCGGTTAGTGTGAGACTTTCTTGATGACAGAGCCGCTGGAACTCACCGTAGTAGTTTGTGGTAATCAGATCGCTGATGGTGCGACGAAGGTCGTATAATGATCGACTCCCATCCTCGGTCGAACTGACTATTAGTCCTCCTGCAATCGTCGGCAGATAGTTGATTATGTCATATCCACGCAGACGTTTGAATTGCTCAGGCATGTTGTGCGTCCAGTTCTGTGGACCAGCTTCGTGACTGTCCATACAGATGCCCTCAATCTGTCCTCCAGCAGCACGGATGGAATCGATGAGCGGCTTGGTGTAGCTTGCCCAATGCAATCTTGCACCTTCGACAGAAAGTTTGTCGCACTCGAGTCCTAAGGCGTCGTCACGTCCGTGTTTTGTCCTTGCTCCGGTGCTGACAGCTACAAAGCGCATGATGAGCCACTGTCCGGCTGGGGCATCATTCCACGTCAGTTGACCGTCTGGACTCATCTTGTTCGTGACGTCGATGATACTGTCTACAGACAGATACTCTTCTCTTTTGTATAAAGGTGTGGTGTCATCAGTGATGAACTCTGAGACAAGGCTTGCCTTTTCCTCCCATTCGTCCAAACAGGCACGTGCGGAAATGACCACATTGCTGACTTTGTACGCTGTGCTGACAAGAGCGATGCGGAAATAGCGGGCGCATGTAGTAGGGAAGGCTATGGTCTGCTGACGTAGTCCACCTAAATTCTGGTATTTGGGCCGCAGCTTGCAAACTGGCCGATAGTCGACCCCGTCGTCGGAAGCCTCCAGCACTCCAATGTCTGGTAATTCGCGAAATCCACAGCCATAAAAGCGCGTAGGGTCGGGTTGAGCCAGCGGTATGTGCGAAGGTGGTACCTGCATTGACGAGGTGCGAGCCTTGCCTTGAGGCTTAGTCTCGTATGTAATGCTACGTGCGGTGAAAGGTCGCCCGAAGTCGAAGACAATGAGGGTGTCTGTCGTTTGTGAAGACTCAATGCCCAGCAGTCGTGAATCGCCTAGCCGGTCTTCGTGGTAGGGTACGGCCAACACAGCAACATCCTCATGCCAGTCTCCAGGACAGCGTGGCAAGGGGAGACGTGTACACCCGTTATTCGTTAGCGCCTCGGTCATTGCCAACCGCTTCATACTCTTATCGGGCGTTATCCATTGCCCCCCGGCCACATATCCATTGCCTATGTTGACTTCGAAACTCAGCCCAAGCCGGTGAGCTTCCTGCGCGGCGAATGTTACCTCCTGCCACCACTCTGCCGAGAATACCTTGCTGGCTCCCTCGCCTTTGCCGTGTACTTGGTCGTAGTATACCACTCCGCCGACACCCTCTCGTCGGAAAGCTTCAAGGTCAGCGGTAATACCTTCGCGTGTGGTCTCCGTCTCGCCAAAGAACCACCACACTTTCGTGCGCGCTGAGTCTTGAGGATGGTCGAAGCCATAGTACAACTGCTGTACTGCTGTCTGCTTTTTCACGCCACAGGCTGTCAGAAGAAGTACTGTGAGCGTCAGGGTCTGTGCAATGTGAAAATAATGCTTTGTCATTGGCTTGTTTGTAATTCTGAGTGCAAAGGTAAGTGAAAAAGGGGCAAAAAAAGTACGAAAACGTACAAAAGTGTGCATTTTTGTGCAATTCTACCTTTTTGGCTTGGCTTTTAGAGAAAAAAACACTACCTTTGCGCTCAAGATGAAACCTAAGACTATTCTGATTTTCTGCGCACTCTTCGCCAATCTCAGTGCCAGTGCCATTGATATCTACTCTCGCAAGCTCAACACCGCCAACGGCTTGCCGGACGATAATGTGCGGAGCATCATCCAGGACAGCAAGGGCTACATCTGGATGACCACACCCAATGGCCTCTACCGCTACGACGGCTACTTCTTCACGTCGTTCCAGAACAGGGTGGGCACCGATGATGACGACCTAGGCAACAACCACATTGAGATTTGCTATGCCCTGAGCGGAGGACGCGTACTGGTGCGGAAAAAAGGATCGGTATTCGCTGTTTTCGACGTTCAGCAAAACGCCTTTCTGCCTCTCCCTGCTGAGGAGCGGCAGCAACTCTATGATCAGGCACGACACGTCAACGTCGACTCTGCCCTGCTCCGACCCTTCAGCAGCATTCTCAGCTCAGGGGGCTCCTGCATCAACGACAATCTGGGAAACATCGTCGTCATCGACACGCATGGACGGTTGTGGTTCATCGACCGCCTGACAGGGGAGGTCATCCAGCTCGACGTCTTTGACCCGCTCCTCTTTCCACTTATCTCAAGCCATAAATATAAGGTGATGACCTCTGACCGACGCCAACTCATCTGGGTATCCACCAATGGCTGTGGCATCACCCTCTACGACCGGCGCTCGGGACTTCAGCAGCACATCACGCAGCAGTCGGGGCTCATCTCCACCGACTACATCGTTGACATCTGTCTCGATAGCGGCGACAATCTATGGGCCGCCGACGAGTACCATGGCGTCGTGTGTCTTTCCACGGCACACGACGACGGTGATGCCTTCCTACTGCAGCCTGACAGGCGTGAGCTGCGTGCCAACCAGGTTCACCTCATGAAGTGGAGTTCCGACAGCACGCTCCTCGTGGCAAACACGAAGGGCGACGTCTATGAGGCGGACGAGGAGCTGAATCTCAGGCAGATCATGGCTCACACCGACATGCACACGATGTGCTATGACAATGATGGCCGACTATGGATAGGTTCTCGTCAGCAGGGGTATAGGTCGCCTGACGGGCAATGGCATCGCAGTGACCCTACGGATGCTGCGTCACCCTCGTCGAACAACATCCTCTCTATGTTGTGCGACCGCGAGGGCAATCTCTGGATGGGATGCGACGAAGGGCGACTTGACCTCGCCAGCGACAACCATCGCCATTTTCTTCCGCAAGCATGCTCGCCAAAGTTCATCGTCCAGGCTAACGACGGGCGACTATGGGTAGGCACCCGGCAGGGACTTTTCTCCTTCCGCCCCGATGAACTCTTAAGCGATAGCACTGCCTATCGTCAGCATCTTCAGACCGTGCGCTCTGACATGAACTGTTTCTATGAGGATAACTGCCATCGCCTATGGATAGGCACCGATGGCGACGGGCTCTACTGCTCTGATGACAATGGCGCTACATTCTCGCGCGTGACGACCTCCGACGGCTTAATAGCCAACGAGATACAGTCCATTACTGCTTCTGACGACGCTCACCTGTGGATTGCCACCAAGCGCGGCATCACCGTCTATGCACCAGACAATGGCAAATGCTACTACGTCATCAACGAGCACAACCCCCTACAGAACTATTATGCCGACAACTGCGTATGTAAGCTGCCAGATGGACGCCTCGCCTTCGGCACCAACGAGGGAATTGTCGTCTTCACCCCCTCTCACCTTCGCGCTAACCCAACCCTCAACCCTCAAAATTCAAAACTCAACCCTCAGCCATCTACCCTCCACTTCACTGATCTGCTGGTGAATGGCGAGTCGGTCAGCATGCAAGGCCCAAACCGGCTGATTAGCCTTTCGCCCGACGATGTCAATGAGGTTCGTCTGAGCCATCGACAGAACTCGCTGACGCTGCGGTTCTCAACATTCAACTACAGTAGCACAACTACACGCTACACTTATTGGATGGAGGGGTACGACAGCCACTGGAGTGAAGTGACGACCTACAGCTTCGCTACTTACCCCAACCTGCCGCCAGGAAAATACTTGTTCCACGTCAAAGCCTTCGACAATCAGCAGGGGGGCACCGTTGAGCGACTGCTGTCTGTCGTCGTCACCCCACCATGGTGGCGCACCTGGTGGGCTTGGATAGCCTATTGTGCAGTAGCTCTTGTCGTCGCACTCATTGTCTACAGGCAGCTGCTCACCGTTTATAGGTTGAGGCGACGCATCAGCATCGAGCAGCAACTGACAGAGTACAAGCTGCAGTTCTTCACCAACATCTCGCACGAGTTCCGTACACCTCTCACCATCATACGCGGAGCAATGGACAGTATGGGCGCGATGAAAAACATCCCAAGTGAGATGCGCCAGCCTGTCGCTGCCATGCGCAAAAGCACTGATCGGATGATGCGACTCATCAACCAGCTACTAGAGTTCCGCAAAATGCAGAACAACAAGTTACGCCTTGCACTTGAGGAAGGTGACATTGTAGCTTTCGTCAGAGATATTTTCCAGAACTTCACCGACATGGCCAAACAGAAAGGAATCACCTTTACCTTCACGCCTACGGTGAAGACCTTCAGCATGTTCTTCGACCGACAGCACGTTGACAAGATGATGTTCAACCTCCTTTCAAATGCTTTCAAGTATACGCCTACGGGAGGCAGCGTTGCCGTCCATCTCCGCATTGACGATTCGCAATGCACGATTTCCGTCTCCGACACAGGTGTTGGCATTCCAAAGGAGAAGCAGGGCGAACTGTTCCAGCGATTCATGCAGAGTGCTTTCGCTGCCGACAGCATCGGGATAGGCCTGCACCTGACGAAGGCTCTGGTCGACGTTCACCACGGCACCATCGCCTTTAGGGAGAACGAGCCGAAAGGCTCCGTCTTTACTATTACCCTGCCTACGAGTAAGGAGACGTATGCAGCAGAAGACTTCCTGAAAGGTTCGGAACTCGTGAAGCATGCCGACGTGCGCCAGAACCAACTCGACTATAAGGGACTGATGGGCGAGCCACTGAACAATCGTCGCGTACTCGTTGTCGAGGACGATGCCGACGTGGCCGACTTCCTGCGCCATCTGTTGGGACATTACTTTGAGGTGCAGGTGGCTATGGACGGTGTCAGTGCCCTCGACGTTATAAGTCGCCAGCGCCCCGACCTAGTGGTGAGCGATGTGATGATGCCCGTCATGGATGGCTTCGAGATGACTCGCCGCATCCGCAGTGATGCTGCTACGCAGGACATACCCGTCATCTTGCTTACCGCTCTCGTTGCTGACGACAAGCGACTCAAAGGCATTGAGGGAGGGGCCGACGCTTATCTGACGAAACCCTTCGACGAGCAGCTGCTTATTGCTACCTGCCGACAGCTCATTGAGCAGCGCGACAAACTGCGGCAGAGCTACGCCGATGCACTGCCTGAAAGGCCGACGGCACCACCCGAAATCATTGTTGACGAGCGCGACAAAAAGATGCTCGACGCCTTCAACCATTGGCTTTACGAGCACATCAGCAACACATCACTCTCTGTCGACGATGCCGCCCAGGCCATGGGCTATGGACGCAGTGTGTTCTATCGCAAGGTGAAGTCGCTAACAGGCATGACACCTGCCGACTATGTTCGCAAGGTACGCATGGATCGAGCGGCAGAGTTGCTACGCGAGGAGACTATTACCGTCGCCGAGGTGGCTTACAAGGTGGGAATCAGCGAGCCGCATTACTTTACCAAGGTTTTCAAGCAGCAGTTTGGCATCTCACCTAAGCAGTATCAGCAGGGCACGAAGAGGGAAGCCTCCTCCCAGCCCACCAATTAACTGTACGTCTTGTATTTCTCCAGCAGCTTCCTGATCACACGCTCCGTCACTGGTCATCACTCATCCGTGTGAACTGACAGTTTACGATGGCGTGCTATAGACATGTACGCTGGAGCCTTGGGCTGCGGGCAGGTAGTTGATGCCCCACCAGCACATCTGTAACAGTACGAATGAGATGAGCAGTATCCAAAGAGCTAGCTTTGGCCGGTGAGTAGGTATCTGCCTGTAGTGTACGTATACAAGATAGGCAAACCAGGTGATGGCAGCCCACGTCTCCTTGGGATCCCACGACCAATAGTGCCCCCACGCTTCCTTAGCCCAAAGTGCGCCGAAGAGCATGCCGATGGTCATAAATGCGAGACCTACGTAGACGAGGTTGTCGAGGGCTTCCCCCATCCCCTCGAAAAGGAGGGGTGATTGTTCTTCGGTGTTGGACTTCTTCCTAAAGAACAGCAGATACAAGGCCATCACCGTCGCTGCGCCTAGCACGGCGTAGGCAAACATATAGACGATGACGTGAGGGGCGAACCACGGACTCTGCAGGGCAGGCATCAGTGTCTTGGAATGAATCTCTGGCTTGAAGAGGTTGACACAGATAAATACTATAGACAGGAGGGTGGAGAACGAGAGTATCCATTTGTAATGCCAACGGGAATAGACGACGAGACCCACCAGAGGCAGGAAGAACGAATACCAGAGGCGCGTCTCGCCCATCGTTCTTAATGGCGGACGCTCTAACGATACCCACATCGACAGGATGAAAGCGAAGAACACCAATAGACCAAGAACTGTGGTCGTATAGGCTACAGTCGTTTTGCTCTTCCATGCAGCCCAGGCTCCTGATACCCAGAGCAACGCCGCTGCCAAAGCGAAATATATAAAGCTGTCCCAAGTCATACGCGTTTCCTTTTATTGCCAAACACAAACATACACACAGCTCCACCCAGCATCATATAGATGCCCGTATAGACCAATGGCAACCACGGGTCGCTTACCAGTTCAAGGATGCTTGTCTGGCTCATGGCGCCCATCTGTGTGTCATAACCATACTGGTAAATCTTCCAGCCATCCACCTCCACGGGTTTATTCACCTCGACGGTGGTGCGGATGTTCTTGCCTGTCTTCGTCAGAATCTGAATGTCTGAGGCAAAGCGACGGGGCGAGCCGTCGTCGTAGGTCTCCATGATGAAATCCTTCAGCTCGATGGCAATGGGCATCTCAACAATCTGCTGCTCTGGGGTAAGAGCACGCCACTCTGACTCCCCCTTCACCGTAATCATCTTCAGACGCTGCATGTCGGCATTGCCCAGCGTAGCGGTAGTCATTGCCAAAAACAGACCAAGATGGTTCAGCAGGAAAGGAACATCCCTTTTTATGTTGAGCGTTGAGAGTCGAAAGTTGAGAATTCGTCGGATGGTGATTTGCCCAAGAATGACTGCGATATAGACGTAGATGAGGACGAAGGGCCAGAACGAAAGCATATTGTTCAGCCACATGCCATCCGCTGACTGCCGTGTCAATCCCATGATGATGGTCAGTACGACGGCATACACCAGAGCAGGTATGGCGGCCTTGTGAGTACCGATGAACTGGAAACCATACACTTTCTTTCTCAGCAAGAAAATGATGGCAATAAGCATAAGGAATCCTGCCAACACAATGCCGTTGACGGGCCAGCGGAAGGCATCCCAGACGACAGGGCCAACGCTCAGTTCGAGCATCAGTCCTGCGACAATAAGGCCTCCACCAATGAGAAAGCCCTCTTTCATACTATATGGTTTCTTCCACACCATCTCATTTTTTTATTCTATATAATTTAGCGTTTGTGTAGAGACGTCTCATTGTGGCGTCTCTACTGTCGGCTGCAAAGGTACGAAAAAAAATGCAAACAAGAGAGGGAAGGCTCAGAAAAACCATCCCTCACATTATTTTTAGGTATTGAACTTTCCCACGCTTTTCTCTTTAACAACGAATTCTTGCTACCGAAGGGACGCAAGAATTCGTTGTTTTAAGAGGTCTTAGGGGTGGACAACTTGAGCTCTTTGTCAGATTTCAATAAGTGTACCGTTCTTCTTAGCCTCTTCAATCCACTTAGGTACTATCTCCTGCATGAAGCGCTGCTTCTTGTCGTTCAGCTTCTGCATGTCAAGTCCGATGGCTGCCTGAGCTTTTGCCTTTGTAGAGTAGTCGGGCACAGGGATGTCACCCACGAGTCCCTGTTTGGCGGCTACACGGGCAATGAGCAAGCGGGCCTGCTGGGCATAGTCGACTGAATGTGAGAGCAGACGAGTTACCTCCTGTGGCGCATGGAAGGTGGCGCCATGCGAGGCGATGGCATAGTCCCAGCGCCACTGGCTCTTGCGCAACAGCGCCTGGATAGGCTTCATCTCAGCCTCAGTGGCACCCTTGTCGATAATGTACTTAGCCTCGAAATGGGCGCGTGCCAGTTCCTGTTCGGCACGGTTGCGTACCTCGTTGCACTTCTCCTGACGCTCATAGACATTTTGGCGCAGTGTCTCTGCATCCTGACGGTGACAGGTCTGACAGGTACGGTCAATCTTGGCCAGTGGCGACATAATCTGGTGGTCAGAGAACTTCACACCGCCTTCCTGTTTGTATGGCATGTGACAATCGGCACACGACACACCACGCTGGGCATGGATGCCCTGCTTCGACATCTCATAGCCTGGATGTTGGGCCTTCAGAATCGGAGTCTTCGACAGCGGATGGATATAGTCGTAGAACCCTATCTCGTCGTAGTATTCCTCAGCAGCCTCACAGGTCAAGCCCTTATCCTGTGGGAACATCAGGTAGTTGGCCTTGCCAGGGTTGTTGGGATCGTCAGGCTTGATGAAGTAGTACTCCACGTGGCACTGGGCGCATACCAGCGAGCGCATCTCCTGATGGCTCTGCTTCTTCACGTCGAGACCTCTGCGGGCGAATGCCTCATAGAGTGCAGGACGGGCAGGACGCAGATCCATCGTCGTGGCATCGTGACAGTCAGAGCATCCAATGGTGTTCATCTCTTCGGCGCCCAGCTCGCTCCACTTCTTGGCGTAGAAGTTGGCGGGATCGAAGACAGACTTCGAGTCGCTCAGCTCACGCATCATGCGAGGCACATCGGGTCCCTTACAGGTCCAGCAGGTAGCGGGCTGCATGTCACCGTCGCCATCGATGCCTGGATTACCTGTGCGCAGAATCTTGCGCATATCCTCCAAGGCGTGCTTGTGTCCTCGCGGCGTGTTGTAGTGGCGTGAGAAGGCATAGCCAGCCCACAGCACTACCATCTCAGGACGCTGTTCGAGCACATCAACCTCTTGCGACGAGTTATACTTCGACTTGAACGTGGTGTCCTCAGTCATCGCCCACGTCTCGTACTCACGCGGATAGTCGGCCTTGAACTTCTCGTTCTGTGCCACGATACTGTCCGTAAACACAGTACGCTTGTTATTAAACACACTCGCTACTTCGGCACGGCGTTCCATCAATGAGGAAACGAGCAGTCCCAGTACGAAGACAACTGCCATAGACACTCCGAAGAGAATCCAACCCTGCCAACTCTTTAATTTCTTTGCCATAATAGTATTTGTTTTTTTTAATCTTTCATCTTCAAAGCCTTTTGCAGCCACTCGGGTACCGGCGATGGGGGCAGCGGTGTCACCCCTTCAGCGTTAGGCGTGGCCATCAGCGAGTTCATACCGCCATGAGGTACGTTGCGATGGCAGTCCCAGCACACCTTGCCGCCCTGAGCCTGCTGCTGCATATATCCCATGCGACCTGTCTTCACGAACTCCTGATTCAGTTGGGTGTGACAACGTATGCAGTTGTCCATCACTACCTGTCCTGTCAGCGTCTCGGCCATCGGTGCCTGTCGCTCGGCATGGGTTACAAAATAAGCCGTGTGTTTCAGTCCGTCCATCGCCTTGAAGCCGTACTTCAGTGCAAGGTTCTGGTGGGGCACATGGCAATCGTTACATGTGGCGTCTCTTCCGTGAGAAGAATGGCTCCACGTAGCATAGTAAGGTGTCATGATGTGGCAGTTGACACAGGCAGATGGATTGTCACCCACGAAATAGGTGTGCGCTCGAAGCAGATACATAAACAGTCCGCCAAGTCCGCAAACCACGCCTGCCGCAACCAGCAGGCCTATCTTTTGGCGATAGGAAAATAGATCTTTGAATGTTAATATCTTTTTCCAGTTCATACGTGTAATATCCTATTTTGGGGACAAATATAATCATTTATGGGGATATAAAGTGGTAACATTTGTTACCAATCACCTATAAAGTCTGTTAATTTTAAGAATTATTCACCCAAAAGTGCTAATTTTGCTCTCACTATGGATATTGACACCTTACAAGGGCTGAAACAATGCCCGTTATTCCGAGACTTGGAAGCGTCAGAGATCATTGCTTTGATGCACACTGTTCGTTATCGAATAATCCGCTGTCACAAAGGCCAGATTTGGGTTAGCGCAGGCTCTTTTTGCCAATTTGCCGACATCATCATCAGCGGTGAAATGGTGGCATACGTTACAGGTCCGTCAGGAAATGTTGTCCGAATGGCTGCCCATCAGACTGGCACACTGTTGGCTCCTGCCTTTCTCTTTGCTGCTGACAACCATTATCCCGTGACCGTCGAAGCCATGACCGCAACCAATGTCTTGCGCCTATCGTTAGCAGACCTTGAGAAAATGATGCATATCGACCAGCGGCTGATGCAGAATTACATTCAGTTGCTCTCTAATATCATTTCCCAGTTAACCAAGAAGGTGCGCATGCTCTCCATGAGCGTACGCGAAAAAGTATGTCTCTTCCTGATGGAGCAGAGTAGAAAGCAACAATCAAAAGACGTTCTTCTCTCTATGTCGAGACAAGAGCTTGCCGACCATTTCGGTATTCAGAAATACTCCCTGTTGCGATGTCTGAATGAATTGAAGCAGGAAGGCGCCATCCGTGTGGAAGGCCGTCACATCCAACTGTTATCTCAATTAATTGTATAGGATGTATCTTGAGTAAAGCAGGCAGAGCAATGGATACAACCTTTGGGAGGTGAGCGGCAACGCATTTAGGGAATCTGTCCCGTAATTCCCAATGGTTAATAGTCACTCAAGTTTCCAATCCCTACGACCTCTTAAAACAACGAATTCTTGCTACCGAAGGGACGCAAGAATTCGTTGTTAAAGCTTTGTCATTGCGAGGTGAGAATAGAAATTCCCGCCGTCCTCAAGAACTGAGGGCGGCGGGAACTTCAGTTGTGTCAGGTCGTCAGCACGTTAGTTGATGACGGACTGCTCTTCCTCTTAAGGCTCAGTAGTTGAGCTTTCGATGCCAGCCATGATGTTAGTGATGGCTACGATGTCGCCAATACCTACGTTGCCGTCGCCATTGACATCGGCGCGTGCTTTGAGTGCATTGATGGCTTCTTCGTCCATACCCTCTTGGAAGATACCAGCCATGACGTTCGTAATGGCCACGATGTCGCCAATGCCGACCTCACCATCGCTGTTGACGTCGCCAGGCTTAGCCTCGATGGGGGCGATGGGGAGGAACTTCACAGCGTGGAGCACCACGTCGGCACCCTTGCCTTCTGAACCGTCGCCGTCAAGACCGGAGAACACAACGTGATAGCGATACTGGGGATTCAGTCCATTGACTTTGATAGTAGCTGTCTGGCCGTCTGTGGTCTCCTGGGCCGTAACGCTCTGGCCACTTTCGTCGGTAGCGGTGACGCGCAGCGTGCGCTGGGCACTGCCTGTTGACGAGCCATAAGCCCAGACTGCCTCGACGCCCTGAATACTGACGGAGAACGACTTGGCGCTGTTGCCAGACTTCAGACCAATACCAGGAGCGTTCTTCTGAACTTCTTCCTCGTCGGTGTAGGGATTGATGTGCAGCGTCTTGTTGTCGGTACGCGTGCCACCCCATTCTACCCATGCTGCCTCAGGCGTCATAGCCTCGGCCAGTGCCTCAGCGGTAGGAATGAATACCTCGGTCTCAGCAAACTGCTTGTAGTAGGGAGGATAGACTACCTCAATGGCCTCCTGCGAGATGGGCGCAATCTGGTAAATCGTATCGGTGCTGTTGTTGGCCACGTAGGGAACAACGATACCAGTGATGTTCAGCGACTGGCCTTCCTGCAGCTCGGGCAGGGTGTAGCCCACCCTAAAGTTGTCGCGAATCTCCAGGGTCTTGTCACTGCCGTCGGTAGCATAGAAATGATTGTTTTCGCTGGTGTAGGTAACCTTTGAAATCTTGCAGAGCTTCAGAATCTTGTATGGATCCCAGGCTGCAGCCACATTGGCGAGAGCGTCAACCTTGATGGCGTTGCCAGCCACGGCGTTGACGTTGGCAAGGGTGGTCTTGCTGTAGGCGGTGAACTCGTTCATGCCAAAGTACACCTCGTGAATACCAGCGATGCTGCCAGTGAGCATGTCGTTGGCTTGCACCTTCTCAAACAGACCGGTGTTGTAGAATACCACGCGGCTCTTTTGGTTGTCCTGAACGATGACCCACTCTTTTCCATCTTCAGCCTTCTGCGAGAACACCACCTGGACCTCGTTGTTGAGCGTCAGCAGGGCCTTTGAGCCTTTCTCAAGGGCGTTGAACTCAGCAATGCTGGCCACTTCCTGGTCGGCAGGCTCATTGCCAGTCACCTCGATGGAGACAAGATAGTTGCCCTGTGACACCTCTGGTATCATCTTTCCACTATTATCAACGTAGCGCTGCAACTTGCCGTTGACGACCACCTTGTTGCCAACGCAAAGCTGATCAGCATCGGTGAACTTCGCATTGTCGAGGTAGAAGCCGCGATAGACGGTCAGCGTGTTCTCAGTGGCACCTGGCTCGTCGGCAATCACGTAAGTGGCGTTTCCAAAGGTTGTCGTGTTAATATCGCTGATGCTGACAACGTAGCCCTCGATAAGGCTGGCTTCCGTTGCGATGGCTTTGTCCTCCATGCCGTCGATAATTTCAAGAGCCTCAGCTACGCTAATGGTTTCAGGCTCGGGCACCACTTCTTTCTTGGTGAACGTGACACGTACGGTCTCGCTGTCCACCATACCGTCGCAGACGGCGTAGGCTCCCAGAACGGTGGTCTCTTTCAGTCTGATGGGCTCGGTGTACACCTCCCAATCATTTGCCACACAATACATGATGGTGGCGCCCTCAGTGGCGCAGGTCAGAGTCACGTCGACGCTGTCCGTAAACTCACCACCGTCGGGGGTGAACACGGGAGCAGCAACCTGCTCCTTTACCTCGCCTAAGGTCACGACAGCCATTGAGTACTGTGTGTTGCCGGCAATGTTGATAACCACGCTCTTAGAGTTACCAGTCCAGGTGACGGTGCCGTTGTTTTGCTGATTGGTCTTGGTCAGGTCTCCAGGTTCAGCTGTGTTGTCATCGGAAATGCGAGCTTTATTTGTGGTTTGGGTAAATTCAATCTTGGTGATGTTATCGCCAGTTGACGCAAACGTCAGCGTGCCAGAATACATGCGCAGACGAGGATCTGACGACCAGATACGGTTGGGCGTGTTTCCAGTAGCTGGAGACACGGTGACGCTAACGTCACCGACAGTGGCGGTCACTTCCTCGGTAATGTCACCAGCATTGGAATTACCGCTTGATTCGCCCTTAATGGTTGGGAACAGCGTCTTGTAGTCCTTGTTGAAGTCGAAGGTTACCAGCTGGCCCTCTTGCTCCTTCTTCGTGAACTCTGCACTTACGGTCTCACTGTTCTCCATGCCGTCGCAAACAGCGTAGGCTCTCACGATGGTCGTCTCAGTCAGCGTGATGGGCCCAGTGTACGCCTCCCAATCGTTGGCCAGGCAATACATAATGGTGGCACCCTCAGTGGCGCAGCTTAGCGTCACCTCTACGCTCTCGTCGAACTCACCACCATCAGGGCTGATGACGGGTGTGGCAACCTTCTCCACAATGGTTCCATTATAGTCGTAGGTGATGGTAACGCTGGAGAAATCAAGCTGCCCAGCCTTACTATCTCCGTCAGTTCCGTAGTTAGCTTTGTCGCCAACGGTGAGAGTAACTGATTCTGCCTCTCCCGTCCAGGTGACGATGGCGTCACCTGAAGCTTGCTCGGCGATAGTGCCGGTTGAAGCAGTGATGGGAGCCAGGCGCTTCAGGCCTTGAGCCGAAATGTTAAAGACCATCTTTGTGATAGTGCCAGTGGTAGAGACGGATAGTGTCCCCTTGGCATAGATGCGGAAGTCTTGGCCACTAGCAACGAATTGCGGAGCATTCGAGCCGGTATTCTTTGCAGCCTCGAAGGTTACACCATTAATGGTAATAGCCTCGGTAGCTGCCCCACTAATCTCGGATGCCGAAAAGGTTTTCTCTAGGGCAAACGTCGTCCCGCACAGCATCATCAGCAGGGTGATGAGTGAAAAACGTAGGATTTTGTTCATAACTGTTTTGTTTTAATTGGTTAATAATAGAAGTGTTGTTTTATGTTCTCGCTATCTGCCTGCAAAGTTACTACATTTATTCCACACCACCAAATTTTCGGGTGCTTTTTTCGGATTAGCCCAAAAAGTCGGTTGAAGACTTCTCCGAGCAGACCCCAAGACTTCTCGGCGCGGACTTCACAAAAAAAACACGGCAGAGGTCATCCCTCGTGCCGTGTTCTTGCCTATTGCCTTTCGGCTTTACTTAGTTTCTTTTTTGTCTTTTAGCAAAAGGAGCGCAATGGATGGGGGACTGTTCTACTTTACCTCCACATCTCCTCATCTCCTTTACTCCTAAAACATCACCTTCTTGCCGTTGATGATGTAGAGGCCCTTCTGGGCATTCATCACGCGCTGGCCGGCGAGGTTGTAGATGGCGTGGCTCACGGTCGTGTTGCTGCGCGTGCTGTTGATGGCAGTGACGACGGGAGAGTCCTCAGTCTCATAGCCAATATAGCTGATGACGGCAGGAACGTTTGCGTCGGCCAGCGTCAGACCGAAGGTGGTCGTCCAGCCCCAGGTGCTGGCACCCGTGCCGTCAAGATAGGTCTTGCCATCGGCGCTGAAGCCACTGGCGAAGGTGTCGTCGGCTGTGATGTCCCAGACGAAGGTTGTCTGCTCGCCGCTGACGATGTCGGTGGGAGGCACCTGTCCGCCGTTGTTCTTGGCGTTAAGCCACCACAGGTAGCTCTTGCCTTCCTCAGTGCTCAGGCCAGTGGCCACAATGACGAAGTACTTCACAGGCTCCGGCAGGTAGTAGATCTTGTCGGTCTTGAAGTTCAGTGCCACGTTGTTGTCACCAGTAGCATTGACGGTGATAGTGTTTGCTGCCTCATCGACAACGACGTTGTTGGGCGAGATGCGGCCAGGATCGCCTGCGGGCCATTCCGAAGCTACGAACTCATACACAAACTCCTCGACGGGGTTGGCAACGGCCTCTTCGAAGCCGATGTAGCTGATGACTGCAGGAACCTCCTGGTCGGCCAGCGTCAGGCCGAACGTGGTGCTCCAGCCGCCTTCATCCTTGAACTCGGTGTCGGAAAGACCCAGCTGTCCGCCGATGGAAATCGTAGCGCAGTCCCAGGCAAAGACGGTCTGACCATCCTCCTCGTAGATGTCGGTGGGCTCAATCTGCGAGCCGTCGTTGGTGTTGTTCAGCCACCACAGGTAGCTGTCGCCCTCGGCAGTCGACAGACCCGTACCCTTGATGACGAAGTAGCGCTTTTCGGCCTTCACGGTGTAGACGTTCTCTGAGCGGAAAAGGAGTGCTACGTTGTTCGTGCCGGTCTGGCTCACGGTGATGGTGTTGTCAGCATTGAACACAACATTGTCGGGGCTGATACGGCCAGCGTCGCCGGCAATCCACTCGGAAGCCACGAACACGTAGCTGCCGTCCTCGACGACGGGCTCTTCCTCGGCCTCGCCAATACGTGTCAGGGTCCAGGGACCAATGACGGTGTAGTCGCCATTCACAGGCTGTGCGGTCTTGGCGATGCCAATCTTCACGTCGCCGTCAGCAGGCAGGTTGAACTCCACTTCGTTGACATACTTGCCGGCATTGAACCAGGCCTGGACAGCAGCAGATGAGTTGGGCACATACAGATCGTTAACGATGGCTGTGCCACTGCCGGCAAGGTCGGTTTCGGATGCGCCGTCGTAGCGGTTCTGGACGGGCGTGCTGACCGTCTTGGCGTCGACGGTTGCATAGAGTGATGCAAGCTTGGTCTCTGTTCCGGCTGCAATGGCGGCAGCCTCGTCAGCTTCGCTTCCGCCGTAGCGGTAAGCAGCCTGTGCGGTGAGCAGATACTTACCGGCGGGCAGTCCTTTGATGGTCTGGCTGAAGTCGAACTGGGCATTGTTGCCGCACTTCACGATGCCTGAGCCGTCAATGCCTTTAGTGCCGGTTGCGTCGAAGCCGCCCTCACCTGTCAGGTCAGCGTTCACAATATAATTGGTGTAGTCAAACTCATAGATGTTGATTTGCTTAACGGCATTGCCCTTGACAAGCTCGAAGCCAATCATGCCATCCTCGTCGGCCTGATAGATGGCGCGGCCAACACTCTCGTTGAGGGCGGTCTTCTCGATGCCGTCGTCGTCGCTACGGGTGTAGAAGCCATCACCAGTATAAATGAACTCCACAATCTGGCCGGTCTTGATGTCTGCCACGGCAGCGCAACGGCCAGCACCAGAGGCAAGGAACAGACCCTGACCGTCGACAATCGACCAACCCTTGTTGCTTGACACGGCAGCCTGCACGGCAATCTGCTCAAGACCCTCGTTGGTGCAGAAGAACACGTCGTTGGGCTTTGAGTTCGCATCGTTCCAGATGGCACCGGCAGCATCTTCTTGTAATTCCAATGTCACGTCGCCCATCGTAGTGAAGTCGTAGGCTCTTACAATCTTATACTTGCTCAGGTCTACATCGGCCACGGTGACGACACAGGCATCCTCGGCGGTAGCGTCGCTGACCTCCGAAGCCCATGAGTTCGTGATAGTGGCAGTGCCGGCTGCAATGGCGGTCACGGTGCCGTCGTCGGCTATGGTTGCCACGGCCTCGTTGTCACTCTTCCATTGTGTGGCGATTCCTGCGGGGTCAACAGAGGCGGTGAGCTTCGCTGCGGCACCAGGGATGAGGGCCAGCGTCTCCTTGTTAAGCTTGATTGTTGGTATGGTCTCCACACCGTAAGGCTCAATGACGATTTTGGCAATCAGCGTGGCAGAAGCCATCTGGATGTCAAGGCGTGTCGACTCCTCGGTGGTTGTGATGGTGTAGGCCTGGTCCGATGTAACGGCGTCACCCTCACTGACACCCTCTGCTGTCTCCGATACGAACGTTACGGTGCCAGTAGGAATGGTGATGGTCACCTTGTCGCCGTCCTTCAGGCCGAGAATTGAGAAGTTGTGGGCGTAGTCCCACGAGAACATGCCGCAGTTCTTGTCCTTCTTGTTACTCTTGTTGCGCATCGTGAACTTGCCACGACCGTCAACATACTCATAGGCGAAACGCTGGTTCCAGGTGAAGCCCTGATCGGTGTAGTCGCCAAGATAGTGCATCACAACTGGCGCTTCCTCTGTTCCAAGGGTAAAGCCGGCGTCGCCTCCGTCGTTAACGGCCCAGGGGCCACCCTTGCCAAGTTTCATACAAAGCTCTTGGAAATCATAAGTCTCCAGAGCACTTACTTTTGCTCCGCCCATCATGATAAGAAGGGCAAGAAGCACACTCTTAGTAAAAAACCTCATAATTTGTTTGTTTTAGTAATTTATTGATATGATTTGCATTTGCGCTGCAAAGGTATAAAATAAAATGGTTAGCAAAGCATTGCCACTCCGCTTTTTACGGTTTTTTCACAATAGCGCGAAGACCACTAACTCATGATAATTGGCGCGGGCCGGCGTCCAATTCCAACATAACATCACGGACAATGTCCCCGTGATTTGCGACCGCTACTTCACCCGCTCTTCGCTCAACACGCAGGGCATCGGACTCATCATGAAGTGCGACTTCAACGGCCTCGGCGATCTCTTCCATCGCCATAAACGCTGATAATGAGCAGCTAATACCGAAGATGATCTGTATTCCAAAACCCTTCACTTCTTACGTAAATATCTCATTGAAAGCTAGTTGCGGTGAATGATTTGTTGGTCCGTCAGGCCAGTGTGACCATAGCCATCTTGCCAACACTGCTCTTGTACCACCAATTAAAAATGTCACTATCTACGGGCAATTCCGCCAGTGTACGGGCAATTCCGCCTGTAGGGGCAGGTCGTCAGTGTAGGGGCAATTCCGCCAGTGTAGGGGCAGGCCCCGTGCCAGCCCGATGGCCCGTCAGGGCCAGTGTCAGGGGACAGGCGATGCCGCCACCTTATTCTTTTAAGACAACACAAACAACAAAAACAATTTTATAGAAAGAGAAAGAGCAAAAACAACATCCTAGGCGCAAGCGCCTATCCGCAACAACGCATCGGCGGAACAGACGATGCCGCCGCAAGTAGGGGCAGGCCGCCAGTGTAGGGGCAGGCCCATTCCCGAGCAAGCTCGCCTACCCGTAGCCTTTGTGCCAGCCCGTTGGCCCGTCAGGGCCAGTGTCAAGGGACAGGCGATGCCGCCACAAGTAGGGGCAGGCCCATTCCCGAGCAAGCTCGCCTACCCGTAGCCTTTGTGCCAGCCCGATGGCCCGTCAGGGCCAGTGTAATTTCTACATTCGCGGCGACACTGCCCCTTTGGGGGGCATCGGGCTGGCATAAAGGCTATGGGTAGGCGAGCTTGCTCGGCAATGGGCCTGCCCCTACTCTGGCGGAATTGCGCCCCCAATAGCAATACTATCATCTGCTGACGAAGGTCAGCAAATCTGCTGACGAAGGTCGGCAAATCTGCTGACGAAGGTCGGCAAATCTGCTGACGAACGTCAGCAACATATTGTCCTGTATTTCAGTACAATACAATCGCAGAAAAAATCAGACTCCAAGTCACGCAAATTTTGCCTCTAGCACTGAGTCATAAAACACCGCAGGCTGGGTATGATTTCATGGCGACGAAAAGCATTGCACGTTTGCCTTGATTAGAGCAGTTTCATGTCGCAACTATGCCGTTTCCATGTCGTAAACCTATGACTTACGTGTGTCAGAAACAAGCGATTATCGAGTGGCAAGGCGTCCAAACCAACCCTTCACCGTATCTCTCTAACACATAGCTACATACACCTAAAATGAAGGGTTGAACAATTAACTATTATTCATTCTGTTACTTAATGGAGCAGCGAATGCAGAAGAGAACTCGTACTCATTAAAGAAGTATTGACAGCGCTCGAGCCCCTGCTCGCTTACTACCGCAAGGACGCAAAAACCGTCCCAGTGATTAATACAAATGCTCACGACTCCGTTGGAGCCGTGAGCAGGCTGTCGTCTTTTCTTGCGAATGTCTTGGTGAATGGCTAATTCGAGAGACTTTCAAGAAAGCAGCGGTTGCTTCAACTTATAAGTATTCGGGTGCAAAGGTACTGCTTATCGAGCGAAACACCAAACAAATTACGATTTATTTTGTATTTCCTACATGCAGCCTACTTTCAAGGCCAAGCCTCAAAACTACAAATGAATCTGCACATTCCGATACGTTTTGCCGTTTTTTTATGGACTCATCGCTTATTTAAGTTTACATTTCACTTATTACAGTAGAATCAAAAACTGTTCCCTTTGATTCCATGATAGATGCCTGTACCGCTCTGCACTCTTCAGATTCTTGGCATAAAAGAATAAACAGCTCCCGTCCTCATATTAATAACGGATAATTATTCATTATAGTGTAGGCAGAATCAAAAACCTGTCCCTCCGATTCAACCGTGTGGTTAACACCAGCTTCGACGGCGACGGCACATCAGGAAGCGGCGCCGACGTGGTGCTCCATGCCGTGAAGTTCCTGCCTAAGGACATTGCCGACGCTATCGAGGGCGACGTCAACAGCGACGGCCAGGTGGGTATTGGCGACATCATTGCCATCACCAACTTCATGGCCTCGACCGATGCTTCGCTCACCCTTGAGCAGTGCGACATCAACGGCGACGGTGAAGTGGGTACTGGCGACATCATTGCCATTACCAACATCATGGCCGGCGCACAGGGCGAGGCAACCGAGTCCGCAGTAGGCGAATAAGCCCGTCACGATCCGTTAACCAAAGAACCGCAGCCGGAACATCTCCGGCTGCGGCTCTTTGTGTCTGTTTTTTTTATACTGTTGTTGCACGTTTACTAAAAAAGAGGCGAATCATCCTTATTAATTATACAAAATTATATAATTAGGCCACATAAGCAAGCTAAATCAAGAAAATAGCCGGAAAATGCAAGAAACTTGTATAAAGTTATGCGGTTTCCAAACTTTGGCGTACCTTTGCAGCGGTTTTAAGAAACCAAATAGTTAACGCCACAATATAATATATAATAGTGGCAATGTCTAATTTTAAAAAAATAGAGTAAGACAAAATGAAAAAGATTTTGATGACAATCGCAGCTGCATTCGTCGCAGTGAGCATGAACGCACAGGTTTATCTTGGTGGTAGCTTTGCTTTTGAGGCTTGGAACAGCCAGAAGCTGGCCGGTGACAAGAACGAGACAGTCTTTAAGATCATGCCCGAGATTGGCTATAGCATCAGTGATGAGTGGGCCGTTGGTACAGTGATTGGTTATGAGAGCGACAAGTTCAAAGGTGTCAACGGTGTCAGCGAGAGCGCTTTCGTCTTTGCTCCCTATGCCCGTTACACGTTTGCCAACCTGGGCAAGGTGAACCTTTTCGTTGACGGTGGTGTCGACTTCATCAGCGCCTCTGATGCTGACTGGACGGAGCTTGCAGTGGGCTTCAAGCCCGGTGTGGCTGTGAACCTGACCGATAAGTTGAGCTTTGTCTCTCACGTCGGTTTCATCGGCTGGGACCAGTACAACCCTGATGGCGACGACAACAATATCAGTAAGTTTGGCCTTAACCTCAGCGGTGCTGACCTGACCTTCGGTCTGTACTACAACTTCTAAGGCGATTGACAGATAACAAAACTGCTCAGACTCCCGATTGGGAAGCTGAGCAGTTTTCTTTTGCGGGGTTGCCGCGGAGGGCGTCTCACGGTAATGCCCGGTAGCATGATTATTGAGCCTCAATGTCCTTCCGGCTCTTGGACTTCGTGACCAGCGACACGCCGATGAAGACGAGGACGACGGCCACGGCATGGGTCCACGTCAGCACTCCGTTCAGTCGGATTTACAAATCCAACCGAACGGGGATTCGGGTCCATTGATTATTCAACTGTCTTATGCAAATACTTTCCAATTTTTATCCTGTCCATAATATATTTATATGGAAAAATAGATCCTAGCTCATAATCTTTGTATTGTTCTGTTAACTGACCAATAAAAATCATTGGCTTGTTGATTTTCCAGATATACCATTTATATGACCTAGTTATTTTGGAAAGGTCAATGTCCCCTGTTTGTCGGAACATTAAGTTTTGTGCATCACCGATGTCTTTATGTGTACCGACTTTTATAAATACATCGTCCCAAACAGCCAAGCGAAGCATAGTATGAGCATAGAAATCCATTTCGTCTTTAACTATTTCATCCATACTTGGATTCTCTTTTAAAGAGTAATGCTGTTTGAATACACGGACAACCCTGCTGTTCAATTGAGTCATGTCATCAGCTACGTACTGTAGATACACTTTGTAAGAGTTTTCAATAACAACGCTGAAGATGTTCCCTTTCTTTATTATCACTCTTTTCATAATTTAACATCAGATTTTATCTTTAATATGCAAGAGTTCCTGCTATGTTCTTCCATTTCTCCTGTTAGCACAAAAGAATCGTCATTGGCTTTCCTTTCAAAGCTCAAACTTATAAATTCACTTAAAGGAACGAACTTAAAGGATACGCCATTTTTAACAAGGGAATTAAAACCATTTCTGTATTCTTTTAGCTCGTCATTCCAAGCTTGAAAATGATACGCTACATTTATCTTGCCCAAATCATCCTGACATTCAAATACAATATTTGAATAATCCTCGTGTACATTTTCAGTACTGAGAGCATACACCAGGGAATTATAATAATCTGGAAATACTTCCTGCTGTGTCCTAAAACTTTGTTTTTTCAAGGCACATATATGGTCAAGAATCTCTTGAAGGCAAGTCACATCTGAATTCAAGTCGAACAGACATTCCCATATTTCATCTGCTATATGGAAATGTAATACCAGAGAACCTGTGAAGGACAAAGCAATGTCGACGGCAAGAGAACCGTCAGCAAGAAACAATTTAGTTTTCCCTTCTTCTTCTCTTAAACACTTTTCCAATAGCGAACGTAATGCCTGTTCCGTGGTCTCTAACTCCTCATGGCTGATATTGAGGTCTGTCTTCAACTGACACCATGGTAATACAACCTTGACTTCTGTGCGAAAAGCATATTCACTTACTTTTTGCGCAGAAAGCTTTATCTTTCTTTTACCTATATAATCTAATAATACAATCATTTTATAAAACTGCTCTTTTCTTTACCCGTTCGGTCGGATTAATCCGACCGAACGGACAGCTGAGGACATTCATAATCGCCCATCAACTTTCGAAGGGTTTCTGCATACTCGTTTTGGCTTTCATCGGCGTATATTTCTTCTTCACGCCGCTTCACCATTTCAAATTCTCTGTCATTGCGTATGTTCCCTCGCTTGATGATTTTCTCTATAAGAGCAGTCTCTCGGTCAATCTCATCTGCAATGTTGTGACCGAACTTCTCTTTTAACAATTGATTCAATTCTGTCATTTCCTTTGAAGTAAGCAAATCTTCTCGGATATACAAATTGGTTTCTTTATATAAGGCTTTAATCAATTTCAAGTTGCGGGTTTTATCAGCTTTGCGTATAATACTCATAAAGCCATATTCGTGATATACAATACTTGTATAGGCAGAATCTATGGACATCAAATAATCATATATTGTCAGGCACCAACTCTTTATGATTTCATAATCGGAATTATCCTTTAATCTTAATTTGTTCATACTTATTATATTTTTAAAATCCGGTATATGGAGCTAAATTCCGTGGAATCATGGTAAGAGGTTTTTAATTCTGTCATGATTTCTTTAGTTTACAGACGATTGAGTAGGGAAGGCCACTAACATGTGATAATTGGTGAGGCCCAGCGTCCAATTCCAAACAAACAGTTCTCGTTCTCATATTATTAACGGAAAAATATCCATCGTATTGCAGACAGAATCAAAAACCCCGTGATTTTCGGATGTTTTATATAAGACTCATAGGACTTTCCCACAATTTGTCAAATGTTTCTTTTCCTATAGAGTGTATGTCAAATCTTTCCTTATACTCTTGAAGTGTCAGGTCGTTGTCAATCCAAAATCCCAGATTATTTTTATACGGTCCTTTTGTGACAACTTTATTGTTTTCATCTGTTCCTATTTCCCTGACTACCGTGCTGTTATTGATGTCATACTCAATATAAAAACATGAGGTGTTGCAATCTGTCATGACGGTCTCTTTTTTTGCTTTCTGTCCTTTAGTACAAATAGTATTATTAATCGCTGACATCAAAAAGTTTCTAAAAGAATCAGTCCTTTTTTTGCCAAAACAGAAATATATCATTTGAGGTGCATTTTCCCATTTGATATTATTCCAAAACCCAACTCTCAAATTTCCTGGAACGGAGCTTCGGCCCTTAAATTCTTGTTTTGAGATAGAGAAATAATTCTTGTAAGCCGTGACTGACGACATCGGAGATGCAAAAGTAAAAGCTTCATAATCAATGTAGTCATTATCATAGTCGCACCATTTCCCCCAAAAGCCACTGTCTCCAAAGACATAGTAATTATTATTGAACATGTTGAAAAGTACATCTGAAATAATACCGCCATGAGAAATGTTATCCCACGAACATTCCACCGGTAGTCTTATTTTGAACGCCATTTCAGGAAAAGGTTCACACCTCTCATCTTCTACAATAAAAATATTGTTGTCCCCGCAATCTTTGCAAATTCTTAGGATTAAGTCATAGCTTTCCTTCCAAAATAGAGGTGAAGATTGGTAAGCGAAGAAAGAATAATTGGGCGCTGTTCAATTCTTCCGTGGATGACCACCCTGTGACAACTATCCGAATATAGTGCACAAACGATACATGAAGAATGGGACATCCGCTACTCCATGTACCTGTGCTCTGAAGCCCTTGATTTTCGAGTTCAGTGATTCT
>JAFPZD010000201.1 GCA_017417465.1 Prevotella sp. | reverse complement strand
GCCTGTTCCACCACGTATTTCGAGCGTCACGTTCTTGCTGTCTTCAGGGTCGGCAGGAATGAGCAACAGCTTGATTTCTTCTTCCAGTTCTGGGATGCGCTTCTCATTGGCAGCAATTTCCTCACGTGCCATCTCCTTCATCTCAGGGTCATCCTCCATCGTGAGCATCTCCTTAGCCTCTTCCAAACCCTTGACCGCATTGATGTACTCTTGGCGGGCTTTCATGATGTCCTCCAAGTTCTTGTATTCCTTCGTCAGCTGCACATATCGCTTCTGGTCGGCAATCACGTTCGGGTCGGTGATGAGGGTGCTGACCTCCTCAAACCGAGGCACCAACCCCTCCAATTTCTCCAATAATGTATTTTCTGTTGCCATATTGTTGTCCGTTTTGAGTGCAAAGTTACGAAAATATAGGCGAGAAGGCTTCTTCCTTACGGATTTTTTTGTACTTTTGCAAAAAGTTAGCGATGAAGTGTGACGGATTTCAAGAAAAAATAACCAAAACCCAAGAATATATGAATTGCAAAAAAACTCTTCTCATGGTCTGTTGTGCCCTCTTTGCGGCAGCAGTCCATGCACAAGTGACTATTGACATCGACACCCAGCAGCGCGGACCGAAGGTGAGTCCCATGCTCTACGGCATCTTCTACGAGGACATCAACCACGCTGCCGACGGCGGCATCTATGCAGAATTGATACGCAACCGCTCCTTCGAGGACGGCCCACGCTATGGCGCACCAGCCGACATGCAAGGTTGGACGACACTCGCCGCATCCCCTTCACGGCTGGCGGCAAGGCTCATACAGCCTTCGAAAAAGACACCTTTGCTCAACAATGTGCAGCACAATGCCCTTGAACTTGACATCAAGGCTTCGTCATCTGTTCCTGTACTGCTGGTGAACGAGGGCTATTGGGGCATCAATGCCGTGCAGGGACGCAGTTACCGGCTGACCTTCTGGGCCAAGACGCTGAAATATAAGGGAAGCGTGAAGGCCGCCCTCTGCTCACAGGACGGCTCACAGACCTATGCCGAGACGGTGGTGGGCGGATTTCCCTCTGCCAAGGCAAAAGGCTGGACGAAGTACGAAGCCACGTTCACTGCCAACGACAACGACCCGAAAGCACAGTTCGCCCTGATTTTCGACGGCGTGGGACAGGTGCAACTTGACATGGTGAGCCTTTTCCCGCCGACGTTCAAGAACCGTGAGAACGGCATGCGTCCCGATTTGGCCAACATGTTGTGGCAGATGCACCCGAAGTTCATGCGCTTCCCCGGAGGCTGCTTTGTGGAGGGGCAGGAGAGTCCCGACAACGCTTTCCGCTGGGAACGCACCATCGGGCCGATAGAAGAGCGTGAGGGACACTGGAACGTGAACTGGGGCTACCGCACCTCTGACGGGCTGGGCTATCACGAATATCTCCAGTTGGCAGAGGACTTGGGCGCCAAGCCGCTCTATGTGGTCAACGTGGGTCTGTGGCATGGCGGCATGACACCCTACGACAGCATCCAGCCCTGGATTGACGAGTGCATGAATGCCATCGAATATGCCAACGGTCCCGTCACATCCAAATATGGCGCCATGCGCGCCAAGAATGGGCATCCCGAACCTTTCGGACTGGAATATCTGGAGGTGGGCAACGAAAACAACCAGCCCGACCCCCGCCAGCAGAGCGACCACTACTACGAGCGCTATGAGCAGTTCTACAAAGCCATCCGTGCCAAATACCCCAACATGAAAATCATTGGCAACGTGGTGGCATGGGGCGACGACAATCCGAAATGGAACAGCAAGTTGCCCGTAGATTTGCTTGACGAACACTACTACCGCTCCCCAGACTGGTTTGCCGCAGCATTCCACAAATATGACACCTACGACCGTCAAGGCCCGAAGGTATATGTGGGCGAGTATGCCGTGACAAATGGCTACGGAAATCTGGGCAACATGAACGCCGCCCTGGGAGAGGCAGTCTATATGATGGGCATGGAGAACAACTCCGACGTGGTGGAACTGGCATCCTACGCCCCCATCTTCGTGAACGAAAACGACGCCCGCTGGCGCCCTGACATGATACGCTTCAGCAGCAGCCGCGTCATGGGCACCCCCAGTTACTACGTGCAGCAACTCATGCCGCAGCACTTAGGCACCCAGGTGCTGAAAGTCACTCAGACCGACCCCTATAAAGACAAAGTCAGCAAACCGCTGACCCCCAAGCAGAGTCGTGTGGGCTATGCCACATGGGGCACGAAATCCTCCTTTACCCACATGGATCCCCTGCCCAAGAGCGGACAGCCAGAATACATGACAGGTCAATGGACAGTGAATGCCGACGGCATCCTCTCGCAGACCGGCAACCGCGAACAGTGCATGGCCTTGTGCAAGAGCGTCATCGACAGCGACCACTACACCGTGAAGTGCCGTGCCCGCAAAGACAGCGGTGCCGAGGGCTTCATCATCGTCTTCAACTATGTCGATGAGAAAAACTACTGCTGGGTGAACTTCGGCGGATGGACCAACACACAACACGCCATCGAGCAAATCAGCAATGGCGGCAAGTTGCTGACCGACAGCAAGCGCGGACGCGTGGAACCAGGCCGATGGTACGATATCACCCTCCAGGTGGCAGGCGACAGCGTGAAGGCATGGCTCGACAAAGAACTGGTCTTCGACACAGTGCTGAAGCGTGACAACACCAAGGGCATCTTCTCCTCAGCCACCATCGACGAAGCCAATGGCGAACTGATAGTGAAAGTGGCCAACACCAGCGATGCCGCCACCACCGCCCAAATCAATCTGCAGCACTTCGCGCCGAAGTCCACCCGTGTGGTGCGTCTGGCGGCCAGCGACGGCATGGAAGAGAACACGCTCGATGCCCCCACCCACATTCATCCCGTGGAGCAACTGCTCTCCCCCGCACATGGCGGCATCCTGCTCGATGTCCCCCCCTACTCGCTGAACATCGTCAGAATCAAGTGAGCCAATCCCCCCGGTTCAGAAGGGGGAAGAAATATAACTCAACTTTCGCAAGTGTAAAATAACGTGAATTCGACGAAAACTACAAATAATTAAATTCATGAAAAATTCGTGGTTAATTCATGGTAATTCGTGTTTATTTGGGACATGAATTCTCATGAATTAGCCACGAATTTCTCATAAATTATTTTTGTTGGAATTCATCGAACTGACGTTAAAATAGAACCACGGAATGCTCATCTCAGAGACCGTCTCGGTTGGACAACTGTCCAAAGACGAGTACTAGCAGGTGGTTCCAGCAAGTAAAACTTTTAACATACTTGTTGCCCTTGTATTTATCGACTAAACGGTCGAACATCCTCTTGGGGAGAAATTCACATATTTGTGAGAAAATGTATCTGCCTTGGTTCATGAGTCACTCTGCTATCATTTGTAAGTTGTCGCAAAGGTACTCAATTGAAAAGTACACCAAGGATGAATCGCTCAAAAGTTTAGTATTTATTGGGCTTTCAGAGAATTGTTAACGGTTGAAGTTTCGGGAGTTCTTTTTCACCACTGATTACACAGATTACTCTGATTTTATCCGCTGGTGGATTGGCCATTACACCGATTCTTCCTTAATTTCACAAATTAGAGTCGTGCCGACTCTTAAGGCCATCCGGATGGGC
>JAFPZD010000200.1 GCA_017417465.1 Prevotella sp. | reverse complement strand
TTTGAGTCCTCGGATTGTATCTCGTCTCGCTGATGAAGTGCATTGCGGGTGCAAAGGTAACACTTTCCTGCGAAATTTCTGGGTACTACAAATCAGACTCCAAACAAAAAAACACGTAAACAAAGGCATCCTGAAGGGCAATACTGCTCAAAATACCTCAAAATTTTCCAAACTTTTGACAAGTGGGGTCAAAGTTGGGCTAGGGTTTGTTACTGCTTCACAATAATCTTTGTGCTCGCCGTCTCACTGCCGTTGACGCCTTGTAGGATATAGATGCCGGGCCGAGCCGTGGCGGGGATGGGGAAGTCGCCATCGCGCATAAAGCTTTGGGCATGCACCAACTGACCGCCGGCGCTATAAAGCCTTACCTGAACCTGCAGGTGTGAGGCGGCTGTGATATGCAAAGGCAGTTGCTCGCCGGCTCTAATCACGGTGCGGGCGGGGATGACGGCGAAGCGGGCGGCATCGTTGTTGTCGGCCTCTACGGCCTCGATGCCGTTGATGAAGTCGTTATCGCGGATGGTGGAGCGGTAGTTGTACCACTTCAGCTGTGCCTTTGCTGGTTGGTAGACGTTGGTGCCCATGCGCAGTCGGTAGTCGAAGTGGTGCTTGCGCGTCTCCTCGCCTTTATACACGTAGTCGGTGTTGCAGACGACGGCAATCACCACGTTGTTGGCGGGCTTGTCGGCAAGCTGCATCAACACGTCACCCTCGCCCTCGACGGGCTGTGAGTAGTAGACGCGCCCCTGCTTCGAACGGTAGCACAGCATGCACACCATGTTCGTACTCAACGGCTTGAAGTGGATACTAATGATGTCACCCTCGTTGCCACTGACGTGCAGCGGCACCTGGTTGGCACCGCTCCAGCCCGGCGTAGTGCGCCATTCGGGTCGCCACCAGCCGACGCTGTCGACCTCGTCGCAGCGGTACATGTTGGCGTAGGGCGTGGCTAGCCAGGGCGTCACCTTCTTCCAGTAGGGGCTCCACTCCTGTTCAATGGAGACGAGCCAGTTGTCGTCGATGAGCTTACGGCAGGCACTGCTCCACTGCCCCACGTCGATCATGGCCTGGCGGGCGCGGTACTCCAGGATGAGATGGCGCATCTGATCATTGCCTAACGAGTCGGCCATGCCCTCCAGGACGCGGCCTTGGCAGTAGCGCCATATCCAGGGGATGCTGCCGCGACCCATAATCTCGCTGAGAAAGTGTGGGAACAGCTCGCCGTACTGCACGCCGCCGAGTAGCTTGCGCCAGGTACAAATCTGCTGACTGCCGTTGTACATGTTCACACCCTCGGCGCTGGGCCCGCCAAAGCTATCGTCGAGCAGCCAGCCGGAGTAGCACTCGATGGGCATGAACGGCGCAATCATGTTGCCGGCACTCAGCCACCCCATGCTTGTGGGCGTCTTGCCGCTCTTGGCCAACTCAGCCTCGCCCTGCAGCCATGTGTTGCCTCCCTCGTGGAACCAGGCACTCTGCTTGCAGCCGTCGAGGTCGGCGAAGGTGGCGTGGATGCCCTCGTGGACACAGGCGTTCTGCTGAGCCACGGCATCGCCGTAGGTGCAGTTGGGGTCGAAGCTGGCAATAGGGTAGTAGCTCAGCAGCACCATGGGCCACGACTCGCCGCGATACCGCGTGGCACTCTGCCATCCGCCGAGTGCCGTGTTAGGCTCGCTATCGGTACCCACGCCGCTGCCATAGCCGTAGATCTGGCTGTAGTAGCCGTTGCGGGCACGCTTGTCGGGTGGCCATCCGAACTCGTTACGGAAGTAGGCAAAGTCCTCGTCCATCTTCTTCACCAGCAGCACCATCGCAGTGTCGGTGATGGCCTTGTTGGCGTTGGGACCCACGGCCACGCTCCACCACTCGCCGTGCTTCTCGCGGGCTACGTTCATGTTCTCGGGCAGGCGTCCCTTGGTGGGCGCCGACAGCGTGGGGTACTCCCAGCGAAAGTCGTAGTTCAGTGTCGGCGAGTAGGCCGGCCACTTGTAGGGCACTGACGGGTCGGCGTAGCCGAAAATGCGTAGCTCGCAGATGCCGCAAGCCTCGTCGCTGCGCAGATAGATGCGCAGACGGTCGCTGGTAATATCCACGGCTGTTACCGACACACCATCGTTGGCAGCTGCCATCGTCGGCCCCTGCTGCCAGTCGCTGCCGTCCCACCAGGCTATCCATGCCTCGGTAGGCAGTTGGATGTGGTCGCCAGCGGTAGCCCAGTACGCGCGTACCTCTTTAATAATGTTCTGCTGGCTCCATTGTAGCTCGACATATTCGGCCTGTCCCAAGTGGTCGTCGCCGCTGTAGCTGCTCCAGTATTTGGTGGACGTCAGCCGGTTGTCGCAGATAAGGCTCACGGGGTGGTCAGCATTTTCGACCGATGCCGTTACGACGGAGGCTTTCAATGCCAGGTTCGTCAGCGTCTGTGCCGTAGTGTTGCCACCAAGCATCAGGGTGCATGCGATGGCTAACAGTTGTCTCGTCATGGTTGTCATTGTTTCAAGTGTTTGTGAGTTTCTTTACCATCCCTCTGGCAGCACGATGTTTGCCACGCCGTGGGCATGCTCGAACAGTGGTGCAATCTCATCGTCAGTAAACCCAGCGATGCCACAGCCAATGCGGGTGACGAGGAAGGTCTGCTCAGGGTGCGCCGTGGCAAAGTCGATAAACGCATCGACGTAAGGGCGGATGGTCTCCACGCCGCCCTGCATCGTGGGGATGGCATAACTCTGGCCTTGCAGTCCTACGCCCTGCCCCATGACGGCGCCGAACTTGCGGTAGGCAATGCGGGCAGCGCCACCGCCGTGCATGCCTTGAAGGTTGCTGCCAAAGACGAATACTTCGTTTGGCTGGAGTTCGGTGATGAACTCAGGTGTTGTTCTCTTCTTTTCCATATCTAGGTCTAACCTCTCCTTAAATTATTCATTAATCACACGCCGCTGATTTCTGGCAGATACTATTTATCGTTATTCTTCTCTCCTCCACGCTTAGCTTTCTTCTGAATACCTTTAATACTTTCCAGATAAGCCTGTTCTACAGATGAAAGTGTCTTCACTTGATATTTTCTGTATTCAGTTAATGCCTTCTCCATTGCCTCTTCATGGCTAACAGAGCCGCCATCTGTCAGAAGTCCTTCGCCATTGGCCAAAAGAATAGTGTCAAGTTGGCGCACATAGTCATCCATATACATTGGCTTATGACGTAAAGCCTGGATTTCTGCAAAGTCGAAATATCCAGATACAAGGTTGTTCAGAATCTTCAGTTCATCAGCAGACAAATAATTCTTTGCTATCTTGATGTCATTAATGCAAGGCAATTCACCTTTGAAGGTTGTCAATCCCATGAAAGGCTTGTCTGCGTCAGCCCTTTCGTAAATAACTTCTGCAGCCGTATGTCCGTGGGCAGAATAATGTAGCTTGTTCTGCACTATCTTAAATAACAAGCGTGAGGTCTCAGAACTGGGGTCGTAATCAACAGCAGTTGCATAGAGGTCGAGCACCTGACGATAAAGCACCTTCTCCGATGAACGGATGTCACGAATGCGGTCAAGCAGTTCCTTCCAGTAGCTGCCACCGCCAAGATTCTTCAATCGCTCGTCGTCGAGTGCAAAGCCTTTCACGATATACTCATGCAGTCGTTTTGTCGCCCATTGGCGGAAACGTGTGGCAATGATGGAACGGATGCGATAACCAACAGAAATAATCATGTCAAGATTGTAATAGGGTATCTCACGAGTTACTTCTCTATTGCCCTCCTGACGAACCTGTCGGAATTTCCGACAAGTTGCTTCTTCGTTCAGTTCTTCATCCTCATAGATGTGCTTGATGTGCTCCACCACATTGGTACGTGAAGAACCAAAGAGGTTTGCCATCTGCTGCTGTGTCAGCCATACCGTCTTATCTTCCAATCTTACATCCAGACGAATAGTTCCGTCTTTCGACTGATAAATGATAATATTTCCTTGTTCGTCCATGCCTTAAATTACAAATAGCTTTTGAGAGTTTACTTACAAATCATATTCCCCTCTCCGCCCAGTCGCCACGGTCGAGGTTCCTATACCCGATAGCCTCGGCGATGTGCATGGACTCGACTTTCTCGCTGCCGGCGAGGTCGGCGATGGTGCGGGCGACCTTGAGGATGCGGCTGTAGGCACGGGCGGAGAGCTTCAGACGCTCCATGGCCATGCGGAGCATGTCTAAAGAGGCGGCATCGGGCTCGGCGTATTGATGAATCATGCGCTCGGCCATCTGGGCGTTGCAGTGGATAGCCCCCTCCCGTCCTCCCCCTTGGGGGTGACTGAAGCGCTCCGTCTGGATGTTACGGGCACGGATGACACGCTCGCGGATGGCGGCCGACGGCTCTCCTGGCTGCATCTGCGAGAGCTGAGCAAACGGCACGGCCTGCACTTCGCAGTGGATGTCGATACGGTCGGGGATTATGTAATCCCGTATCATTCGAAAAATCGACTCTGTGAGAAACAGAATTGTAGCCATTGCAGTGACTACACATATTGAAATTGTAGTCATTGCTCGCCTTTCTCTTTATTTCTCTCTTCCTTTTTATTCAGTAACAGACCTTCTTTGGCATTTAATGGCGAAACTACGGGCTTGCCCGTTTTGGCTTCAAGTTCCATACGAGCATTGCGGGCAATCTCACCACCTTGACGAGCTACATCGATATGGTCGCCAAACGTTTCTGGATTCTGACTTTCGGAGATTTCCTTAGTGGAAAGCTCTGCCAGCATATTCATCACCAGTTCGCGATTGGTCATGTTGTCGCGCAGGTTCTCTTTCTTCAGCCCCTTGAACTTCTTGTATTCACGTGCTGTCATGCCAGCCCAAGTATGATAGATGATGTCGGTCAGTGTTGCAAACTGTACGCCTTCTTCCAGTCCCCGACGTTTCCACTCATCAGTCAGGTCCTTGCGAATCTCTATGGACTTCAGACGCTGGTTAATCCAGTTATCCGAATAGCCCAGCCGTTTATAGTCTGCTAAAGCCTGCTGAATACCAAGCTCAGGGTCTTGCATCTGGTCAAGTCGCTGCGCTGCCACTTGAGCCATCCATTGCTTAAAGGGCTCAGCCTTTGGTGACGGAATGGATTGAATCAGTCGGAAAAGCTGTTCTGTATCAGCCACATCCGTCTTTCGCATCTTGCCGTCAGCCGCCTGAAGTTTCAAAGCGTGACAATTTGTCACGGTTTCATTTCCCTCTTCTTTAAGCCTTTGTTTCAGCTTGCGCCAATACGCTGTGGCATCCTTACTTTGCGTAAGAACTCCACAAACATCCACTATCGAAAAGTACCACTTCTCTTCTACATCGTCATACACGGCGCGTACCTTTTTCTCTTCGAAGAGCCTTATCTGATTGAACTTTGTCATAGCTTCTATTTTACCCTCTAACTTGCAAATATACTATACCCCTCTCTCCGCCCAGTCGCCTCGGTCAAGATTTCTGTATCCTACGGCTTCGGCGATATGCTGGCTCTGAACTTTCTCTGAACCTTCCAAGTCGGCGATAGTGCGGGCGACCTTTAATATTCTATTGTACGCGCGAGCGGAGAGTTTCAGACGCTCCATCGCCATCCGGAGAAGGTCCAAGGAAGCTTCGTCGGGTTCGGCGTATTGATGAATCATGCGCTCGGTCATCTGGGCGTTGCAGTGGATGGCCCCCTCCCGTCGTCCCCCTTGGGGGTGACTGAAGCGCTCCGTCTGGATGTTACGGGCACGGATGACACGCTCGCGGATGGCTGCCGACGGATCTCCCGGCTGCATCTGGCTGAGCTGCGCAAACGGCACGGCCTGCACTTCGCAGTGGATGTCGATGCGGTCGAGTAGGGGTCCGCTGATCTTGGAGAGGTAGCGCTGAATCTGGCCGGGGGTGCAGACACAGTTGTGGTTGGGGTCGCCATAGTAGCCGCAGGGACAGGGGTTCATGGAGGCAATGAACATGAACGATGATGGGTACTCGACGGTGAAGTTGGCACGCGAGATGGTGATCTTCCTGTCTTCCAATGGCTGGCGCAGCACCTCGAGGGTAGCCTTGTTGAACTCAGGCAGCTCGTCGAGGAAGAGCACGCCGTTATGGGCCAGCGACACCTCGCCGGGCATCGCCTTGGAGGTGCCGCCCGTCATGGCCACTTGCGAGACGGTGTGATGTGGGCTGCGGAAGGGCCTCTGAAAAATGAGCGACATGTTGCTGCCCAACTTGCCTGCGACAGAATGAATCTGCGTCGTCTCCAGACTCTCGGCCAGCGACAGCGGGGGCAGGATGGAGGGCAGACGCTTGGCCAGCATGGACTTGCCACTGCCCGGCGGCCCTATCATGATAAGGTTATGCCCGCCGGCGGCGGCCACTTCCAGGGCGCGCTTGACGCTCTCTTGTCCACGCACGTCGGCAAAATCGAGGTCGAAGCTGTACTGCCTGTCGTAGAACTCCTTTCGCGTGTCGACGACCAGTGGCTCGAACTGTTCGGAGCCGTTAAGGAAGTTGATGACGTCGCTGATATGATCCATCCCGTAGACCTCGAGATTGTTCACGACGGCCGCCTCGCGGACGTTCTCCTTGGGGACTATCAGCCCCTTGAACTTCTCCTTGCGGGCACGGATGGCGATGGGCAGCACTGCGCGCACCGGCTTGATGCGCCCGTCGAGCCCCAGTTCGCCGACCATCATGTAGTCGTGTAGGTGCTCGGCACCGATGTTGCTGAAGGCCGCTAACAGTCCGATGGCCATGGGCAGGTCGAAGGCGGTGCCCTCCTTCTTGATGTCGGCAGGCGAGAGGTTGATCGTCAGGTTCGACACCGTCATGTGATAGCCGCAGTTGGGCAGCACGGCCCAGATGCGCTCGTAGCTCTCCCTGACAGCGGTGTCGGCCAGTCCCGTCATGTGGAACTGTGACCCCGGTGTCATGTTCACCTCGATGGTGATGGTGGTGGCTTCGAGGCCCACCACGGCTGCGCTGAAGGTCTTAACTAACATAGATATGTGTGGTCTGTCGATAGCTATTTACGCGCTTTGTCGAGCTTCAGTTGCAGCTTGCCTACGAACGCGCCCGACTTGCCGTTCTGGTCGACAGGCACACGGCGCCCGTCGAGGTCGTTGACATACTCCAGCTGCTCCATATAGGTGTGCGTATGTCCGCCCAGCACGAGGTCGATGCCCCGTGTGCCCCTGATCACCTGCCCGTCAGAACACTCGGTAACCTCCCAGCCTAAGTGGCTGATGCAGATGACGAGGTCGCAGCGCTCCTGCTTGCGGAGCACGTCGACCATCTTCTGGGCGACGCTGACGGGGTCGAGATAGACCAGCGGTTCGTAGTTCTTCGCGAACACGAGCCCCTCCAGGCGAGGGCAGAGGGCGAAGACGCCGATGCGGAGCCCCTGCCGCTTGAGCACGACGTAGGGCTTGACGATATCCTTCAGCTCAGTGTCGGCGAAGTCGTAGTTCGAACAAACGATGGGGAAGTTGCATTGGCGGAAGAGGCGCACCATGTTGTCCAGTCCGAAGTCAAACTCATGGTTGCCGATGGTGGCGGCATCGTAGCCCATCAGGTTCATCAGTCCCACCTCGACGTCGCCCTTGAAAAAGGTGTAATAGCTGGAGCCCTGTGAGAAGTCGCCGCTGTCGAAGAGCAGCAGCGAGGGGTCTTTCTGCCGTTCCTCCTTGATCATGGCGATGCGCCGCAGGTAGCCGCCACGCCCTGCCAGCGTGGTGTCCGAGAGGTTGGGGTTCAGTGGCAGGATGCACGAGTGGGTGTCGTTGGTATGGAGGATGGTCAGGGTCTTCTGCGCCCCTGCGGTATTGGTGAATAGTGCGAATAGCATTGCAAGCACCATCCAGCGTCTGTGATCGGTAGGCAATATTGTTTTCATAACATTTTTATTTTTCATCTTTCATTTTTCATCTTTAATCTTTCATCTTCACCCTTCCTTCGACCTTCGAGTCGATGACCACGCCCTTTGCATGCTGTTCGCGGAAATAGTCCATGATGATGAAGCGCGTGTTGTCGCTGTCGGCCTTGGGAGCGTGCACGTCGGTGCCGCTCTGGAAGGCTGTCAGCCCGTCGTTGCCCTGTGCCAGATAGTCAATGGTGGCTATGCGGTAGTGGCCGTCGGGGTCTATCGCCTGACCGTTTACACGGGCAGACACCAGCTGGCGGTCGGACGTGATGACCAGCTCGACGCCATGGCTGACGGCCTCGCCGCCACGACCGGCTATCTGCTGGAACAGCTCTGTCACCTTGCGCCCTGTAAGTGTCAGGAAGCAAATCTTGTTCTCAAACGGCGCTACGGCGAGGATGTCGCCGTAGGTCACCTCGCCCTTTATCAGGTCAGCGCGCACCCCGCCGATGTTCTGCACGGCAAAGGCGGGCTTCTCGCCATACTTCCCTCCTGCCCACAGCAGAATGTCGGCCAGCAGGTTAGGCAGGTCGCCCTCTGGCTTGCCCGACGTCATGTTGTGAGCTACGGTGCCCTGAACGGGACCCATAATGGAGTCGACCACATGCTTGTAGGGCGCCAGGAAAGCGGCAGCCTCGGCATCGGGCATCCGGTCGTAACGGCTGTCAATAACGATGCGTTCGCGGCTGACGTCGGTCAGCCGGTAGTGCGACGAGCATGCGACGGCTGAAAGGAGGGCAGCCGTCAGACCCAGGAAAGTGAGTTTTTTCATCATAGGTTATGCGTAATTTTGTGCAAAGATACTCATTTTAATCGATAGTAGACAGCCCTTTGACCTGAAAATAATCTTAAATAAAGTTAAGTATGGCCTTCTTTTTACTTTCACCTCATCAGTTCTCAGTTAAAAGTAGTACCTTTGCACCCGCTTTCCGCGTAATCGCTGGCAGGAAGATAGGAGAGTTGCCTGTTATGTTGCGTTGGAACGATACAGCAAACCAATAAAATTTAAAGAAAAGATGGATTTAATCAAAGTTGCTGAAGAAGCATTTGCAACCGGCAAGAAGCACCCCCAGTTCAAGGCTGGTGACACGGTGACTGTCGCTTACAAAATTATCGAGGGTTCAAAGGAGCGCATCCAGCTCTATCGTGGCGTGGTCATCAAGATCTGCGGCCATCAGGAGAAGAAGCGTTTCACTGTCCGTAAGATGTCTGGCACCGTGGGTGTGGAGCGTATCTTCCCCCTGGAGTCGCCCAACATTGAGAGCATCGAGGTGAACAAGGTCGGTAAGGTTCGCCGCGCTAAGCTCTACTACCTGCGCAAGCTCACGGGTAAGGCTGCCCGTATCAAGGAGAAGCGTTCAGGTGTTAAGGCACAGTAAACCAAAAGTGAACACGATAAAAGGAGGCATCCCACAGCGGGGTGCCTCTTTTTGTTCGTTCGGCTCGCAGGAACGGCAAGTTTTTCTCACTATTTGCTGTTCTTCTTGTAGCTCTGTACAGCCCAAAGTGCCATAAAGCCGCCAATGACAACGAGGGCAAAGAGCTGGTGGGCGATTTGCTGCACGCCGCCGCCACGAATGAAGACCGTTCGGATAGCCTCGATGAAATAGTGCATGGGGTTGATGTAGGTGGTGAGGTAGGCCCACTGTGGCATGGAGCGGGTAGGGGTGAAAAGCCCTGAGAGCAGCATGATGCTGACCACGAAGAACCACATGACGAACATGGCCTGCTGCATGGTGTCGCTGTAGTTGGAGACGATGAGGCCGAACGACGAGAAGAACAGTGCCAGAAGCATGGCGAGCACGTAGACGAGCCACACGGAGCCAGCAGGCGTGAGGCCATAGACGAGCCATGCCAGCAAGAGGCAGACGGTGATGACAAAGAGGGCGATGAGCCAGTAAGGGATGAGCTTGGCGAGAATAAACGACCACTTCGAGACGGGCGTGACATTGATTTGCTCGATGGTGCCCGCCTCCTTCTCGCCTACGATGTTCAGCGTGGGCAGGAAGCCCGTCATCAGCATCATGACGATGGCGAAGAGGGCAGGGATCATGAAGAGCTTATAGTTCTGGCCCTTGTTGTAGAGAACCAGTGGCGAAGTCCCTGCCACGGCTCCCGAGAGGGTGTTGGCGGCTGGCGCGCTTGGGGCGATGGCAGCTGAATGGGAAGCCACTATTTGGCTCAGATAGGCCGAGCCCATCGCACCCTTCGTGCCATTGACGGCATTGGCGGCTATGAGATACTTGCCGTTGCGAATCTCGAGGATCACGTCGGCCCGTCCCTTTTCGATATCTTTCATGGCTTCGGCGTAGGTGGCTTTCTGTCCGCCAAAGATGAAGTAGTTCGAGGCAGCAATCTGTTGCACGAGGCGTTGCGACTCAATGGTGTGGTCGATGTCCACCACATCCACCACGATGTTCTTCACCTCCATCTGCATCACCCAAGGCATCACGCACATGATCACAATGGGGAACAGGACAATGAGTTTCGGCAAGAACGCATTGCGACGAATCTGCAGGAACTCCTTTTTGAGGAGGGGGAGAAGACAAGCTAAAAGCCCACCCAAGCCCTCCCAAAGGGAGGGATGTTTGGTTACAAAATAATCCTTATTATCTTTATTGCTGTCCATATTGCATTATCTATCTTTGCATTATCTATCTAAACATCCCTCCCTTTGGGAGGGCTTGGGTGGGCTATGTCCTTGGGTGGGCTTTTAGGGGGCTATGTCCTTTGGTGGGCTAAATCCTCACCTTAAACTTCTTCAGGGCGATGGCGAGCAGTATGGCGGTCATCGCAGCCAATACGGTCACCTCCTGCGCCACGTCGCCGATGCCTACACCCATAATCATCAGCTTGCGCATGGCCTGAATATAGTAGCGTGGCGGCACGATGGCCGATAGCCATTGCAGGACGGTTGGCATCGATTCGACAGGGAACAGCATGCCAGAGAGCATCACCACGGGCATGAGCAGCACCATCGCCGAGAGCAACAGGGCTACGAGTTGCGTCTGAGCGACGTTGGAGATGAGCAACCCCAGCGAGAGGGCCAGTAGTATATATAAGGTGCTGACAGCCAGTATCCAGAACAGTGAGCCAGCCAGTGGCACACCCAGCACGAAGCGTGCCATCAGCAGGATGGTGATGAGGATGGCAAAGGCAAGCACCAGATAGGGTACGGCCTTGGCGATGATGACCATCAGGGGCCGCACAGGCGACACCAGCAGCACCTCCATCGTGCCGCGCTCTTTCTCACGGACGATGCTTATCGAGGTCATCATGGCGCAGATAAGCATCAGCAGCATACCCATGATGGCGGGCACGAAGTTGTAGGCGGAACGCATCTGGGGGTTGTAGAGAAGCCTCACGCTAGGTCCTTCACCGACTGGAGTGGGACGTGAATAGCTCTTGCTGCTGGTGGGTTGGGTGAGAATCGCCTGGGCGTAGGTGGTCCATTGTTGCGCCATGTTGGGGTCAGAGCCGTCGACCATGATTTGCCAAGCGCAACCACGCCCCTCCAAAACGGGTAGGGGACGGGGCTGAGTATGAGCTATCAGCGCCATATCGGCCTTCTGACTGCGGATGAGGCGCTCGGCCTCTCGAGGCGTGTTGACGGTCTGCGTGACGAGGAAATACTCCGACTGAGCCAGTCGCTCTATGGCCTGCTGCGTCTGATGGTCCATCTGCGATGTCACCACCACCGTCCGCACGTTCTTCACGTCTGTGGTGATGGCGAAGCCGAAGAGGAACATCAGCACCACAGGCATGCCGAAGAGTATCAGCATCGTTCGCTTGTCGCGCAGGATGTGCTTGGCCTCTTTTATGACGAAAGATAGAAACTGCTTCATTTCATTTCATTGAACATTGACCATTGAGCATTGAACATTGAGCATTGAACATTAGTCTGACGACCTTGTGGCCTGACGGGCCAGATACGTGAATACGTGGTCCATGTCAGGCTGCCCGTATGCCTGCTTCAGCTCCTCGGGCGTGCCTATCGCCTTGATCTTGCCATCCACCATGATCGATATGCGATCGCAGTATTCGGCCTCGTCCATGTAGTGGGTGGTTACAAAGACAGTGATGCCACGACGGGCTGCATCGTAGATCAGCTCCCAGAACTGACGGCGCGTGGCAGGATCGACACCTCCCGTGGGCTCGTCGAGGAACACCACGCCTGGCTCGTGGAAGATAGAGACAGAGAAAGCTAGCTTCTGCTTCCACCCGAGTGGCAGCGAGCCCACCAAGTCGTTGCGATGCTCCTCGAACTTCAGTTGGCGCAGCAGTTCTTCCATCTTCCTGTTTACTACTTTCTTCTTCATGCCGTAGATGCCAGCAAAGAGGCGGATGTTCTCTGCGACGGTCAGGTCCTCGTAGAGCGAGAACTTCTGCGACATGTAGCCGATGTGCTTCTTTATCTGTTCGTACTCTGTGCGGATGTCGTAGCCCACCACACGACCTGTGCCACTCGTCGGCTGGTTCAGGCCTGTCAGCATGTGCATCGCCGTCGTCTTGCCTGCACCGTTGGCCCCCAAGAAGCCGAAGATCTCGCCCCTCTTCACCGTAAACGAGATGTCGTCGACGGCATGGAAGTCGCCAAAAGCTTTCACCAAGTGGGCGACTTCGATGACCGACTCTTCACATGAGGTTGGTGTTTTGTCACATGGTGAAGCGGATTTATCTGATCCAACATCTCCTCCATCGGAGGGGCTTGGGGAGGTCTTTAGAGGTGGCGGATTGAATATCTCACTAAACTCCGTCAGGATGGCCTCTGGCGTTCCTATGCCCCTCACTTTCCCCTGATCCAGAAATGCCACACGCTCGCAGCAGCGCACCTCGTCGAGATAAGGCGTTGAGGCCACAATGGTGATGCCGCGTTCCTTCAGCATCAGCAGCATCTCCCACAGCTCCTTGCGGCTTACGGGGTCCACGCCCGTCGTTGGCTCGTCGAGTAGCAGCACGCTGGGCTGATGTACCAGTGCGCAACTCAGTGCCAGCTTCTGCTTCATGCCGCCCGAGAGTGCCCCAGCCCTGCGGTCCTTAAACCGCTCTATCTGCTGGTAGATGGCCTTGATGGAGTCGTAGCCCTCCTCGACAGTGGTGCCAAAGAGTGTGGCGAAGAACTTCAGGTTCTCCTCGACGGTCAGGTCCTGATAGAGCGAGAACTTGCCAGGCATATAGCCCACCCGACAGCGCACCTCGCGCATCTGGCTGACCACGTCGAAGCCATCCACTGCCGCCATCCCTGTATCAGGCAACAACAGCGAGCAGAGAATGCGGAACATCGACGTCTTGCCAGCGCCGTCAGGGCCGATGAGGCCAAACACCTCGCCCCGCTCAACCGCGAACGACACCTCGTTGAGCGCCTGCACCTTGCCGTAGGCCTTGCTTATGCTTTTAACTTCAATGGAATACATGGCGGCAGCACGTTCTTAACTCTTCACTTTCCAATGTCTTAAACCGTGTTGAACCGTTGCTCACTCTTCACTTAGCCCAACCTCTCCGTACATTCCTATTTTCACAAAGCCGTCGTTCTTGACAGCCACTTTGATGGCATACACAAGGTCGGCACGCTCATCGTCGGTAAGGATGGTCTTGGGCGTAAACTCCGAACGGCTCGAAATCCAGCTGATCGTGCCCTCGTACTCCTTCCGCTGGTTGTCACCGTAGTCGGCAAACACCTTCACCTGCTGCCCCAGCTGGATGTTCTGCAGTTGGGCCGAGGTGACGTAGGCACGCAGGTACATGTTCTCCGTGTCGGCCATCTTAAACAGCGGTTTGCCCACGCTCACGAATTCGCCACGCTCTACGTATTTCTCAAGCACGGTGCCCTTCGTTGGCGTCACGATGTGGCACTTGCGCAGCTGGTCACGCAGCTGGCTCACCTGCACGTTGGCAGTTGTGATTTGAGAATTGAGTGTTGAGATTTGCGTTTTGTAGGCACTTATCTGCGCCTCAAGTTGCTTCTGCAGCACCTTCACCTGACTGCTGGCGTCGTCGAGCATCTTCGAGGGTGCAGCACCGTCGGCCACCAGTTCGCGGTATCGCTGCTCGTCCTGTCGGGCTTTGGCCAACTGCTGGCGTGTGGCGGCTATCTGGCGCTCCGTATCGGGCTTCTGACTCTGATACACCGCTTTGGTAGCATCCAGCTGCTGAATCTTCAGCCATGTCTGCGTGGTGTCGATGAGGCCCACCTCATGGGCCGCCTCGATGTTGTCACCCTCGTTCACGTCGAACGTCAGTAGTGCTCCGCTCTGCTCAGCAAACACGGTGGTCTCAGTGGCTTCGAACGTGCCCGTGGCATCGTATTTCTTCTCGTTCCCTCCGCAGGCGGCCAGCATCAGCGCCACTCCTGCCGTTATCATGACTTTCTTCATTGTTGTGTTGTTTTGTCGTTGTTTCGGGTGAACATCAGCTCATACATCTCCTTCAGCATCTCAATCTCGTGCATCGACTGCTGCACGCGGGCGGCGTTCTCGGCATTGATTTCGCGCACCAGGTCGTTCACGTCGATAATGCCGTGCGAGAGCTTCGACTCAGCGGCCTTGCGCACGGCCTGTCGCAGCGTGATGATTTCCTCGTCGTCGGCCATCAACTTCTTGTAGCGTGCAATGTTCTCGTTTTGCTGCATCTGTTCCAAGTTGTTATTGAAGAGGAATGTCTCGCGTTGAACGTTGGACAATGAGCGCTGAACGTTGAGCTTCGCCTTGTCGGTCCTGCGCGTGTAAAGGGCACCGATGTTCCACGTCAGTCGGGCGCCGATGATGCCGTTCAGGCTCCAGTCGTGCCGCATCATGTCCTCAAACATGTTCAGCCCTGGGTAGCCGTAGAAGCCCTGTGCAAACAACCCCAGCTTCGGCATCAGCGCTGCATCCAGCGCCTTCTCCTGGGCATCGTATAGGTTCAGCTGTGCGTCCAGTGCCTTCAGCTCTGGGCGCTGCACTGTTTGTTGCTGTAGTGCAGCAACCGACGGGACGGGCTTCTGCACGGCTTTTATCTCAAGACCGCAGAACGTGCTCAGCATCGACTGCAGCATCCGCTTCTGCGACTCGAGGTTGGTGCCCTGCTGGACGACGTTCAGTCGCTCGGCCTTCATGTTCTGCCAGTCGCTTTCGGCTGCCGTACCACCTTTCACCATAGAGGCCAGTTTGCGCTCGTTGCCGCTCAGCTGCTCCTGCAGGTCGCGGTTCAGCTTGATTTGTTCGTCGAGCATGAGTAGTGCGAAGTACATCTCATTAACACGCTTGCGTACATTATATATATTAACCTCGTTCTGGGCAGCCTGCACCTTACCCTGCTCGCGTGCAATGCGCTTCTGACTGCTGATGGCACCCCCGTCGTAGATGGTCTGACTCACATCGATGCCCACCCGGTACTGGTCCTTCGTCAGACCCTTCATGCCGATGCCCATACCCGTCATCATCGTCTTCATCTGGTCGGGCCACGCTGTCACGTCGCTCTGATACGTTGCCTGTGCCTGTGCCGACACCTGCGGCAGCCACCCTTTCTGTATGTTCTTCACCGTCAGTGCCGTTGTCTTTTCGATAAGTCCATACTGCTGTATCAGCGGGTAGTTCTGTTCGGCAGCCTGCTGGCACTCCTCCAGCGTCTGCGCTAACACAGGCGCCATGCCAAAATGCAATAACGTAATTATTAAACAAACACTTCGTCGCATCATTTGTCGTTTTGTGGTTTATGTTTATTGTGATATGATTACTGAATCACGCTGCAAAGTTACGGTTATTATTCGAAACAATGGTTATCCTTCAGCACAGAAAGATGTTCTTTTTGTTCGATTTGTGCAAAAAAGGAGCGTTATGTCGTCTAAAAGTATTATCTTTGCACACCAAAAGGAACCTTATATGAGCAAACAGCCACAACTGATGGACCTGTCACGCATGCGGGACATCTTCACACCGCATCTTTCAAAGATGAGTGAGAACATCTTCTTCAATGGTGAGATTGGCATCGTTCACAGCGACCCCACCGTGTTCCGACTGCTGATGCGGCAGAAGCCCCCCTTCTCTATCAACGACCATCGCTTCGGCATCATCGTGCATGGCGAGGCCCACGTCAACTTCAACCTGCAAGACCGTCATGTCACTGCCGGCACGCTGGTCTATCTCGGTCCTGGTACCATCATCACGCCTATCCGGTTCTCCCATGACCTTAAACTCTGCGGTATTGGTCTCTTTGCCGATTTCCCCATGCCTTTTGCCCAGGGACAGATGCCCTCAGCCTTCAACGGTCAGGTGCGCGACTTCCAGTTGCCCGTCGGCGAAGACGATATCAGCACGGCCCTCCACATCTTCGACACCATCTGGCAGGTGACTCACTGCGACAACTATCACCGTCCCACCGTCACTGCCCTTGTGGCAGCACTGATGCACTACTACGACCACCTCTTCCGTCAGCAGACAGACAGGCAGGCCGTCTCCCGCTCTCGCGAACAAACCATTTTCGACCGCTTTATCCAGTTGGCGGGTCAGCACTGTGCCGAGCACCACCAGATAGGCTACTACGCCGAGCGTCTCTGTCTCACCGATCGCTACCTGAGCACTGTCGTCCGCCAGACCAGTGGCACCACCGCCAAGGACTGGATAGACCGTGCCCTCATCACTCGCATCAAAATAGAGCTGCGCCACACCGACAAGCCTGCGGCGCAGATAGCCGAAGAGATGCACTTCGCCAATCCCTCGTTCTTCTCGAAATACTTCCGCCGGCTCACTGGCATGACGCCATTGGCGTATAAGAATATGTGCTAAACTAAACCGTAATAATGATACACCAACAAACTGTAGACATGATGACAAGATTGCTGCTGCTGTTCGCTTTCCTGATGCAGTCATGGGGCGCACAGGCTCAGAGCGTCCGTGCCGCCATCCGTTTGGACAAAGGATGGAAGTTCGCATTAGGCCATGCTGCCGATCCACAAAAGGACTTTGGCTGTGGCACCGAGTATTTCAACTACCTGACGAAGGCAAGCTCTATCCACAATGAGGGACCCTACGTCCAGACGTTCGACGATTCCGCCTGGCAGGAAGTGCAGGTGCCCCACGACTGGGCGTCGACACTGCCCTATGCCAGGGAGGCCAGCCATTCGCATGGCTATAAGACCGTAGGCTGGAAATACCCAGAAAGCAGTGTGGGCTGGTATCGAAAGACCTTCACCATTGGCCAGGATGACTTGGGCAAGCGCCTGATGCTGCGCTTCGATGGCATCTTCCGTAACGCTCAGGTATGGTTCAATGGGGTCTATATGGGTACGGAACCCAGTGGCTATGTCACGCAGGTCTACGACATCACTCCTTATATAAAATATGGTGATGACAACCTTATCTGCGTGCGGGCCGATGCATCGCTCGTGGAAGGCTGGTTCTACGAGGGTGCTGGCATCTATCGTGACGTGTGGCTCGAGAAGTCGGCAGAGGTCAGCGTCGCCCCCTTTGGCACATTTGTCTATGCAGCGCTCGAGCAGCCTTACGACCAGGCCCTGGTCTATGTCAGGACGGAGGTGAGCAACAGTGGACTCACTATGCAGCAGTATCTCGTGGAGCAGCGGCTCCTGGATGCCGAAGGGCGTGAGGTGGCGCGTGCCGATGGCCACGTGAACCCGCTGAAAGCCAAGGAGACGGGCATGACCCTTCAGACGATGAACGTCACACGCCCTCACCTCTGGCGCACCACCGACCCCTATCTTTACAAGGTAGAAACGACGGTGAAAGTGGATGGCAGGGTGACCGATGTCTACGAGACGACCACGGGCATCCGCGACATCGCCTTCGACGCGGAGCGAGGCTTCCTACTGAATGGTGAGCCGCTGAAACTGAAGGGTGTGAACCTGCATCAGGATCATGCTGGCGTGGGGGCTGCCATCCCCGACGCGCTGCAGGCATGGCGCATCAGACAGCTGAAGCAGTTCGGCTGCAATGCCTACCGGGCCTCGCATAACCCCATGACGCCGGCGCTGCTCGACATCTGTGACCGCGAGGGCATCCTTGTCGTCGACGAGAACCGCCTGATGGGCATCAACGAGGAACACCTGCGCCTGCTGGAGCGGATGATCAAGCGCGACCGCAACCATCCCTCCGTCGTTCTCTGGAGCAATGGCAACGAGGAGTGGGGGCTGGAGAACAGCGTACAGGGCACGCGCCTGGCAGAGGCGATGCGTGCGTACACCCACCTTTATGACCCGACACGCCCCAGCACCGTGGCCAATGCCGGCGGTACGGAGCTCATCAAGGGACTCGACGTGGTGGGGTTCAACTACATTGTGCAGAACGATGTGGACCGTCGCAAGCAGGCCAACCCCCAGTGGAAGATTGTGGGCACGGAGGAGACAACCGGCTGTGGCACCCGTGGCTGGTACTTCAACCAGCCTGATTGCCCTGGGCGTATGGCCAGCCTTAACCGCTCCATGGAGCAGAACTACGAGAACATCATCGAGCGTGGCTGGAAATTCTACGCCGAGCGCCCATGGGCTGCGGGGCTGTTCTACTGGACTGGCTACGACTATCGTGGCGAGCCCAATCCGCTGAGCTATCCTGCCCACGACTCCGAGTTTGGCATCCTCGACTACTGTGGATTCCCCAAGGACGAGGCGTTCTACCTGAAATCGTGGTGGACCGACACGCCCGTACTGCACCTCTTCCCGCACTGGAACCTGCAGGGACACGAAGGGGAGGAGATTGAGCTTTGGGCATACAGTAATTGTGACGAAGTGGAACTGACGGTCAACGGCAAGAAGATGGGGCGCCAGCGCATGCCGAAGAACGGCCACCTGAAGTGGAAAGCCGTCTATCAGCCGGGCAAGGTGGTGGCCGTGGGCTACAAGAACGGCCGACGCCTCCTGACACAGGTCGTCGAAACCACCGGCCCAGCCTACAAGACCGTGCTCAAGGCCGACCGCCCAGCGATTGCGGCTGACGGTCGCGACTTGGCCGTTGTCACCGTTGAAGTGCAGGACCAGAAGGGCCGCATCGTGCCCGATGCCTGTCCGATGCTGAACTTCACCGTCGACGGCCATGCCCGCATCCTGGGTGTCGGCAATGGCGACCCGATGTATCTCGGGCCGGACCATCCGGACACCTTGAACTGCAAGACGTTCTCAATCCCAGCCTTCAACGGCCTGGCTCAGGTGCTGGTGCAGAGCACTGAAACCCCGTCGGCCGTTACCCTCAACTGCCACAGCGACGGTCTGAAAACCGGCAGCACCATGATCACCGCCCAATAAGACGGGGCGGAACGAAGAAAATGCCTAATACTCGAACGAAGAACCGCCGAGGAACTCCCGCAGGAGGCTGGTGGGCGGTATCTGGTCCTCGGGAATGGGGCGAATATACTTCAGGAACTTGCGCAGACGGTAGGCCTCTGCATACTCGACGCAGTTCTCGGGGACCTGCTCCAGCAGCGGTTCTGCCTGACTCTTAATCACGGCCAGTTCGAAGAGCATGGCGGTGTTGAACATTTGGTCGGCCTGTTCCTGATAGGGGAAAATCCAGCGGCTTTCGCCCTTTCGCACCGATGGCCAGAGGCGGATGGACTCCTGCGCAGCCACACCTCGGTACTTGTGGTCGCGGATAATACGGCGCAGCAGCCGGTTGTCGGTCGTGGGGATGTAGTTGTGGTTATCGATGAGCAGGGTGGTGAGCGCCGAGGCATAGACACGATACTTCAGCTCTTCGGAAATCTGAGCCGTCAGCTCAGGGTTCAGGGCGTGGATGCCCTCCATGACGAGCACCTCGTCGTCGTGCAGGCGCAGCCGATGTCCGCTGGGGACGCTACGTCCGCTTGGGAAGTCGTAGCGCGGCAGCTCCACTTCCTCACCCCGGAAGAGCGCAGCCAACTGCTCGTTGAGCAGCGTCAGATTCAGCGCATAGATGCTCTCGAAGTCGTAGTCGCCCGAGGCGTCGCGGGGCGTCTGGTCACGATCCAAGAAGTAGTCGTCGAGCGAGATAGCCACAGGCTTGATGCCGTTAGTGAGCAACTGTACGGAGAGGCGCTTGCACGTCGTCGTCTTACCACTCGACGAGGGTCCTGCGATTAGCACCAGGCGGACGCCCTGCTTGCGGGCTATCTCGTCGGCAATCTTTGCTATCTTCTTCTCCTGCAGTGCCTCGCTGACCTGGATCAGCAGGCTGCTGCGACCGGCATCAATGGCTTCGTTCAGGTCGCCAATGGTGCGCAGTCCTATCAGCTGTTGCCAACGGTGATGCTCCTTGAATATGCCGAACATCTTGTCTTGGTGCACCAGTTCGCCAAGCTCTGAGGGATGCTCGGCCGAAGGAATACGTAGCAGCAGCCCGTCGAAGTACTTCTCCAGTCCGAAGAGGTATATTTGGCTGGTGCGCGTCAGCAGTGCTCCGTAGTAGTAGTCGACGTAGCCATCCAGATCGTAGTACGTTGTGTAGATGGCACCCTGCGATCGCAGCAGCTTAACCTTCGAGAAGGCCAGTCGCTCCTCGAACATGCGGATGGCTTCCTCCGTCGTTGTCTCGTAGCGATGGATGGGTAAGTCCTGGTCGATGATCTCCTGCATGCGGCGACGCAGGCGGCCTACGTCGTCTAGCGTCACGGGTCGTCCTATCTCCAGGTCGACGTAGTAGCCGTTAGACACCGGGATGTCGATGGTCACCTTGCACATGCCGGTTTTTGAGACTTCGGCGGCGCTGTCGGCAGCCGGCGTGCTGTCGAAGAGGTCGTGGGCGGCTTTGCATAGCACGAAGAACAGCGTCCGCGTGTAAGTGCGCAGGCCACTGGACGCGTGAATATCGAGAAATTCCACCGTCTTGTCCTTGTACACCCGGTAGTGCATGCCCTCCACCTTATTATTAATACGCGCGTTAAGGGGTCCGAACTCCATCTTCAGTTCCGTAAGCTCGTACACCTCCTCCAGCGTGCACCCCATGGGCACACGGAGCGTTTCGCCGTTGTTCTTACAATGAATCTTTACCGTCTGTTGCATATCCGTATGGTTTTACGTCGTCATATCTGCCTGCAAATTTACGCCTTTTATCTGACATGGCAAAGCCTTTGGGCATTTTTTTTCGCCCCAATGGCGGGATGTCTAAAGCGCCTTGAGCCAGTTGGCAATGTCGGTGAGCGCTTCTGGTGCAAAGGTCTCCTCGATCTGTCCGTACTCGGTGGGCAGGCCCGTCGTGGCATGCTGGAAGAGATGGTTGAGGCCGGGGTACAGCTTCACCATCGATTTTGCGGACTTCGGCAGCAGCCGCTCGATGGCTTTGAGGTTCAGTTCGGCGATGACCTGCGTGTCGCGATCGCCATTGATGGCGAGCACAGGGCATTGTGTGTGGCTGATGTCGGCGGAGGGATCGTAGTCGTTGAACCACCTGATCCAAGGCATTTGCTGAATGATGGACTGCTGACGGTATTTTTCCACGGTCATTTCGGCGGGCATCCCCGACAGTTTCATAATGAGGTTGCTTTGTGCGGTCAGCAGCGTGTCGCCCTTTACGCCGGGAGCTGCCAGCGCAACGACGAAGTCGGTCTGGCCCTTCGCGCCAAGCATAAAGGCAATCATGCCACCCTCGCTATGACCCATGACGCCCACCTTTCCGAAGGCCTTACGGCTCCGCAGGTAGTCGAGGCCGGCTGCTGCATCGCGCGTGAAATCCTCGGACGTGGCGTTCGCCACCTCGCCGCCGACAGAAGCCCCCGTGGCGCGGTCGTCGTAGCGGAGCGTAGCGATGCCCTGCCGTGCCAGGTAGTCGGCAATCACCAGGAACGGCTTGTGGCTGAAGAGCTCCTCGTCGCGGTTCTGCTGGCCACTGCCCGTGACAAGCAGCGCCACCGTCGGCCGCTGCTTGCCCTTGGGGTCGTAGCCCACCGGCCATGTCAGCGTACCGGCCAGCGTGGCGCCGTCGGCCTCGTTGCGGAACGTCACCTCTTCGGTCGTGTAGGGGAATGGTGGCTGTGGCATTTGTGGCCGCTTCACTTCGGGCACCCCTTTCGTCAGCACGAGGGGGAACGACATGCCGTTCTGCGAGAACGTGCCGTCGAGCTTGCCGTCCTTCAGCCGTGCCTGGTAGGTGGCGCCGATCATCTCGACCTTGAAGGCCAGCGAGTCGTCCGAGAGGAATTGCTTATAGGCGCCGAGGCCCTTGACGCCCTGGTCGGGGCTGTCGAGCGTCACCGTGACGTAGCCGTCGGCCTGTTCCAGGTTTATCACAAGGGTCAGCGCCAGTGCTCCCACCTCGAGCTTGCCCGACCACGAGCCGATCAGTGCGGTTGTTGGCTGTACTTGTGCGTGCCCCGTCGTAAAGAGCAGGGCGAGGAGGATGGTGATGATAGCGTTTCTCTTGTTCATGGTTGTACGGAATTACATGAGTAGTCGTGCAAAATTACAAAAAAAACACTACATCATGTTTTCTTGCGCCGCCCCAATCCTTGTATTTAGGAAATAATAACACTTTGCGCTTAACGGGGCCTGTTTGTTTAAACTTTCTTATAAAATCGGCTTCAGAAAGCCATATTTGCAATAAAACCACTACCTTTGTGGCAAAAGAAAATGCGGCGAGGGACGAAGGCGAAGGGCCTGAAGAACGGCAGGACGCGCCGCTGCGCCCGCGAGACTATTACCACTTCAATAAAACAAAACGACGATGAGAACAAGACTTTTGTGCCTGATGGCACTGCTGATGGCGGCACTGGCCGCCGACGCCCAGCGGCTGGCGCCGATAAAGAACTACGGCAAGAACTGGAAAGCCAGCCAGCTGACGATGAAGAACAAGCCGAACGGCGTCATCTACCGCCTGCGCGTCGACAAGCAATGCACCGACTTGCCTGGCGTGCCCCAGACGGAGGGCCTCGAACTGTTTATCTCGGAGCCTACCGACCAAGGGTGGCTGGCGTTCTACCGCCTGCCGACGAGTGCCGACGACTACAACTTCGTGGTGGTGCTCTACGACGAGCAGAAGCGCCCGAAGCACACCGTGAACCTCTGCGACATCACCGACAACCGCTACTGCGAAGTGCAGGATGTGCGCTGGGATGCCGACACCCACCACCTGCTTTTCAACATGGCGTGCCCGAGCTACGCCAGTCAGATCGACGGCAAGGGCAGCAAGCTCTACTGCTACGACGTGGAGGGGCGCCGCATGGTGTGGCAGACCGACTATCTGGTGAGCAACGACATCTTCATCCTCGACCGCGACTTCGTGTTCTGCGGCTACGGGTTCACGTCCGAGAAGGACTACCTCTACATGCTCGACAAACGCACGGGCAAGGTCTACAGCAAGCTGCCGATAGCCAGCAAGATGCACTACCTCGAGCTGAAGATCGAGGGGGGCCGTGAGGTGCTCTACGCCCTCGACAACGACGACAACCTCTACAGCTACGCGGTGCAGGGCAAGGGCACGGCGGCGCCGACGGCCACCCAGACGACGGCGCCCACCGTGTTCACCGTGGTCTATGCTACCTCGGACGACGGCTTCCTGAACATCCGTGAGCAGCCCTCGACGAAGGCTCCCATTCTCGGCAAGCTTTACGGGCCGATGCACGGCCTTGGCAGCGGCGTGCTGCTGGAGGAGGGCACGAACTGGAGCCGCATTAGGATGGGCGACGTCACGGGTTGGGTCTACAACCCCTACCTGGGGCGCCAGTCGTGGTACGACGGAACGGGCCGCAAGGTACTGGTTGCCGGCTGCGAGCAGATGCCCATCTTCGGCGAGAACTACGTCGACGACGACGGCGGCTACCCACTGTTCACCACGGTGAAGAAGGGCACGGTGATTGCCGACGAGTACGACGAGATTCCCGACTACTACGTCCTGAAGACCGGCCACGACTACTTGTTCATCCGCAAGGGCGACGTCGTGGTCCGGGCCAAGTAGCCGCCGGCCTCGGCCACGGTTCCACACGGTTTTACGCTGGGTGGCGTTGTACCCGTTCTAAGCCACGGTTTTACACGGTTTAACACGGGGAGGGTCATAGGCCACGGTTCTACACGGTTTAACACGGGACGGGTCATAGGCCACGGTTCTACATGGTTTTACACGGTTTAACACGGGGAGGGTCATAGGCCACGGTTCTACACGGTTTAACACGGGACGGGTAACTGGCAATATCAACGACGGGTCCGCCACACATGCGTGGCGGACCCGTCGGCTGTTCAGGGGACCCTCCCCGTGTAAAACCGTGTCAAACCGTGGCTAAGAAAACGTCCAAGGCTTAACCGTGTTAAACCGTGTTGAACCGTGGCCTATGACCGAGGCCTATCCGCTGCCCGCCGAGGCTTAGAACACGTGCAGGCCGAGGAACACCATCAGGCCGTTCATCAGTATCCAGAAGATGGCGAAGGGCAGCGTCTTACGCATGATTTCTCCGTCCTGGCCTTCCATGTCGCAAGCGGCAGTAGCGATGGCTATGCTCTGTGGCGACAGCAGTTTGCCGCCCTCCGATCCGGCACAGTTGGCCGCGGCCAGCCAGTTCGTCTCGTTGCCACTGACGCCAAAGAATGTCGCGTCGTTCACCAGTCCGAGCTGTCCTGCTGCGGCTGCCTGCAGCTTACCAAACAGGATGTTTGCCGAGGTAGCCGAGCCTGTCACGAAGGTGCCTATGGAACCGATGAGCGGAGCAAAGAATGGGAATGCCGACCCAGTGACGGCCACCAGCCCAGTGGCTATGGCTAAGGTCATGCCCGTATTATTCATGAGCATGGCCAGGGCGACGAGGCAGCAGATGGTCAGTGCGGTCTTCTGCAGGTTGACAGCCGTTTTTGCCAGCATCTTCATCAGCTTGCCGAACGACAGCCCCTGTATCAGGCCGCCGATGACCGCGCCGAGGAAGATCATCAGTCCGGCGTTCGAGAGCCATCCGAAACTGAATGTGTTGCCCACCACTGGTACCTCGAAACGCGTTACAAGTGTGGACTTCAGCAGGTCATTCATAGGGGGAACAATCTTCGACGATACGAGTATGAAGAAGATGATCAGGCCATAGACACTCCACGCCCTGAGCGTCTTTGCCATGCCGAAGCGCTTCTTCTCGACCACCACCTCGTCGGCAGGGCTCTCGTCGTGGATGAAGAGTTTGTTATAGATGAGCATGGCGATGATGGCAGCCACCGAGCCTAAGATGGCCGGCGTCTCGGGGCCCAGGAAATGGGCGCAGCAGAACTGCACCAGAATCGAGCATGTTCCCACGAAGAGGGCGATGCAGAGGTTCTTCACCACCTTCTTACGGTCGGTCATCATCAGTATGAGGAAGGGCGTGATGTAGAACATCAGTGACAGCTGTAATATAATAAAGGTGGCAACCTCACACAGCATCTCGGGCGACGCCGTGCCATCGGCCACCTGGTTGGCCAGCGTGGTGGCAGGCAGACCAACGGCTCCGAAGCCGACGGCCACCGTATTGGCTACCAGACAGATGACGGCCGAGAACATCGGCTTGAAGCCAAGTCCGATGAGGATGGCGGCGGGGATGGCCACAGCCGTTCCGAAACCTGCCATGCCCTCGAGCACGCCGCCGAAGCCCCATGTCAGCAGCAGCACGAGCAGGCCCTTGTCGGTCGTGAGCTGGATGAACTGGGTCTTGATGGTCTCGATCTCCTTCGTCTCGACCAGAATGTTGTAGCTGAAGATGGCGCAGATGATGATGAGGATGATGGGGAAGCACGCCTTGAGCAGTCCCTCGACGACTGACCATAGCGTGACGCCGTAGATAGAGGCATCGGCATACTTCTCGGGCACGATGCCAAGTGCCGGTGCTGCGAACAGGGCCAGCAGGATTGTGACGATGAGCGTCGCCAGGGCGCTCTTGTAACCAGACACTTTAAAACCCATCATCAGCGTAAAGAGCAGGACGATCGGTATCAATGAGATGATAGCAGCCATAGATGTTTTAGATTGGTTAATAACGTTTATAATGCTGCAAAAATACAAAAAGTTTTTCACACTGCCGCATTTTCTTAAAAAAAAATGCACGTTTTCAGTTTTTTTTCTTAACTTTGCCCTCAAATACTAACCAAACTTTCTAAAATGATGGAACACAGAGAGAATCTACCAGAGCCTTGGCGTGACCTGCTCAAGGCGCTACAGACCATTGTCGACCCCGCCGACATCTATACCGACGAGCTGCGTTGCCTCGGCTGGGGCACCGACGCCAGTTTCTACCGCCTGGTGCCCAAGATGGTGGTGCGCTGCCACGACGAGGCCCAGCTCTCGCGCATCGTGCAGGCCTGCTATGCCCGCCACCTGCCCTTCACATTCCGTGCCGCCGGCACCTCGCTGTCGGGGCAAAGCTGCACCGACGGCGTCCTCATCGTCGCCGGCAAGCACTGGGAGCACTACGAGGTGGGGCCCGGTGCCGACAGCATCCGCCTGCAGCCGGGACTTGTCGGCAGTCGTGTCAACGACATCCTGCGGCCCTTCGGCCGTGTGTTCCCCCCCGACCCGGCCAGCATCGGCTCGGCTATGGTTGGCGGAATCGTCATTAATAACGCATCAGGTATGAACTGCGGCGTGCATGCCAATAGTGATCGTATGATGCTGAGCGCCAGGATGGTGCTCTGCGACGGCACCGTGCTCGACACGGGCGACGAGGCCAGCCGCGAGGCCTTCCGCCAGAGTCATCGTGAATGGCTCGACCGCATCGTGGCACTTCGCGATAGTGTCCGCGCCAATAAGCCGCTCAGCGACCTCATTCGCCGGAAGTACAGCATCAAGAATGTCACCGGCCTGAACCTGCGACCGCTGATTGCCTACGACGACCCGTTCGACATCATGGCCCACCTCCTCGTGGGCAGTGAGGGCACACTGGCCTTCCTCTCCGAGGTCACCATGCGCACCCTGCACGACTATCCCTGCAAGGCGTCGGCCATGGTCTACTTCCTCACCATGAAGGAGAGCTGCGAAGCCGTGGTGGCCATGAAGGAGTTGAAGTCGGACGACGGTGATCTGGCCATGAGCGGCGAGCAGCTGATGGTGAAGAGTGCCGAGATGCTCGACTACATGTCGCTGGGCTCGGTCGACGATCCCGTGTTCCTGCAGTACAAGGCCGACGTCGACGCCGGCCGCATACCCGGTGTGGCCCCCGGCGACTACCACAACCTGACGGCTATCCTCACCGAGACGAAGGCCACCACACCCGAGGAGCTGCACCGCCGCATGGCAGCCATCACCGAGTGTCTCAGCCAGTTCGCGCTCTACCAGCCCGCTACGTTCACCGAGGATCCCGCCGTCTACAGCCGCTACTGGGCCATCCGCTCGGGCATCTTCCCTTCGGTAGGTGGCACGCGGCCCGTAGGCACCTCGTGTCTCATCGAGGATGTGGCGTTCCCAATACACCATCTTCCCGAGGCCACCGTCCGGCTGCAGCAGCTCATAGCCGAGCACGGCTATGCCGACGCCTGCATCTACGGCCACGCCTTCGAGGGTAACTACCACTTCATACTGAACCAGAGCTTCGAGAGCCCCGCCGAGGTGGAGCGCTACGAACACATGATGCGTGCCGTCGCCCGCCTGGTGGTTGAGGATTACGGTGGCTCGCTGAAGGCCGAACATGGCACGGGTCGCAACATGGCCCCGTTCGTCAGCTACGAGTGGGGCGCCGAGGCCTATGAGGTGATGCGCCAGCTGAAGCAGCTCTTCGACCCGGAGGGATTGCTCAACCAGGGCGTCATCTTCAACGACGACCCCGAGTGCTTCACCAAGAACCTGAAGCCCCTTCCCGTGCTCAACTACGACTTCGGGCTGTTGCCCGATACGCCTACGGCCGAGGAGACCGTAGAGGCCGTCCACCGCGCCAACAAGTGCATCGAGTGCGGATTCTGTGAGGTCAACTGCATGTCGTGCGGACTGACGCTGTCGTCACGTATGCGCATCGTCGTGCAACGCGAAATTCGCCACCTCGAAGCCACGGGTGCCGACCCGGAGCGCGCCGAACGCCTGCGCCGCGAATACCGCTACTACGGCGACCAGACGTGCGCCGCCGACGGCCTCTGCGCCACGTCGTGCCCCATGAAAATCAATACGGGCGAGCTGACACACCTCATACGCGACCTCGACATGGCGGGCAACCGCATGGGACATGCCGTCGGCGCCTTCGCCGCCAACCACTTGGCTGGCCTGAAGAGCGGCCTGCGCGTGGTGCTCGGAGCCGCCAACCTGGGCCACAGTGTGCTGGGCTCAAGCCTGATGACGACGGTCTGCAAGACGCTGCACCGCACGGGCATCCCGCTGTGGACCACGGCCATGCCGCGACCCATTGGCCAGCCGCGACAGACTGCTGGCGGCAATGCTGAGCTGAAGGTGGTCTACTTCCCCAGTTGCATCAACCAGACGATGGGACTCTCTAAGGGGGCACCCGTGAAGAACTCGCTGGTCGACGAGACGTGTAACCTGCTCCGCAAGGCGGGCTACGACGTGATTTTCCCGAAGGGCATGGCGAAGATGTGCTGCGGACAGATATGGGAGAGCAAGGGCATGCCCGACCTGGCCGACCAGAAGAGTGCCGAGCTGGAGCAGGCCCTCTGGGAGGCCTCCGACGGCGGCCGCTATCCTGTGCTCTGCGATCAGAGCCCCTGTTTGCATCGCATGAAGAAGGTGATGCACCGCCTACGCCTGTATGAGCCTGCCGAGTTCATCATGACCTTCCTCAAGGACCGCCTGGAGTTTACGCCGGTCAGCCGCCGTGTCGCCGTCCATGTGACGTGCTCCACACGCGAGATGGGCGTCGGCCAGCATCTCATCGCGCTGGCCCGCCTCTGCGCCACCGAGGTTCTCGTGCCCGAGGGTGTCGGCTGCTGCGGCTTCGCCGGCGACAAGGGCTTTACGAATCCCGAGGTCAACAGCTATGCCCTCCGCAAGCTCCGCCCGCAGATAGAGCAGGCCCACATCGAGGTGGGGTACTCTAACAGCCGAACCTGCGAGATTGGCCTGCAAACCAATAGCGGTGTGCCCTACATGAGCATCGTGTATCTGGTTAACGAGTGTACGAAGGCGAAGGGGTGAGTAGGCGGGAGGCGGCCTGCCCCATTCCGCCACGGCCAAAATGTTACACTGGCCCTAACGGGCCATCGGGCTGGCACAAGGCCTGCCCCTACATTATCGGCCCAACGTGGCGACATTGTCGGGCCAACGTGACGACATTGTCGGGTCATCACGGCGACATTGTCGGGCCATCGTGGCGACATTGTCGGCCCAACGTGGCAACATTGTCGGGCCAACATGGCGACATTTGCGGCCCAACGTGGCGGCATTTCCGGGCCATCACGGTGGCATTTGCGGACCAACGTGGTGGCATTTGCGGCCAGCCATCCCCGTATCCTTGCCCCTCCCCGGCGACATTGTCACCCCTCCCCTCCACCCCTCCTTTAACACCCCCGGGTTTTCTTCCCTACGAAAGCCGCCCCCGTAACGCACGAAAGCCGCCCGCGTACCCCACGCGGGCGGCTTTCGTCCTGACCTCTCCGTACCCCTCTCTGTCAGGGCACGGCGGGCGAATACTCTAATGTCACGATCTTCCCCTCACTGAGGCTGGCTTGTACGTCAATGATGCGCTGGTTGCGTGACCCTCGGAACACCAATGTCTCGTCGCGCAGCGCCTTGATGAATGGCCCGTCAACGAGGACGTCCACCTGCTCGAGTAACGCCCGCTGGCGCGGGTTATGCAGGAGCTGCTCGAACGTAAACCCCGTGTAGCACCAAATGTCCTTCTTGGTGCGCTCGTGAATCGCACGGGCAAGCTCGGCGAAGCCCTCGGGCTGGTACATCGGGTCGCCGCCCGAGAAGGTAACGTTGGCGTAGGGGTCGGCCTCGATAATGCGCATGATATCCTCGGTCGACATGGGGTGGCCGCCATCGAAGTCCCATGACTGCGGGTTGTGGCAGCCGGGACACTGGTGGCGGCAGCCGGCACAATAGATGGCGGTCCGGAATCCCGGACCGTCAACCATCGTGTCTTCTATAATACCCATGATAAGTAGCATAGGCGCTTACTCCACTTCTGGCACCTCAATCTGGCTGCCGTAGCGGTGATACTCGTTGGCTATCGACTGCTCCTTAATATAGAGTGCCAGCTCGATGCGGCCGTCCTTGACGGGCAGCGACTGGGCAATGTAGCGGTCGGCAAAGGCTGCGGCCGTGAACACCTCGTCGGGGACGTGCTGCGAGATGGTGCGGATGCGCTCGAAACGCTTCAGGCTGTTGATGAAGGCGGTGAGGCTCTCCTGGCGGATGTCGCCCTTGAGCTGGCCGAGCAGCGGGCATCCCGGGTCGGCCGAGATGGTGAGGGGCGTGCCGACGGTCTGGGCGGCCAGCTGCACCATCTGCACCTGCTCGAGCGTCTCGTCGCCGAAGAGTCGCAGCACCATGCCGCGCTTCAGGGGCAGGTATCGGAAGACGTTCTGCTCGCCGCGGATGTTCGGCTGGATGTTGCGGGCGTGCTTGAACTCGCGCTCATACCATTCGGCGTACGACTTGCGGTAGTCGGTCTGCGTGCCCGGGCGGTCGGTGATGACCATGAACTGTGCGCAGTAGTTGGGGCCGCCGGCCTTCAGGCCCGGTCCGAATGCGGAGAGCTTCATGCCGCCAAACGGCTGGCGGTTGACGACGGCGCCGGTGATGCCGCGGTTGATGTACAGGTTGCCGGCCTCGATGTGGTTCTTCCAGTAGCGCTGCTCCTGCTCGTCGAGCGACTGCAAGCCGCTTGTCAGGCCGTAGTCAAGGCCGTTGACCAGCTCGACAGCCTGCTCCAGCGTGTCGTAGGGTGCCACGGCGAGCAGTGGTGCAAACAGTTCTGTGCGGAAGGTAAACGAGTCGGGCTTGACATCAACCTTGACGGTGGGCTTGAGGATATACCTCTTCTCGTCGACGAACTCGGGGGCGATGAGCCAGCGCTCACCGGGTTCCAGCTTGAAGGCTTGCTCAAGTTTGTCGTTCTTGTTGGTAATCATGGGGCCGACAATATTGCCTGCGTTCCACACGCCGCCCACCTTGAGCGACGAGGCGCAGTCCTTCAGCTTCTCGAAGAACTCGGGGTTCTCGTAGACCGAACGCTCGACAAGCATCAGCGAGCATGCGGAACACTTCTGGCCGGCATTGCCGAAGGCAGAGCGGCAGGCGTTCATAATGGCGTGGTCACGGTCGCCTTTGGCCGAGAGGATGATGACGTTCTTTCCGCCGGTCTCTGCCGACAGCGGCTTGCGCGGGTTGGCGTGGGCGATGGTCTGGGCCGTCTCCGTACCGCCGGTGAGTATGATATGCTTCACCACGGGCGACGAGGTGAGCAGCGGCGTAGCCTCGCGGTCGGTGATGACCACCTGCAGGGCCTCCTTAGGTACACCGGCTTCCCAGAAGGCCTTGGCGAAGAGCCAAGCGACGGGGGCTGCCACGGTGGCGGGCTTCAGAATGCAGGTGTTGCCAGTGGCAAGGGCAGCGACGACGCCGCCGCAGGGGATGGCGCAGGGGAAGTTCCACGGTGAGAGCACGAGGACGGTGCCCTTGGCACGCATCGTGATGTCGTCGAGCTTGGCCAGCTTCTTCATGGTTGTGGTGTAGAAGCGGCAGTAGTCGATGGCCTCAGACACCTCGACGTCGGCCTCCTCAATGGTTTTGCCCGTGATGGCACACATGGAGCCGTTGAGGTCGCCCCGCATTTGGCCGAGAAGGTTGGCGGCACGGTACATGATGCGGTGGCGCTCCTCGATGCTGGTGTTGCGCCAGCCGGCGGGGTCTTTCTCGGCAATGTCGAGAATCTGTTCCGTCTGGGCTTTGTTGGCGCGCGACATTTCGCAGACCAGCACGTCGCCGGGCTGCGAGCGGTCGAAGTAGCGGGCATGGTCGGCATTGACGGTCAGCGTGGCGCCAATCTGCGTGGGCAGCACGTCGCCGGGCTGCCAGTCGCCCCAGGTGTTGGCGGGCTTCACGGGCTGGTTGGCGGCTTTCCACTTCGCGAAAATCTTCTCCACCCACTGCTGGTTGCAGAAGCGGTCGAAGTCAGTGTCGGGCTCGTTGATCATCTCGTCCTGAGGCTCCTGGCCGACGTACGGCTGGTTGCGGTCCTGCGTGCGCGTTGGTGTGTGGTCGAGGTGGTCCTTCATGTTGTAGGCATCGATGAACTGCTGCTGCAGGTCCTTCCATTCTGGTGTGTCGGGTTTCAGGGAGAAAGAGTGGGTGAGGAAGTTATCGGGAGCGGTATTCTCGTCCATGCGTCGCACCAGGTAGGAGATGGCATTGAGGAAGTGCTCCTTTTTCACCACGGGCGTATACAGGATGACGTGGTTGCCCAGCTTCTTCTGGGCACGCCACACGTGGTTGGCCATGCCTTCAAGCATCTCGAAGCAGAAGCAGTCCTTCGGCGTCTGGTACATCTGGGTCAGCAGATAGGCATAGCTAATAGTAAAGAGGTTGTGCGAGGCCATGCCGATATGAAGCACACGGGCGTTCTCGGGCTTCAGGCCACGCTCGATGATGTGCAGGTAGTTGGCGTCGACCTCTGTCTTACTCTTCCTGACAGGGTTGGGCCAGCCACGCAGGTCGCTCACGATGTTCTCCATGTCGAGGTTACAGCCCTTGACGATACGCATCTTGATGGGTGAGCCGCCCTCGGCCACGCGCTTGCGGGCAAACTCGAGCAGCTCCGTCTGGAAGCCGTAGGCATCGGGCAGGTAGGCCTGCACGACGATGCCGGCCTCGTAGTTCTTGAACTGCGGCAGCGACAGCACGTCCTTGAAGAGCTTCATCGTCAGGTGGGCGTCCTTGTACTCCTCCATGTCGAGATTGATGAACTTCGGTCGGGTGATGCCCTCGGGCGTCGTGTAGGGATAGTCGATGGCCGTCTGGTAGAGTGTCGACATGCGTCGGATGAGTTCTGGGAACGCCTCCTTGTAGTTCAGGGCGTGGGTCTGGGCATAGATGCCCGAGATCTTCACGGAGATGTAGTTGATGTCGGGCTCCTTCAGGGCCTCGATATACGATTCGTAGCGCTTGTCGGCCTCGCCGTTGCCAAGGACCACCTCGCCCAGCAGGTTGACATTCTGGCCGATGTCGTCGCTGAAGCGGCTGGCCAGGTGCTTGGTAAGGTTAGGACGGGCGGCATTGATAATCACGCGGCTGGTGTCGCGGCGCAGGCGCCACTTGATGATGGGTACGGCAGCCCAGTTAAACAGTGGCTGGTAGGCGAACTTCTGATACATCCAGAATAGCGCATGGTCGGTGGAGTCGAGGAACTTAGGAATGCCGTATTGGTCGATGAGGTCCTTGACACGCCTGGCAAGCTTCTGGGTGTCGCGCACCTGACTTGTCTCGTCGAGCATGCGGACAATGAACTTCTTGTCGCTCGGTGTGGTAACCATGGTTCCATACATGTGCTGCTCACCTTTTTCCAGTTTGGTGAGCCCGCTGTAGCTCTCGTCGTAGAGCTTACGCATCCACGCGAATACTTCGTCGATGGTGGGTAGTTGTTGATTAGTAGTCATAGGTCTTTTATTGGTGAGATTAACTATAGGTTTTCATCCGTGAAGAGGGTTTGCAGACCGTCGTCAATATGGGTGACACGGTCGTTCAGCTCGGCCAGCTTGCCTGAGTTCCAGCGGTCGGTGGTGCCGACAAGGTAGCCGGTGATGCGCTGCAGACGGTCGATGTTCTTCGAACCGCAGCGCGGGCACTCCTTAAGGTCGGGCTGGGCGTTCTCGTAGCCGCAGTCCATGCAGCGGTTGCGGTTATGGTTGACGCTGCCGTAACCCATGTTGAGGCGGTCCATCATGTCGACAACGCTCATGATGACCTGCGGATTATGGGTGGCGTCACCGTCGATCTCGACGTAAAAGATGTGGCCGCCGCCACACAGGGCGTGGTAGGGCGCCTCGACTTCAGCCTTGTGGCGTGCCGAGCACTTGTAGTAGACGGGCACATGGTTCGAGTTGGTGTAGTAGTCACGGTCGGTGACGCCGGGGATGACGCCGAAGTCCTTACGGTCGCGCTTGGTGAAGCGGCCAGCCAGACCCTCGGCGGGCGTTGCCAGCACGGAGTAGTTGTGATGGTAGCGCTCCGAGAACTCGTTGATGCGCTGACGCATGTAGCCAATGATTTTCAGACCCAGTTCCTGGGCTTCGTCGCTCTCGCCGTGGTGCTTGCCAATAAGGGCTACGAGGCACTCGGCCAGGCCGATGAACCCGATGCCCAGGGTGCCCTGGTTGATGACACTCTCGACGGTCTCGTTCGGTCCCAGCTTGTCGGCGCCAATCCACAGGCTCTTCATCAGCAGGGGGAACTGCTTCACGTAGGCCGTCTTCTGGAATTGGAAGCGGTCGTCGAGCTGCTTGGCGGTGACTTCCAGCATGTTGTCGAGCTTGGCCATGAACTGTGCGATGCGCTGTTCCTTGTCCTTGACGTCCATACACTCGATGGCCAGTCGCACAATGTTGATGGTTGAAAACGAGAGGTTGCCGCGGCCGATTGACGTCTTCGGGCCGAAGCGGTTCTCGAAGACGCGGGTGCGACAGCCCATGGTGGCCACCTCGTGGAGGTAGCGCTTGGGATCGTCGGCACGCCATTCCGGCGTCTGGTTGTAGGTGGCGTCGAGGTTCAGGAAGTTAGGAAAGAAGCGTCGTGCCGTCACTTTGCAGGCCAGTTGGTAAAGGTCGAAGTTGCGGTCTTCGGGCAGGTAGTTCACCCCGCGCTTCTTCTTCCATATCTGTATGGGGAAGATGGCGGTCTCGCCGCTGCCTACACCCTCGTAGGTCGACAGCAGAATCTCGCGCATGACGCAGCGCCCCTCGGCCGACGTGTCGGTGCCGTAGTTGATGCTTGAGAACACCACCTGGTTACCGCCGCGCGAGTGGATGGTGTTCATGTTGTGGATAAAGGCCTCCATGGCCTGGTGGACGCGTCCCACCGTCTTGTTAATGGCATGCTGACGCACACGGTCGATGCCCGTGAGGCCGTCGAGTGGCTGGCGCAGGTAGTCCATCAGCGGCTCGTCGTAGAGCTGCGTGAAGTCTTCGCCGTAGAGCTGCTCCAGGGCTTTCACCTCTTCTATATATGTAAGGCGCACGAAGGGTGCCAGATAGAAGTCGAAGGCAGGGATGGCCTGTCCGCCGTGCATCTCGTTCTGTGCACACTCCAGGCTGATGCAGGCCAGCACCGAAGCCGTCTCGATGCGCTTGGCAGGGCGCGAGGCACCGTGGCCGGCTATGAACCCGCAGGTGAGAATGTTGTCCAGAGGATGCTGCACGCAGGTGAGCGACTTCGTGGGGTAGTAGTCCTTGTCGTGGATGTGCAGGTAGTTGCCGCGGACGGCATCGCGAGCCTCTGGCGAGAGGAGGTAGTCGTCGACGAAGGGTTTTGTCGACTCCGATGCGAACTTCATCATCATGCCTGCCGGCGTGTCGGCGTTCATGTTGGCATTCTCGCGGGTGATGTCGTTCGACTTTACGTTGACAATGTCGAGGAAGATGTCGCGCGTCTTGGCCTTGCGGGCGATGCTGCGCTGGTTGCGGTAGGCGATGTATTTCTGTGCCACGTCCTTGCGCGCACTCTTCATCAGCTCCAGCTCCACAGCGTCCTGTATCTCTTCGACGGTCATCTGAGAGGCCCCACGCTGTGCAATGCGGTCAGTAATGGTGGTCAGCAGGCGCTCGTCCTCGCCCTTGTCGGTATGCATCATGGCCTTGCGGATGGCAGCCATGATCTTCTGTTCGTTGAAGCCGACGATACGCCCGTCGCGCTTCACAACTGTTTGAATCATAATCCTTTCGTTAGTTAGTAGGTTTGGGTTGTTGCTTTTCTTGTTAAGAATGTGAGGGCAAAGTTACAACATTTTGTTGGAATAGCAACAATGCAATGAGATTTCTTTCGTTAAAAAAAGTCAAGCAGGGGGAACGAAAGAAGCCGAAACGACATCCTGTGGGGGGCACTCCGGGCAGACCAGGAGTTCGCTCCGAGCAGACTGGAAGTTTGCTCCGAGCAGACTGGCAGACTTCTAGGAAGAAGCTGGCAGACTTCTAGGAAGAAGCTGACGGACTTCTGGACATACAGTGACTTAGCCTGTCTGTCGGGCCCGAAAAAGTAAACGGAATGGAGGCTGGCCTTTATGCAGACCGTGGCTAAGCTACAGCAGGCTGGTGTAAAGCTGGGCGAAGTGCTCTGCGGCATCGTTGTTGCTGAAGCGGCGAATGAACTGGCGGCTGCGGTCGATGCGCTGCTGGCGGCCACTTGCACCGAAAAGCACCTGAGAGACGGCGTGGGCCATGGCCTCGTCGTCGTCGGGCGTGACGTAGAGGCTGTCGGGTCCGCCGGCCTCTTCGAGACATGAGCCCTTGCAGGCTACGACAGGCAGGCCGGCACTGATGGCCTCGATGACGGGGATGCCAAAGCCCTCGTAGCGCGAGGGGTAGACGAAGGCGTCGGCCATGCAGTAGAAGGCGGGCAACTCAGCATCGGTGACCCCTTGCAGAATCATAACGCGGTTGACGAGACGGTGCTCAATAACGTATTCGTACACGCTGGCCGTGTAGTCGGTCTCACGGCCCACGATGACGAGCGACACGTCGTCGGGCAGGCGATGAAGGGCACGCACCGCCAGCAGCACATTCTTGCGCTCCTCGATGGTGCCGACGTTGAGAATGTAACGGTCGGGGAGGTCGTACTTCTCGCGCACCTGCCACAACAGCTTCGTGTCGGGCTCGGCAGTGAAGCGTGGCGCACAGCTCTGGTAGATGACGCTGACGCGACTCTTGTCGATGCCTCCCAGCTCGCAGATGTCGCGACGTGTGCACTCGCTGATGGCCACAATGCGGTCGGCCTCGCGCAGGGCCTGTCGGAACTTGCGGGTGTAGATGGCTACGTCGGCCTTGTGATAATACTCGGGGTGGCGCATGAAGATGAGGTCGTGGATGGTCACCACAGAGCGAATGCCCGACCGGCTGATGCCTTTTGGCAGCTCGCCAGAGAGGCCGTGGTAGATCTGTATGCCGTCGCGGCGCAACTGTCTGACGATGCCGTGGGAGCGCCAAAGAGCCTTCCCCAGTGCCGTGTGCTTACCAGCAAAGTGATAGTGCAGGTTGTCGCGCTCAGGCACTTGGTTCCGCAACTCTATGCGTCCATCGTCGGGGGCATAGAGATGCAGGTCCAGGTCGTCGCGCTCTGCCAGGTCGGCAACCAGTGTGCGGCCATAGCTGCCAAGCCCTGTGCCGTTGCTGACGATGCGCTTGGCATCGTATCCGATGATCATCCTTTCTGCCATAATCGGATGCAAAGGTAACCATTTTTTGTGCGCAGACATAAAATATGCTGTCCTTTAACTCCCTTTAACTCCTAATAAAGCTATTAACTGCCCAAAAAACCGTACCTTTGCACTAAAATTCGAAAACAATGCAGGAAGAACTTAATTATCTCGACAGAAACGAGTTTAACTTTGAACCCAGTGCGAAGGTGGTGGAAGCCATTCGCAACTTTGACCCGAAGACGCTTTGTTTCTATACCCGTATCTACGACCAGGGCAAGAAAAGCGTTGTCAGTGTGCGTCTGAGTGAGATTTACGGTGTGCCTGAAGAGCAGGTGCTATTGGCATACGGCGGTGAGGACATACTGAAGAACGCCATTCACTACTATCTGATGAAGGGCGACAACAAGAAGATTCTGATTCCGGAATTTTCGTGGTGGTATTATAATAAGGTGGCTAGCGAGTGCTACGGTACCTTTGAGATGTACCCCTTGCACGAGCAGGACGACACGTTTGCCTACGATGTGGACGAGGTCATTGAATACACCAACCGCATCCATCCACGCATGCTGTTGCTGGCCTCGCCTAACAACCCCACAGGCAACAGCTTGTCGCCGGCTGAGATAGGCCATATCATGGAGAACATTCCTGAGGACACGATGGTGCTTATCGATGAGGCTTATGCCAGTTTTATCACTTCGGACACAGACTACATCGCGCCGCTGGTCAACAAGTACCGGAACCTGATTATCTCGCGCACGCTGTCGAAGTTCTATGGATTGCCGGGCCTTCGCTGTGGCTTTGGGTTCATAGGTGCCAACCACGACCACTTTGTCAGTTACATCAACAAGTACCTGGGGTATAACCGCTTCTCTGAGGCTGTGGCACTGGCCGCCCTTGATAGTGACGAGCACTACCGCCGCGTGGCCGACGATATGGAGTGGGGCCGTCAGCTGTATAAGAAAGCGTTGGGCGACAAGCCTGGCTTTAAGGTCTACAAGAGTGTGGCCAACTTCATTCTCATCAAGTATCCGTTGGAGATTAAGGAGAGGCTGCAGAAAGCTTTGGCCGACCAGAACTATAAGATCAAGTTCATGTCCGACAAGGGCCTGGAGTCGTGTCTGCGTATCACCCTTGGCCGTAAGGAACAGACACAGACCGTGGTAGACACCATACTTCGCTGCCTATGATTGGTGTGATTTTAGCCGCCGGTATGGCGAAACGCTTACGCCCATTGACCGACAGCCGGCCGAAGTGCTTGCTGGAAGTCGGTGGAAAGACGCTGTTGCAGCGTACTGTCGACGCTATGGCAGCCGTGGGCATCACTGAGTTTGTGGTGGTGACAGGCTACAGGGCCGAGCAGATTTGCGATTTCCTTAATGCTCATTTCCCGTCGTTCGCCTTCCATTTCCTTCACAATGCCGACTACGCGCATAATAACAACATCTACTCGCTGTGGATGTCAGGGCAAGTCGTACGCCGACAGGAATTCCTGTTGATGGACAGCGACATTCTCTGCGATCCTGAGACGGTGGCTGTGGTAGCGCGACAGCAGCAGTCGGCACTTGCCGTGAATCGACACGAACTGGGTGAGGAGGAAATGAAAGTGGTGGTCGATGCCGACATGCGCATCACCGAAATCAGCAAGACCTGCAGTCCGCACGATGCAATGGGCGAGAGTGTGGGCATTGAGAAGATTACGGCCAGCTACAGTGAGGCCCTCTTCCGCGAGCTCGACCAGATGATTGAGCACGAAGGACTCATTGATATTTTCTACGAGCGAGCCTTTGAACGCCTGATTCCACAGGGGCATACGTTCCAAGTGGTGGACACCACGGCCCTCTTCAGCTATGAGCTTGACACCCCCGAGGACTACGAACGGGCGAAGGAGATGTTTGAGTTAGGGGGAGTTAGGAGGAGTTAAGGGGAGTTAGGAGGAGTTAGGGGACTATAGTTAGGAGTTGTTATGGCGACATACGATGTAGAGCTGCTTCACCGACGCATCTTGCGTATCCTCATGGCTGTTGACAAGACCTGCCGTGAGCACCAGTTACGTTACTATATCTGGGCGGGCACGATGATTGGAGCCGTGCGTCACAAGGGTTTCATCCCTTGGGACGATGATATCGACATCGCGATGCCCCGCCCCGATTATGAACAGCTGATTGCCCATAGCCGCGAATGGTTGCTGCAGCCCTTCGAGTTCGTCTGTGCCGAGAACGATGCACAGTATCCCTTGCCCTTTGGCAAGGTGCAGGATGCCTCTACCACGCTTATCGAGCGTCTGCACCTGCGCTACTTGGGTGGCATCTATATCGACGTGTTCCCCATCGACGGCACACCTGCCAATGGCTGGCGCCGTAAGCTCCATTTCGGACATTATGAGTATCTGAAGCGGGTGCTCTACCTGCTGCATCGCGATCCCTACAAGCATGGGCACGGGCCTTCGTCGTGGGTGCCGCTGCTGTGTCGAAGGGTCTACAGCCTGACGGGCGTTCAGCAGAAGATTCGCCGCCTGCTACTGAAGTACGACTACGAGCAGTCACAGCTGGTGGCTGACTACGACGATGGTTCGCACGGCGTAATGCCGAAGGGCGTGCTCGGCACACCGACACCCTACGACTTCGAAGGCGAAAAGGTGCTGGGTGTGGAGCAGTATGACGCTTATCTGACCAACAAATATGGTGACTACATGACCATACCTGACGGCGACCACCAACGCCAACACAACTTCCATGTGTTGGACTTTGAAAAGCCGTATAGGGAGGAGATAGAAGTAAGGAGTTAGGGGAGTATGTATAATGTCCTTGTAGATTTCTCACACTTGGCCGACCTGAATGGTTTTGGCGAGATTGCCCGCAACTACGCCCCACTGCTGGCCAAGGCTGATGTGCCCGACATACATCTTATATATATAGTGCCCGACCATCTTGTAGGGACGTTTGGGACGCATATCGACTACATTCGTCGCAGTTGCAAACGAGAGGACCTGAAAAGGCTGGGCAAGCACATCGACCTGTGGCACGCCACCGACCAGCAGTTCCACTTGCGTGGCGGCGACAAGAAGACAATACAACTGTTGACTGTGCACGACCTGAACTTCTTGCGCGAGAAAAGCGGCCTGCACCGTTGGCGACACGTGGTGCAACTGGGATGGCGTACGCGCCACAGCGATTACCTTACGTGTATCTCGAACTATGTGAAGGATGATGTGCTTGAACACTATCCACGCTTAACCGACAAGCCCATTGATGTCATCTACAATGGCATTGCCAGTCACGAGGACGAACTGCAACAGCGGCCTGCCTTTGTACAAAGCGACGGCGAGCCCTTCTTCTTTACCATCGGTCAAATACGCAAGAAGAAGAACTTTCAGACCCTCGTGCCCATGATGCACCACTTCCCTAACCATCGGCTCTACATCTGCGGCGATGACCACTTTGCCTTTGCTCAGGAGCTACGAAACCTTATCAGTGAGCAGGGTGAGGGACGCGTCATCATGACAGGGAAAATCAAGGACGAAGAGAAGCGTTGGCTCTATGCTCATGCCCAAGCCTTCCTGTTCCCCAGCCGTTTAGAGGGTTTCGGCATCCCCGTCCTCGAGGCGATGCGTTTCCGTTGCAAGGTTTTTTCTTCTCGTTTCAGCAGTCTGCCTGAGGTATGCAGCAACCATGCCACTTACTTCGACGACTATGCGCCTGAGGCTATGGCAGCCACCGTCAGACAAGGTCTTTCCGGCTGGCAGAAAGACAGCGAGGCAGCCACAGCTGCGCAGCAGTATTCACAGGGCTTCTCTTATGAGCGCTATACCCAGCAGTATGTCAGCCTTTATGCCCGTCTGCTTGGTGGCGCATAGAGTGTGCTAGCACGTGTCTGCTGGTCACAGTGGGCAGGATGTACCATTTCTTTGGTTTGAAGACCAGCTGCAGGGTTAGGATGGCCTGATAGATGAACGAGGTCAGCAAGCCGTGGTATTTCTTGTAAGTATAGATTTTCGATACGTAGTTCTCACGCAGTGCAAGCTTTCGCATGGCTGACGTGGAAGCATCGTGCACGTGTAGGAAGGTGTACTGGGGGTGTACCACACGCTTCCAACCGTGCATCTGTAGGCGCTGGGCCAGATCGTACTCCTCGTAATAGAGGAAGATGGAGGTGTCGAAGCCTCCGATGGCCCAGAACTTCTCCGTAGGGAAGAGCATGAACGACCCGTTAATCTGCATCACGCTGACAGGCTCCGTGCTTTCTTTGAGAATGCTGTCGCGAGGCGGAAACTTTTTAGGGAAGAGACGCTCGCGGATGCTGTCGCCCACCAACTCGTGCCAGATGCCCGTGTCATGACGGAAAGAGCGCGAACGACGGCCACTGGTCTTCTGCTGCACAGGCGTAATGCACCCCACGTCTGTGTGACTTTCGAGATACTGGCACAGCGGTGTGACACAGTCCTCGACCAAGAAGACGTCGCTGTTCAGGAAGCAGAGATAGTCGCCTTGGGCCACACTGGCTCCAATCATGTTGCCTGTGCCGAAGCCTGTGTTCACCTCTTTGCGGACAATGTGAAGCCTCGACTTTTCAGGGTCTTTCACCGAGGACAGCCCGTCTAAGCGTGCATATTCATCAGGCCGACTGCCATTATCAACGACAATCATCTCGTAACTATCGGCTGGCATATACGCCTCGATACTGGCCACACACTTTCTGACCAACTCACTGCTGTTATAGTTTAAAATGACAAATGATACCATTCTCTTATTTCGTTATTGCTTCGCAGAAGCGTTGCAGTTCTGGCCACACCTTATCTACCGTGATAAGGTCATAGCTCGCAGCATCAATGCCGATAGCCTGGATATCGGTATCCTGAGGCAACCATGTGGTCTTGCTGGCGCCAGGCGAGCAGATAACCAACGAGGGACGCCCCATCGCATGGACAATGTGACGGGCACCACCCTCGTTGCCGAAGTAGGCAGTACAGTTAGCGGCCATAGCAGCCAGCAGGCGCGGACTTTTGGCTTCGACATCCATCATCACATTGGGGGGACATCCCAGCTGTTCGTAGATGCGACGGGCATTTTCGGCCTCACGACCAGGCGCATAGTTGAAGATGAGTTGCCATTGGGGATAAGTCTCGATCAGGCGGCGCAAAGTCTCAATCATCTTGTCTTCAGACCAGGTCTTGTGCACCAATTTTGCCGTCACTCCGACAAGCAGTACAGGACGGCTGAAGTCAATGCCCTGTTGCTGCATATACTGTTGGAAGTCAAGTTTCTCTTTCTCAGTAATACTCAACGAGAGGTTCCTGTCGCTCGTCCATTCTCCTTTTTGAGTGGACAGGGGTTGGCCCAGCTTGAGGTTGTGGTCTATCATGCTCTCATCGTCCTCGCACCCCTCAAAGCGATAGTTGAAGATACCCCAAGTATAGGGTTTCTTGATACCGATACGCCATTTGCTCCGCAGGGAGAAGAGGGCGAAGAGCATGGTGTTAACGGTGGAACGCATGTCGATGATGGCATCGTAATGCGTCTGATGCACCGTTCGCCAAACCTTTCCGGTATAGGTGAAGAAAGCGTGCCGCTCCTGATCAGTGAAGGTGATGATATGGCTAATGGCCGGATGTCCCTCGAAGAGCGGAGCAATGCGCTCGTTGAGCACAAAGTCAATCTCAGCATCAGGGAAGTTCTGCCTCAGGGTGCTGAGCAACGGTGTGGCCAGGATGGCATCGCCCATCTGCCGGAAGCGGACAACGAGTATCTTCATAACATCTCTTTTATGGTTGTTTCCTTGTAGGGACGGTTCAGGTCCAGACGGAAGAAGTGGTGCTGGATCTGCTTCTCCACAGGAGGCAGCTGCATGTACTCTCCATATTTGTTGGAGAGGTATTCATCGTAGTGCTCCACGCCCATAAACTGTTTGTCCTCAAAAGGATAGGGCTGTGGAGTGCCTAAGATCCGTTTCTCTATACAGCCTCGCAGACCATCGTCGTAGTCACAGACATAGGCCGACTGCTCATAGTCGTATTTCACCATGTAGCTGCGTACTTTGCGCTGCAGCCAAGCCAAGGAGAATGCCTTGTGCAACAGCCAAGGCAGCCACGAACGGGGGCCGTGTCCATGCTTGAAGGGGTCGCGGCCACGCAGGAAGAGCAGGTGGCGCCAGAACTTGTAGCGCTTGAAATGACTCTTGCGCTCTTTCTCGTCAGTAGGAACGCCATCGATGGGGAACACGTCAATATATACCCCTTCAAGGAATTTGAAATCAGGACGCTCGAGCACTGTGGTCGAAGCATCCTCAATCTTGGCAAACGGATAGGGATAGTTGGGGTCGTTTTCAGTGGCAATGACCTCATAGGGCTGAGGCAACCACTCGCGCCAGTGGCTGATAAGCTGCTCGTAGTCAGGACGTGGCATACAGATGTCCATATCGTCGTCCCAAGGTATAAAGCCCTTATGGCGCACAGCTCCAAGCATGGTGCCTGCCCAGAGATAATAGCGCAGCCCATGCTCACGGCAGACGCGGTCTACAGCCTCCAGGTTGCCGATGATTTTCTGCTGGAGCACACGGATATCATAGTTGGTCTCGTTGTATAGTCTCATAGTTCTAAGTTGAATTCCATTTCACGTTTCTTCTGATAGTGCGTCCAGAAGCGGGCACGTTCCTTCATAGTGATGGCCACACAAGCCTCCGGGTCAAAGTGGCGCAGACGAGCATATTCCTCCACTAATAATTGGAGGAACCGCTTGGGACCCCATAAGCGCGAGAAGCTCTTGGCACCATCGCTCATTGAGACATTGCCAAAACGCATGCGGTTGATATCGACAATAGAGAAGGCATACTGCCCATCCCTGCTGTCCCACAGGATATTACCTGGTGAGAAGTCAAGATGCAGCACTTCCTGATCGTGCATGTGGGCAGCAAAGCGTGCCAGTGCCTTGGCCATGGGCTCATAGACCTCTGGGGCAGCGTCGCCCATCTCATAGAGCAGATGCGAATAGGGACACTGAATGGTGACCAGCCAGCACCGTCCCAACAGTCCCAACGCATTGCGGTCTTCAATATAGGCCACTGACTCAGGTGTATCGATACCTTTTGCCAGCAGGACGTCAGGATAGCTAAAGGCACGTCGTCCCTTAGGCCGTCGAATACCTGTGGAATAGACAAGACGGTTCAGCCAGCGAGGCTGTTGGAAGCGTTTCACATTGAGTATCGTGCCATCCGTTGTCGTCATCTTCACGATAAGGTTTCGCCTGCCGCCATAGATATACGTTCCCTCTTGCTCCATCGTCAGGGGGATGCGCTCTATGAACGCCCGGAGGTGCTCGTACTTCGGATTGATGTCAATGCTTCTGCTCATTTCTTACTTCCTAATCGTCCAGGCGAAGCCTCTCGGTTCTATACTCATCCTTTATAATTCTCTCTTGGTATTGCCTTGCCGTTCACCATCACATACTGCCTATCGAACTCCTCGTGGGTGCGCTTCCAGCGGTTGTGGGTCCACAGGTAGAAAGCGGGCTGCCTGCGGATGTTGGCCTCCAGCATCTCAAAGGAGCGACGGGTGATGGCGAACTCCTCTTCCTTGGCCGCCTCGGCGGTGATGAGTATGTACGTGAAGGTGTAGTAGCCACGGCGCGGACGCTTTATGTCGACAAAGAAGACGGCATCGTTCATCTTTCGCATAATGCGCTCACCGCCTGTAAAGACTGGCGTGTCGTGATTCAGGAACGGCAACCACAGGTGGATATTATGCCAACGAGGCGACTGGTCGCTGGCATAGCCGAACACTGTGTGGCGCCCCTCCTGCTTATAGGCTAGCAGACGCCTTAAAATGTCCTTCTTGGGGATGCAGACACCGCCATGACTCGAGCGAATGTTGATGAAGAGTCGGTCGAAGGCATCGTTGTAGAGGGGGTGATAGATGAGTCCGACGACAGCCTGCGGGTGGCGCTTCATGGCCAACGGCATGCCCGCGAACCATTCCCAGTTGCAGTAGTGTCCTGAGATGACTGAGCAGTTACGCCCTTCGTCAATCATCTTCTCTACAAGGTCGACGTTATGATATTCCACATGTTTCAGCAGGCCCTTGTCGCTGATGGAGAGCAGCTTCAGCGTCTCGACGCCAAAGTCGCACAGCCAATGGTAGAACTGCCGTTCGGTCGACTTGATGTCGGCCTCGCTCATGTCGGGGAAGGAGGTGGTGAGGTTACGGCGTACAACGCCACGTCTATACCTTATTATATAATAAAGGATGGGGTATATGCCGTCTGACAGGACGTAGAGTACACGCAGTGGTAGCAGTGACAGCGTGTAGGCGAATGCATAGAGGAGGTAGTAGGCGAGGGTATTCATCATCGTTGCTTGAGGTTGGTTAGTGTGGTTTGGAGAATGGCCTTGCTCACTTGCAGCAGGCGCACGGAGTCGGCACTCTGGTTGACAAGGTAGCGGTGGGCATCGAAGTCGTAGAGCACATGGCCCGTGGAGTCGGCTATCCACTGGGCATTGTGGTAGTTGTGAACGGCTGTTGGGTAGCTATAGGTGGCTGAGAGCACGTCGCGGCTGAATGTGAAGTCGGCGTGTGGCATGGCCATCTGCCCTAACAGCGTGGCGCAGAGGTCGCTCTGGTTGCAGAGCACGTCGATGGTGCGTGGTGCACGGACGGCACCTCCTATCCAGAGCATGGGGATGTGGTTCTTCTCTAAGGGTCGCGACTGGTCGATGTGCTGATAGTTGATGCCGTGGTCGGCAGTGAGCACGATGAGCAGGTTGTCCCAGCGGGGACTCTTTCGGAGACTGTCGACAAAAGTGCCTAAGCAGTCGTCGAGGTAGGCAAAGGCGTTGAGCATCGCATCAGGGTGGCGTCGCAGCGGCACGTCCCAGGGCTCGTGGCTCGAAAGGGTAGAGAAGCCCCAAAGGTGATGCTGGCCCGGCTCTCCGGATAACCCGGATTCTCCGGTTTTTCCGGACTTTCCGGGCTTTCCGGACTTTCCGGTTTTTCCGGTTTTTCCGGCTTTTCCGGATCCTCCGGCTTTTCCGGACTTTCCGGACTTTCCGGGCTCTCCGGTAATTTCTCTGAAAAGCACGGCGAACGTGATGTCATCGCGTACGCCCCACTGTGCTGAGCGCCGTTCACTGGCCGTGAAGTCGTCCATGCTGGTGAGATGTTCCCACCCCGTTGAGATGAGGTACGAGCGCATGTTGGTGAAATTGATGTCGCCGCCGTAGAGGTAGCTGGTCTGGTAGCCTTCGGCCTGCAGCGTGTGTGCCAGGGCAGGCAGGGTGCGACTCTTCTCAGGCATCTTCATCACTGAGAGGGTAGGGAACGACGGGTAGCCACTCAGTGCACACACCGTGCCACGGTCGGTGCGCCAGCTGTTGGCATAGCAGCGTGAGAAGTTGATACCCTCCTGCTTGAGTTGTTGCAGATGGGGCATCGCGCTGGCAAACGCTTCGCCGGCGCTCTCCATCAGAATGACGACGATGTCGGGCCGAGGTGTGGTGAGCAGTGTGTCGGTGAGCAGGCTCTCCGTGGTGTAGACGTTGGCTATGAGCTGCTCGCAAGTCGCCTCGTCGAAGAAGTCGTAGCCCGTCGTGTCGCCCATCTGGTGGCTCAGTGAGTAAAGGAAGCTGAACACGGGGTTGACGGCGGCGTGGTTCAGAAACTGGTTTTGCGAGAAGTAGGCCTGTCCGATGTTCGTCGTCGACTCGTGCACGCCGCCACGGATGCCAATGACCATCAGGGGCACCATCAGGACGTAGAACACCGTCTCAGCAATGGCAGCCGGAAGGTACCTTCGGCGTGGGGACCTGTTGTACCGTCGTGGTTTTCGACGTCGGAAGGTATAGGCCATGAACACGCCGATGGCAACGATGATGATGGCCAGCAGGCGCAGCAATAGGTAGCCGCGGCTGACACTCTGCGTCATGCCCTCGGGCTGTTCGAGGTACTGCAGACAGGAGGCATCGAGCTTAAAGCCCCAGAAAGCATAGAGGCTCGTGTCGGCGACGAAGGCCAGGGCCAACGCCACGGCGACCACACCGAAGTAGATGCGCAGCACCCATTGTGGTACGCGCACCCATACCGACATCAAGGCAACAAAGAACGGAATGATGAGTATGTAGAGTGCCGTAGAGAGGTCAAGCGTCAGACCATGACCGATGACCTGCACGTAGTCGGCAGCCGTCACCCCATGTCCACTGCTGTTGCACAGCATGAACACCACCTTGGCGACCATGAACAGCAGCACTGTCACAACGTAGGTCCTAAGCAGGAAAAGTAAACGCGCTCTCATCGTCAATAGTCCAATCGTAAAATAGTCCAATCGTGAAATCGTGAAATAGTCCAATCGTGAAATCGTCCAATCATCAAATCTCTCAGCTTTGCTGCATGTCATGCAGGCGTCGGTAGTAGCCATCCTTGGCAAGGAGACTGTCGTGGGTGCCTCGCTCTACGATGTGCCCTTCGTGGAGGACGCAGATCTCGTCGGCATTCTTGATGGTGCTCAGTCGGTGGGCGATGGCCACGGTTGTGCGTGTCTTCATCAGACGTTCCAAGGCATCCTGCACCAGTCGCTCGCTCTCAGTGTCGAGGGCGGAGGTCGCCTCGTCGAGGATGAGGATGGGTGGGTTCTTCAGAATGGCACGGGCGATGCTGACGCGCTGGCGCTGACCACCTGAGAGGCGTCCGCCGCGGTCGCCGATGTTGGTGTCGAAGCCATGCTCCGACTGCATGATGAAATCGTAGGCGTTAGCGATGCGTGCAGCCTCCTCGATACGCTTCTGAAGCGCTTCAGGACTATCGGAACCCTCAGACGCTCCAAACGCGATGTTGTTCCTGAACGTGTCGTTGAAGAGGATGGCCTCCTGGTTCACATTGCCTATCAGGCTGCGCAGGTCGTGCACACCCAGGTCTTTCACGTTGATGCCGTCGATGAGTACCTCGCCCTCCTGCACATCGTAGTAGCGTGGGATGAGGTCGACGAGTGTCGACTTTCCGCCACCGCTTTGTCCCACCAGTGCGATGGTCTTGCCCTTGGGAATGATGAGGTTGATGTCGCGCAGTACCCACTGGTCGCCATAGCGGAACGACACATGGCGGAACTCTATCTGATGCTGGAACGATGCGATGTGCTTCGGCTTCTCCGGCTCCCTGATGTTGTTCTCTGCCTGCAGAATCTTGTCGATGCGCTCCATCGATGCCAGTCCTTTCGGGATGTTATAGCCCGCCTTCGAGAAGTCCTTCAGGGGCTGGATGATGGAGTAGAGAATCACCATGTAGTAGACAAACGTGGGACCAGTGATGACCTGGTTGTTAAGCACGAGGATGCCGCCGAACCACATCACGATGATGATCATCACCGTGCCGAGGAACTCGCTCATGGGGTGGGCCATCGACTGGCGGATGTTCACACGCATGATGTCGTTACGGTAGGCACTGTTCACACGGTCGAAGCGGTCGTTCATGGTTTGCTCGGCACAGAATGCCTTGATGATGCGCAGGCCGCCGAGCGTCTCCTCCACCTGGCTCATCGTGTCGCTCCAGAGGGCCTGCGCCTTGATGCTGCGCTGCTTCAGCTTGCGGCCGACGATGCCCATAAACCATCCGAACAGCGGTACGAAGACGATGGTGAACAGCGTCAGCTGCCACGAGACGAAGAGCAACGTCGTGAAGTAGACGATGATGAGGATGGGGTTCTTGAAGAGCATGTCGAGCGATGACATGATGCTCGACTCCACCTCCTGCACGTCGCCACTCATGCGGGCAATGATGTCGCCCTTGCGCTCCTCGCTGAAGAAGCCTAAAGGCAGGGCGTTGATCTTGCGGTAAAGCTGGTTGCGGATGTCGCGAACGACACCTGTACGGATGGGAATGATGGTCGCCGACGAGGCGAAGTAGGCGCTTGTCTTCAGGGCTGTCGTCACAGCCAGGAAAATACCGATGAGCAGCAGCGTCGTGGTCTGACCGTAGTCGGCTATCAGGCCGTTGACGTGGTAGTTCAGGTTGTTCATCAGCACCTCCTGCACGTTGCCCCAGTCCCAGGGCATCAGTGTGGTGGCTGCCTCGGCATCGCCCGTCTGGAACAATATCTGCAGAATCGGTATGAGCGCCGCAAACGAGAAAATGTTGAGCACTGCCGACAGGATATTGAACACCACCGACAGCACAAGATATTTCTTATATGGAGGCACAAATCGCCTCAGCACTTGCAGGAATTCTTTCATTAACTACTTATTTCTTCTTAACTCCTAACTTCTAACTCCTAACTCCTAACTCCTAACTCAATTAATCTTATAGTCCAACGCCTCATGAGTCTCGATATAGTCAATGAGCTGGTGCCTGACGTCGATCGTGTTACTCTTGGAGCGCAGCAGCACATGGTGGCGCCCCTGGGTGTCGCGCAGTTGGAAGAACAGCTTCGTCTTGCCAGGACACTCGCTGATAATCTCTTGCAGGTCGGCCACGATCTGTTCGTTGAGCTTGTCGGTGGTCAGCGAAATGGTGATGCGGTCGATGGCCTTCTCCTTCACCGTTTGCAGATAGTCGATGTTCTGAACCCTAAGGTCCAGTGGACTGTCTTCCTGGAAACGGAAGCGTGGCAGCATCTTCGCCGTCACATAGACCGAGGCTCCCTCGGTGAACATGCCGTTCCAGCGCCCCCAGTCCTCGCCGAAGAGTGCCAGCTCGCCAGAGCCGTTGAAGTCCTCGAGGGTGACGAAGCCGCAGGGCTTGCCGTTCTTGGTGAACTTCGAGCGCACGGCGGTGACAATGCCACCCAGCGTCACTTCCTCTCGGTCCGCCAGGGCTGCTCCGTTGTCGGCCAGCTCCTGGCATTGGGCATTACACAAGTTGTCGAGTACGATTTTGTATTCGTCGAGTGGATGGGCCGAGAGATAGATGCCCACCAGATCACGCTCTTTGTTCAGACGCTCGATGTCGCTCCACCGTGTGTCGGTCTTTGGGATAGGGGGCGTGGCAATCTCAACGTCGTCGAAGCCACCGAAGAGCGAGTTCTGCTGTTCGGCCTTCGATTGCTGGTACATTTGTCCGTAGCGCACCAGTGTGTCAAGGAACTGCTCACCCTTGGCATTCATGGCGAAGAACTCTTCACGGCGGATGCCAAAGCTGTCGAAGCCACCACTCAGCGCCAGGGTCTCATAGCCTTTGCGGTTGAGGTTGGTGAAGGGCACACGCTGGGCAAAGTCGAAGATGCTCTTGTAGGGACCACTCTTCTCACGCTCGTTGATGATGGCTTGCGCAGCACCGTCGCCCAGTCCTTTGATGGCAGCCAGTCCGAAGCGTATCTCGCCCTTCTTGTTCACACCGAACTTCAGGTACGACTCGTTCACGTCGGGCCCCAGCGTGGCAATGCCCATCTGCTTGCACTCGTCCATCAGTTTTGTGATTTCAGTGATCTGGTCACGGCGACGGGTCATGATGGCCGCCATGAACTCAGCGGGGTAGTTGGCCTTTAGGAAAGCCGTTTGGTAAGCCACCCATGAGTAGCAGGCGGCATGCGACTTGTTGAAGGCATAGGAAGCGAACTTCTCCCAGTCGGCCCAGATTTTCTCCAGCACGGCGGGGTCGTGGCCGTTCTTCTTGCCGCCTTCAATGAACTTGGGCTTCATCGCATCGACGATGTCTTTCTTCTTCTTACCCATAGCCTTACGCAGGGCGTCGCTCTCACCACGGGTGAAGTCAGCCAGCTGGCGGCTCAGCAGCATCACCTGCTCCTGATAGACGGTAATGCCGTAGGTGTCCTTCAGGTACTTCTCCATGCAGGGAATGTCGTACTTGATTTCCTCGCGGCCGTTCTTACGGGCAATGAACGAGGGGATGTAGTCCATAGGCCCCGGACGGTAGAGGGCGTTCATGGCGATGAGGTCTTCGAACACAGTGGGGTGCAGCTCGCGCAGGTACTTCTGCATGCCGCTCGACTCAAACTGGAACGTGCCCACAGTGCGCCCTTGCTGATAGAGTGCGTAGGTATTTGGGTCGTCGATGGGAATCGTGTCAAGGTCTATATCAATGCCACGCGTCAGCTTGATATTGGCGCAGGCCTCCTTCAGCTCCGAGAGTGTCTTCAGGCCGAGGAAGTCCATCTTGATGAGGCCTGTCGACTCGATGACGTGCCCGTCGTACTGCGTGCAGTTGGTCTTCACGTCCTTGAAGTCGGGGTCGTCGGCAGTGCTCACTGGCACCCAGTCGCTGATGGGGTCACGGCAGATGATGAAGCCACAGGCATGGATGCCGGTGCCGCGAACCGTTCCCTCCAGCATTTTGGCATACTTGATGGTGTTGGCCAGCGCCGGGTCAGGGCTCGCCTCAGCATCTTGCAGCTCGCGGGTGCACTTGATGGCATTTGGAAGATTCATCTTCATGCCGTCAGGCAGACGGTCGGGGATGGCCTTGCACAGGGCATTCGCGATGGCCAGTGGCACCTTCTCCACACGTGCGACATCCTTGATACTGTTCTTCGTGGCCATCGAGGCGTAGGTGATGATGTGGGCGCAGTTGTCATGGCCGTACTTGTCCTCGACCCATTTCAGCACACGGCCACGGCCATCGTCATCGAAGTCAGTGTCAATATCGGGCAGCGAGATACGGTCAGGATTCAGGAAGCGCTCGAACAGCAAGTCGTATTTCAAAGGGTCTATCTTCGTAATGCCCAGGCAGTAGGCCACCACAGAGCCGGCAGCACTGCCACGTCCAGGCCCTACCATCACGCCCAGCTTTTCACGGGCCGAGTTGATGAAGTCCTGCACGATGAGGAAGTAGCCAGGGAAACCCATCGTCTTCATGATGTGGAGCTCGAACTTGATACGCTCGAGGACTTCAGCAGGTAAGGCCTCCCCAAGCCCCTCCGAAGGAGGGGGTGTTTGATTAGATAATTCGCCAGCCCCATCCGTAGCATTATGTAACTGGACATCCCCTCCTTCGGAGGGGCTTGGGGAGGCTTTCCCATACCTCTTATATGCCCCCTCATACGCCAGCTTCGCTAGGTAGTCGGCCTCAAACTTGATGCGGTAGAGCTTGTCGTAGCCGCCCAGCTTCTTGATCTTCTTCTCACCCTCTTCGCGTGGCAGCGGGTTCTCGCCGTTCTCGTCGGAAGTGAACTCACGGAAGAGGTCGTCCTCAGTGTATTTCTGCCGCCACTGCTCCTCAGTGCCAAAGCTCTCAGGAATGGGGAAGAAGGGCATGATGGGGTCATGATCCAGGCTGTAGATCTCAACCTTGTCGAGAATCTCCAGCGTGTTACTCAGAGCTTCTGGGATGTCGCTGAACACGGCATTCATCTCAGCCCGCGTCTTGAACCACTCCTGCTTCGAATAGAGCATGCGCGTGGGGTCGTCCAGCTCCTTGCCCGTCGACAGGCAGAGCAGGTGGTCGTGGGCCTCAGCGTTCTCCTGGTCTACGAAGTGGGCGTCGTTCGTACAGATCAGCTTGATGCCATACTCGCGGGCCAGCTCGATGAGCACCTTGTTGGCCTGCTGCTGCATCGGGTACGTCTCACGATTGGCGCGGATGGTGGGGTCGGTCACCTCATGGCGCATCAGCTCCAGGTAGTAGTCGTCGCCAAACAGGTTGTGATACCACTCCACGGCCTCACGGGCGCCTGCCATGTCGCCGTTGAGAATCTTACGTGGCACCTCGCCGGCGATACAGGCCGAGCAGACGATCAGCCCCTCATGGTAGCGCTCAAGGTCGGCGCGGTCGGTACGTGGACGCATGTAGAAACCGTCAACCCACGAATTCGACACCAGCTTGATCAGGTTCTTGTAGCCCTTGTAGTTCTTGGCAAGCACGATGAGGTGGTAGCCACTCTGGTCCTGCTTGCCGTTCTTCTGCTCCTTGGGGCCGTACTTCGAAACGTACATCTCGCAGCCGAAGATGGGCTTGAAAGGCTCCTGCCCCTCCTTCTTCCGCTTCTTGTTCAGGTCGTTCACAATGTCGTGGAACTCCTTGATGCCAAACATGTCGCCGTGGTCGGTAATTGCCATGCCACGCATGCCGTCGCCCACAGCTTTGTTTACCAGCTTCTTAATACTCGACTGCCCGTCCAGTATGGAGTAGTATGTATGTACGTGAAGGTGTATGAAGTCTTCCATCTGATAATGTTCGTATTTAGTATCCGATAAAACTCTGCAGCAAATTTGGTGCAAAATTACAAAAAATCCGCGAAACAGCCAAAGTTTCGCGGATTTTTAAAGAATCATTATCAGTTGGCAAACAGATACAGAGCTAACGCTTTTGTACCTTTGCACGATAGGTCCCCTTGTCGGTCGCTACTTGGATATAGTAAATACCTGTATTATGTTTACCTATGTGGATGCTTTGACCAGCCCGTATATTGCCCGTACTGAATATTTTGACGCCACGCATATCATAGATGCTTACATGGTGAATCTCCTTGAAATTACCAGTAATGCGCATGTTGTCACGTAGTGGTAACGGTGAGATTCTAACGAGAAGGTCATCGGAAAGTTGAAGCAATCCGGTCGTCTCATCCTCCTTGGGTTCAAAAATGAGGTGGAGTGTTTCGCACTCGCTCGCAGTATTGACAATGAAGTGTAGACGGTTCTCATAGAATGGATCCTTTCCGTCGCGAAGTGTGCGGTCAGTTTGCCAGATGTTGTCCATGTAAACCTCAGTGCCATCAGCGCGTGTCACCTTCATCAGTTCCATCTGTCCATTTGTCGGGTCAAGCAGCGAGCCGTAGTACCAGCCTTCAGTTGAAGAATTAACAGTGAGTACGTACTCGTTGTCGCCCTGCATCACTATATCTGCACTAGTAGCAATATTAACCTGTTGCTGGGTAGCGTCAGTGAAGTAAATTGCGTCAGGCTTGTCTTCATTGTCTTTAATGTCGTTCACCAAGAAACCGCGAAGTGGCTTGTCGCCATCGGTACTCACGGTGAAGCCATGTATCAGTTCGTGAACCTTCACCTGGTCAAGCAGCGATAGGTCGGGATTATCGCGGCTGGTTACATGTGTGGCATTCACATTGTAGGATGTGAAGTGACCAAGCAGAGGACTCTGCAACCACCACTGGGCGTAAGCCTGAGTGTGAGCAGGAATCGAACCAAAATCAGAAGGTATAGTCTTACCGAACGCCAAAGTCTTTTCTCTACCGTTTAGCTGCGAACCCAGCAGGTCGAAGTCTATCAGTAGTCCTTTCTCATTATCAACAATCTCTGGCTTATGGGTCACCATACTCACATTCTGGGCATCGCCATAACCCTTATTATTAATAAGGAGAGCGAATTCAGCAGGCTGGCAATTCTCCACCACGTCTTCCGTCAGCGGGTCGTCGCCAAACACGTCTCGTTGCAGGAAGTAGTCCATGTCAAGCTCCGGCGTGGGGTTGACTGTCAGCGGAACTGCATACAACTCCCGTGTCACAGTGAGGTCAGTGTCTGGGTCTGTATAGGAGAAGGTGCCGCCAAACCACCATTTCTTGGGCTCTGTTTGGGCTGCATACTTCGTTGGGACAAAGAGAATGGTAGCTGTGCCTTTGCTTTCTGCATTTAGCGACCAGCCTGACGTGAAGTCCAGTTCGCCTTCGAAGCCATCAAGTGACTCCAGATCAATCTGGAACTCATGTTCTGTAGCTATATTGCCCATCTCGTCTTTCACCTCGAGATTCAGCTTCAAGTCTTTCAATTTCCTTGTTCCACTTCCGTTGTTCACGGCCAGCGTACCGCGGAAAGCCTGGCGCGTTGTCACCATCTCCTGCTTGAAAGAGAGGGTTACCTTCGAGCAAACGGACTCTGATGCCTCATCATTATCATTATCTTCTGCAGCAAAGACCCTGATAAGACCATCGCAGGTAAGACCTCTATAACTGGCAGTGGCTTTTGTCCGGCCTTTCTTCAAACCAACAATATATTTGCCCACAAGTGCAGCCACTCCGTCATGCTCAAAAGTTATCTCATCGGGTACGACCTTCGTCTCTGTGCCGTCGTTCCATGTGCAATAGAGACGCAGTGGCTCACTGTCATCAACATCGAGGGTCGTTTCATCGAGGGTGAGAGAAACGGGGGTGGCAAGAGGTTGGTCGATTGAATAAATAAAATCAGCATATCGGATAGTGTCATTTTCACTTTTCATTAAAATTGTAACCTTTGCATTACCAGAGAATGTAGAAGGAATCTGTAATTCTACATCATAACCTATCGCCATTGCAATCTTTTCTTTTTCGTAAGCAACAGTAATCATAGGGTCACTAAATCCCTCAAGATGATTTAGTTTTAGTCTTAAAATACGCTTCTGATTTAATTTGTTTTGAGTATTTGCTTTTGTCCGAGAAGAAGAAATATTGTTCACAATATAATCTGTAAATGAGACAACAAAATCAGCTATTCCAAGTGCATCGTTTAGAACATCGGCCATATTTGAGAAATCTGCGCCAGTTTTTAGTATCTTTGGGGTATTTTTTAATTGAGAAAAAGGCAATAAAGCAAGAACAGGGCTAGCTCCCCATTTTAGCCACCACAAGTCATGGTCAAAATATCTAGGTTCTGGGGCAAACCATAATTTTGAAAAAGCACTGTCATTAGCATTCTTTGATAATAGAATTTTTAAAGTATCCATTACTACCTTATGTTTTGGGCTTATTACATGCCATGGTTCTGTCATCGAAGCAGCAATAATCCGACCCGCAACTGAGCCTATCCCTCCACCAATCATCCCCCCAATGAGTCCACTTATGGTTTCACTTGTGCCATCGTCTTCTTCTATTATTATGTTACTTCTGCATCCTCCGACCTGACTTTGGGTAGACACAACCCAATCGCCAACACCTACTTGTGGAAGATCACTGCCAACAATATGGCCAGCATAGGTAGCGGCTAACACTCCTATAGCTACACCTACAGCTGCTGCTACAGGTCCTGTTGATGCTGAAGCAGCAGTAGCAATGAGACCTGATATGACACCTATAGCTGCATCAACCGCTATTCCCATTCCTTGCAGAAGCATACTGCTCTCTTTTAATGATGTTGCTATAGAAATAACAGGCACGTCACATTTCAGAGAAACATTAGCATTGAGGTTTTCAATTGCTTCAGACTCTACTGCTAAATCTTTGATGGCGCCAATTCTTTTGTCAATGTCAAAATTGAAAAAATCTAATTTCTCATTAAGAATAAGATTTGCGACTCTTCCAATAAACACTTTATGGCCCATGACACAATCAGCAATCTCACTGCCAGCATGGGGAGTGTTCACAGTAATAATTCGGTTTACTTCTTTAGTGTTAGTGCCATAGTAAGTAGCTCCATTTTGCACATAAAGACGAGCCAGAATGCCACCCATACTATGTCCGACAAGGTCGCACTTTGTGGCCACATAGCCTTTACACAGTGCCCTACGCTGTGCTTTCTGTATACCAAGTCCAACGACAGGGACATTAGTGTTAAATGAACTTGTGTTAGTTGTGGAATAATCTAAACGGAAATTTATACCGTCCCTATATAGGCCAGACTTGATAAGCAGGCTGTCCATTTCCCTCCAACATTGTTCAGTATCATTGAGGCCATGAATGAATACTACAGGTGGACGAATTATTTCGATATTCACGTGAACGTGTTTTACTTCTGATACACTACTATTGTAATGGTGAGTATAAATCAGTTGCGCCTCAACCATCCAAGAATAGGAAGAGTTGTTCTCTGGAAAACTATCTGGAGCAGTGTAAATAGCTTCTCTGAATGAACTACCCTCAATCTTACCATATCCTTCCCTTACATACCATTCGAAATCTGTAAAACTTTCACAATCTTCTTTAGGAATATGGCTTTCTTTGGGATCCAGTACTATCTTCAACTGTGACACTCCATCTGCCGCCACACCTTTAATTTTGTATTGAGTTCCTGAGACAGGAACAAGATTATAAACAAATGTGGGTTCGCTTCTGCCATCGCAGTCTGCATCATCATTGGGGTCTCCAGAGGGAGCGATATCGAGGTCTATCGGGTCGTTCGGCGCATTTGGATTGTTAGGGTCATCAGGATCAGTTGGGTTAAAGCATATTTTTGTGTTGTCAACAGGTGGAATGTGTGGAGTAACATAACCAAACCCTGTTTCACCTGAACCGCTTCCAGGTTTTTGTTTACCTGATGAATGTGTGGAGTCTGACGATTGGAGATTTTCCTTTAACTTCTTTATAATATCTTCTATATCGGCAAGCTCATCATCATCGATATTCCAGATTTTCCATGAAATCTCATGAACCTTTCGTTCTTCATCTCCACAGGGATATGAACCACTAGATTCATTGCTTGCGGTCTTTACCCCAGAATCGTTCTTCGCACTGTCGTTTGCAGCTTTTCTTGCACCAGCTGCGCCATTGTATTTCACCTGAGCGTAGAAAGTCTCTGTTTGTTGGGGCGCCAGATAATCCAAGTGTGGGTTGGTGAGAAACTCCACTGAATATTCTTCTGGTGTGACAGCCAGTGTCACATTGACATCGTTGATGTTGATTAGTCCCTTGTTAGTCACCTCAATCGGAATAATAGTACCGTCAAAGGGCTGCTCGTCGATGGCAATTCTTGTTATGAGTGCAGGTTTGGGTATCCTCACGTCGTAGTCTGCCACCAGTTCCAAATTGTACGTGTCTTCAACGTCTGTTTCTTCCACATTCCAGTCGTAGGTTACGTTCTGGTAGCTCAAGAAGGCCTCTACGCTTTTGTTTTTGCCTGGGTCAATCATTATCTGGCTTCTAAATGTCTCATGCTTGGGAGCCGACACTTCCAGCAGATATAATCCTTCAGCCAATTCCGTATCAAATAGTCCCTTCTCGTTGGAAGTTCCGTTGGCGACTACCTCATACGAAACAGGATGCTTTATCTCAATTTTGGCATCTTTCACGTGTGGGGCTACGACTGTCTCGGCATAATACGTCAGTTCGTCCGTCACGTCCACCGTCAGAGTGCCTGTGCTCACTGAGACAGGCTCAATTGAGAAGCCTACACTTAGTCCGTTGGCGTTCTCGCAGTTGATGGCCAAATTGCCAGTGACGGGAACATTCAGCGTCATGTTGTCCGTTGGGGTTAGTTCCAGAAGAATGGTTGTTGACTCTCCGCTGGCCAGCGACGGCATGTTGCGTGGCGTGGCAGTGTTCATAAAGTCAGGTAGCCCAAGCGTTATTGTGCCTGTCTCTCCCTTGCCAGTATTGGTAATGACGAGTGGATATTCACGTGTGGCTCCTTTGGTCATCGTTGTTTCTATGCTTGACGGTTCTGCTAACAGCGTCGCCAATGCCGACTGCACATAATAATAGAAGGTATAGCTGACCTTTGAACCTTCCGTTGTGGAAATCTCTATTGGCATCTGCTGCCAGTTAGTTCCCTCGGAAACCGCATTGGGAGTGATGGTGTATGCTATCTCCACAGTGCCATTAGCCTCAATATCTTCTGGCACCGTAAAAGTAAAGGCACAGTTAACCGAGTCGCCACGCTGTTCAATCTTTAGTCCCGTCTGCTTGATAGGCACAGTGTTCGTGACGATAATTGTTCCTGATGCTGGGGTTCCTAATTCGATGTCAGCCTCCGAATTGTATGAGCTTAGCTGAAGGCCGAAGGTTTCGAACGAAGCCAACTCCTCACTTCCTGCTTCTCCAGCATAGCAGACCTCTATATTGAAATGTCCGCTTTGAGATGCAGAGATATTGTATGCTGCCGTGAATTTGCCCTCGTCGTCAGTCTTTGTGCTTATCATCTCACGCTTGCCGTTATGGACGACGTAAATGGCAATCTTGGCGTTGATGGCAGCCGGCCCAAACATCTGTCCTGTGATGAGTACGGTCTCACCTGGTTTATAGGCAGCCTTGTTGGTTTGTACCGTTGGCAATCGGTCATCGTCTAACAACGAGACTTCGCAGTTGGCTGCATAATGGTCATCAGCAGCAACCGTGATGGTTACAATCTGCTCGTCAGTGATATCTGTGTCTTGCAATGCTTCCACTTCAAAGGAAACTGATGTGCTTCTAGCAACCATGACGACAGTCTCAGGGAATGTTACTCTCTCAGGATGGTCACAACTGACTTTGAGCGTCAGGTCGGTCACCGGGGCGCGCTCATTGGTAACGGTGACAATCATCTTTTCACCCTCGTAAAACTTGGTTTTAGAGGCTGTGGCCGTAAGACGAGGCATCTTTGTTATGCGCATCTTGCCTGCTGTGGCATCTGTTAGCACATTCTCGCCATTCGCCTTGCCTAATACGGCATTCTTGATGGTAAGCTGGTATTCGCTACCTTCCTCGAAATAGTCTGGAATATCTATGGGTAGATACATCACCACGCCTGTCTGTCCGAGTAGCGGATGGTTCGCACCAGAATGGAGCAGGACACGGTAATCACCGTTACTAAGTTGATTCACTGTGACCGTATGACCATTCCCACGGTCTGACAGCGTGCCCGTAGTTTCAACTGTTATGCCATCGGGCATGGTAATGTCGAATTGGGCACCGACAACCTCATCGGTGTTCTCAATGATGACAGGTAGTTGGGCATTGCCAATCAGTACTGTTACATCAGGCAGTTGCAGCACGTTGCGCTGCTGGGCTTCTGCGCTCAGACCGAACAAGGCCATGAGCAGCGTCAGGAATAGATATTTTGTAGTTTTCATAATCTTGGACTTATAATGTTTTTCTATTTTATTATTTTATGGCCATTCTTGATATAAAGCCCTTTGCTTATATGGCTATTCGACACCTTTCGGCCTTGCACGTCGTATACACAATTGTCTGATTGAGAGATTGGCATGATGTTAAATCCCTCAATGCCTGTCAAACTTCCGCTGTTAGTAACAGAAATGACTTTAGCATAGCTGTCAGATAACATGACGTGTTTTACAGTTGAGATGTTTGAGTCGAATGTGCCAATAATAGAAGTACCGGATGGGATGCATGCCCCATTCATAGAATAAACTATGACGTGCAGGCCATCAGCCTGATTCTTCGTAACGAAAGACATGCCTATTCGCTCCAAATCTTTTGATACATTGATACTGTTTGCTCCGCTAATTCGTAAATCCATTGCAGCCACGGGCTTACAAGTGTTCAGGATGAGCTGACCGTCCTGTACGCACATTGAAGCATCATAGGTTGTTTCCGAATTAGGAGCGTTTCTTCTTGCACCGGCAGATTCTTGCTCATCGCTCATCAACAGATTAATCAGGCAGATGATGTCCTGAATGTTTATCTGGTCATCCTGCCAAAGGTTTGAGGCTGTGAAATTATAAGGTTGATAGCCTAAGTTCTCCATAATGTAAAGAATCATAGACTGCAGGTCGAGGATATTCATGTCTCCGTCGAAGTTGCCGTCGCCCTGGTCGAAGGTGAGGCGAGCTGTAAACGCACAGTCCCAAGGCGTGTCGTATTGGCCACCGGTGTCACCATCTAACAGGTCGCCAGACAGTCCAATATAATTGCCTGTTCCACTAATGCTAATGTTTCCTCCAGAGAACGAACCGTTCCCGTCCTTCTCGTCATACTCCATCCCTGTCAAATATAGGTACATGTGATAATAGTAATCGCTACTTGAGACATGCAACCTCATGTCAGGGCCAAATGTCTGTTGGTAATGATTGTAAAGCGCTATGGGTGGGAGTTGCGCTGCAATCGATGCTGCTGTCATGCCTTTCAGGGTCAGGTTTAATTCACGGTTGAGAGCCTGACCTCGCAGGTTAACGTTTACATTTTTATCAATCATTGGCGCCACTTCGCTTAGACGGTTCCATCCAGCATCGAGGTCCGATATACTTGGCAACAGACTGGCCATCCGACCGATGTTGCCCTCAAGCTGGTTGGAATTTATGTTGAGACTTTTGAGTGACTTGCCTGCATCCGGATGCTGAACTATGTAATCAGCCATGCCTTGACCAATGTCACCACTGAGTTCATTATAAGAAACGTTGAGCGACTCCAAATAGGGTAGGTCGAAGAATGCATAAGGAAATGCGCCAGAAAGATTGTTGTTTGAAAGGTCAATGGCAGTGACATTGCCATTAGTGGCCGTAACACCCGGAATGAAAGCCAATGAAGGCGTTTCAGTGTCAAAGTTCCAGTTCTGTTTCCAACCATCACCATTATCCATTTGTTGCCAAGCAGCCTTCAGCAATGCCCAGTCGGAAGGGATGATGTAGTTATCGACGACAGCACGCAGATTCGTCGCAAGTTCGTCAATAGCTTCTATTGTTGCAGGCATTTCGTTGTCGTTGATAGCCCCTGTTCCATAAAGTTCGGTGTACTCTTCTAAAGTCTGTTGTGCTTGGGCAATGATAGCTTCAGGCTTGTTGGCTAGCTGGCTGAATGAGGTTTCCAAATAATCCTTTGCCTCTGCCAGTCTACCGATAGCTTCAGCTAACTGCTCGTAAAGTTCGACTGACTCCCAGAGTGCATAAATTGCTTCTGTGACATCATTCTTCAACTGATCTATCTCACCATTCTCATACACGAGATTACCTTTAATATTATCAAATAATGTGGCGGCATAATCCTGGGTTGCCGTTGACAGCTTCTTGTCAGCCACCTGACGAATAGCCTCTGCCAGACGAAGTGTGTCAGCAGCCACATCTTGTTCCAAGAAGATGTCCTTCGAGACAAGTGCCGGGTCTTTTGCATCATAGAGGGCGTTGAGTGCATTGAACATACCCTCGCCATCGTTGTTTTTGATAGCTTCTTCAGCAGCGGCAAGAGCATCGGTGAAAGCTGCATACTCCGTCTTACCCATCAGCAGTCCCATGTAAGTGGAGTTCACTTTTACTATTTCTTCTTCCAACACGGGCTTGATTACGTCAGGCTTAAAACCTCGATACACAAGATTGAAGTTGTCCCAAATGACCCAACTGTCATTCAGCTGGTTAGAATTACCTTTCACGCCGAGTCGTAAAACATCCCCGTTGCGCGCTACCAGTCCAAACGCTGACTGCTTATACATGTCAGCAGAGAAAGCAATCGCAGCACTTGCCATGCCATCTGGGAAGTAGTAGCGAGTTCCATCTGTCGCCACCTGTGAAGCGTAGTCACTACTGCCATTACTGTAGAATGTCTCGTCCTTAATCTGCTTGGGGTCGCCATAAACATTAACGAAATTGGTCGCATTATTGTTCATGTAGACATATACAGGCACCCCCTTAGGTTTCACGTAATCTACACTCTGATTCACATAAGCATTCCAAGCCTCGTTACCACGGCCGTAGCGGTAGAAACCTTGCACTTCAATCTCATAGACACCTACGGGAGCATCCTCTACTACTTGGTAGATGTCGAACTCAGGGTTGTTCCAAGCCTCGTAACACTGATTTGAAGCCGAACCGCCGGGACGCACATTGCCCTGACGACCGTTGGGCCCATTGCCGGAAGCTGCAATAACGGTCCATCCCTCCTCTCCTTGTTCGAAGTCAGGATTATTTAACAGCATCGTGACGTCTATGTTGTCACGATCCTCAGCATTGTCAATCAAAGCTTGTATATACATTTTCTTAGCCTCCTTGATGGCTGCTTCTAATTCTTCGAGGCTTGCCTCTTCGTTCAAATAGACAGCTTCAACGGTACTGGCATCGCCACCTAGCGCTTCTACGTCGCCAATGATACCTTTTAGCTCTTGTGCAGTGTTGTACACTTTCAGAGCCTCCTCGTATGCAGGGAAGTCTTCCTGATTAACCATCACCCAGTCAATATAATGCCCCGTTCCAGGCTCAAGGAGTGGAGAAAGAATGCTGTTTGAAGGATTTCCTGTAACATCTATGCCGAGATACATCCCTGGATAATTATATGGGTTGATGTCGGGGTTGGCCGTTGACGTAAGTACTCGGAATGTGCCGTCGCCATTGAGTTCTACGTCCCAGAAATAGTTGGGCTGTGAATTGCGGTCAACAAAAATGGCAGTCTCACTATCGAAAAATACTGCGCGCCAATTTGCTGCCATATAGCCTCCCTGCTGATCAGCATCTCGCCAACAATAGCAATAGAAGATGTACTTACCTTCTGATTGGTCTTCAAACACAATTTTTCTGGGGTCCTGACCCACAATTCCCTTCGTGCCCCAAGCATCGCCCTGCGTGAAGAATGCCTGAGCCCCAACATTGTAGAGGTAAACTTCCGCTCTTGTAGCAAAGTCTATAGTCTTCGGTACAGGTTTTTGCCTCACTCCGTCTATGATGGCTGCCGTAGCTTGAGTGCTGGCTAAAACCATTACTCCTAAAATAAATGTTGCAAATCTTCGTTTCATAATTATCTGTTTTTGTTATTTACAGTTCAGGTCGGCGTTATAATAAAATAGACTTGAAGCGACAAGAAGGGGTGAAGCAGTTCCACGCTCGTGTAAAACAGATTTGCACTTCTCCTTTTCGGAGTTTCGTGTAACTGTGTGTCACACAAACCTTTCAAGTCATTCTTTTCGATTGTCGTTCCTAGGTTTTTAGCTTATAAGAACGGCTCTGTCGCTTCTATTGTTCGGCCACGATGTTATTTGATACTTGCTTCAGGGAGCGAAAAGCGTTTGCAAAAATACAAAAAAAAGATGGAACTAAATAGAAAAGTGCGAAAAAGTTTGTTAATTTCCATAAAAAGTGGTTCCTGGCCTTGTGCATGACAACGCTCTCGCTATGGGTGGAGTTGACTTCGGTGTCTTGTAATTACTGATGTCGTTGCCATATTATTGCTGTGAACGGTAATCTTAAAACTATTCACTTTCCCCGTAACCGTCTCATTGCAAGCGCATTCTGGTGAAGGGTCTGTTTAGTAGGGACTCAGCATCACATCCTTCGCCTCACGTTGAAGACGCAGCGTCATGCAGAGATGGTTTGACCATATCATTTGATGTTGTCTCTATCATTTGATGTTGTCTCTATCATTTGATGTTGTCTCTATCATTTGATGTTATCTTGATGTCATCTTGTCTATGTTGTCTATGTCGTCTTCAAAAACGAATGCAGGCAATTATTCTACTCAAGTTTCGCAAGCGATGAAAACGATGCGCAGCCAGCCCCGTAGGGGCATGACAATGGTAGCCAGCCATTTCCGCTCGACCTTGTCGCTTGCTACCAACGGGACGCAAGAATGGCTGGTATAAAGGGGCGTTAGAAGAG
>JAFPZD010000199.1 GCA_017417465.1 Prevotella sp. | reverse complement strand
TATTTAATTTGTTTTTAATTTTGGCCACGAATGTGGCCTTGTTGAAACTATTAAATAAAATTAGTTTTCAATTAGGACAATTCGTTTCCAACACAAACATTTCCTGTTCATTTCAAAATCCATTTCAACCGTACAGTTCGATTTTCAATCCCCTACCAAAGTCGGTATGTAATTCTCAGTTCCAGTACGGGGAATGCCTTGAACTTCTTGAAAAACTTGACGCGTCTTCCGACGTCACCGCTGATGTCCTCAACGTCGCGACACAGGTCGATGCCCTCGTGGGTGACAATGCGTGGCGTACCACCCCAGAACATCGCTCCACAGTCGAACGAGATCTTCCAACGGTCGTCGTTCTTCATCAGCCGGCCACCGTAGCCAAATCCGAGGTATGGCCGAAAATTGTCTACAATCCAGTCGGCACGCACCATCGAGTTCTCGTCGGGCGTCATCATGTAGGGGTCGCCCTTGTGGTACTTCACCTCTCCCTTGGCGTGCTTTACCTCACCCTTGTAGTGCTCAACGTCACCCACTTGGTGGTGGATGATTAGCTCGCCATCGGGTCCCCACTCCCAGTCACTGTCAGTGTAGAGCACATCCTCCTCGTAGTACTCGTCCTCATCGTAGAGGATGTCGTGGCTGTAGTTGCCTACGTGAATGCCCATACGCCCGTAGTTAGCGATGCGTTGGTAGGTCTGTTTAATAATGTTGTCGTTAGGATCAAGGCCAGGGATAAAGTCGAGGTCCATTTCGTCGGCCATACGCTCGATAAGGTCGTTGAAGTCACGGCCGGGCATCAGTAGACGCAGCACTTCAATGTCGTTAAGAATGTCGCCGATGGAGTTGTTGATGAAATAGTTCGGGTCGGTAAGCACCGGACTGCTTACCACTTTGTCATAAAGTTTGTTGTAGATGCCGACGGCTACCAGTGACGGCATGTCCTCAGTAGAGTTGAAGGCCTTGGCAAACTTCTTGGGACCAACGAAGAAACCGGCCGTCAGGTGCCAGTTCTTGTTCTGGAAGGGCATCACGTCAACCATCAGTTTCAGCTGGTGGTATGTCGGCTGACCAATCATCCGGACGTCGTCGTTGACCTTGTAGCCGGTGAAGTCTTCCAGCAGGCCCGACAGACGCTGAAACTTGGAGGAACTGGCGGCCGGGTCGTCACCCACTTGCACATGGAAGTGCATGTCGTAGCTCCAGTGTGGCATGGCCGAGTAGCCGGCACGCAACTGCACGCTGTTGCCGATGGGGGAGGCCAGGTCGAAGCCGAGGCCTGTAGTGCCGCCCGTGAACGACAGGTCCAGATGGTTGAACAAGTTGAAGTCTTGCTTCACATAACTGTTATCGGGGTCTGACTGCGACTTCAGGTAGTAAGGCTGCGCCATCTGGGCTGTGGCCATGGCAGTTACCATGCTACATAGGCAGAGTAGGGTGGGGAGTCGTTTCATATTGGTCGTCTGGAGTTGATCGTTGATTTGCCGTTGCAAAACTAATAAATAATATTGAGATAACCAAATCTGAGACCATAATTTTAAAGAAAAATGAAAAAAGTGGCCTAAAAATTTGGATAATACAAGATTTCTTCGTACCTTTGCACCCGCTTTCAACAGCAAAGGGCGCTTAGCTCAGTTGGTTTAGAGCATCTGCCTTACAAGCAGAGGGTCGGCGGTTCGAATCCGTCAGCGCCCACACCCCTTCCCTTCCCCCGCCCCGGTTGTCTCGCAAGAGTGGCCGGGGCACCTCTTTGCTACGGACGATTCTCGGCAACGGACTTTTTTGCATCGGACTTTTTTTTGCAACGGACTTTCACGGACTTAAACGGACTCGTTTTTTTTTGCAACGGACTCTTACGGACTTTCACGGACTCTTACGGACTTTCACGGACTTTCACGGACTCTTACGGACTTTCACGGACTCTTACGGACTTTTCAAACGAAAGGATTTTTATCGAGTCTCTTTTCGCCTGCTGAAAAGAAGTCCGTTTAAGTCCGTTCAGGTCCGTTTTAGTCCGTTGTAAAAAGAAGTCCGTTTTAGTCCGTTTTAGTCCGTTGCAAAAAAGCAAGTCCGTGCATAGTCCGTGAAAGTCCGTTGCGAAAAAAACATTGCGTCCGTTGCGACAGTCCGTCGAAGTCCGTTGCAAAAATAAAAGTCCGTGCAAAGCCCGTCACCCGTAGTCATTAAAAAAACTTAATTCTTTTCGCATTCTTCTTTTTTCTTATTTTATTGCACTACCTTTGCATACCGAAAAGGATAATAATCTGTGTCACAAAGATGGAACTGAACTTGATGACGGCCATTTCGCCTATAGACGGCCGCTACCGTGGAAAGACCGAAAAACTGGCAGAATACTTCTCTGAATTCGCCCTCATACGTTATCGCATACGTGTTGAGGTAGAGTATTTCATTGCGCTCTGTGAGCTGCCTCTTCCGCCTCTTCAGGACTTTGACCATGCGTTGTTCCCCCACTTGCGGGCAATCTACCAGAACTTCACCCCTGCTGATGCGCAGCGTGTGAAGGACATTGAGGCCGTCACGAACCATGACGTCAAGGCTGTGGAATACTACATCAAGGAGTGCTTCGACAAGCTTCTGCCTCCTGCTTCCAGCGCTGACCAGCCTTCCTCGAATGCTGCGACATTGTCGCAGTTCAAGGAGTTTATCCATTTCGGCCTCACTTCACAGGATATCAACAACACCAGCGTGCCTCTATCCATGAAGGAGGCGCTCGACGATGTTTATATTCCTATGCTCGAAGAAGTCATCGAGCAGCTTAACGACTACGCTGAGGATTGGAAGAACATCCCCATGCTCGCACGTACACACGGTCAGCCTGCTTCGCCCACACGCCTCGGCAAGGAGATGCGTGTCTATGTATACCGCCTGGAGGAGCAGCTGCGCCAGCTCCGCGACGTCCCCATGACGGCGAAGTTCGGTGGGGCCACAGGCAACTTCAATGCTCACCATGTGGCTTATCCCTACATTGATTGGGCGGGTTTCGCCGATGATTTCGTGGGCGGTCGTCTTGGCTTGGAGCGTGAGCAGTTTACGACGCAGATATCCAATTACGACTGCCTCGCTGCACTCTTCGATGCACTGCGCCGCATCAATACCATTCTCATCGATCTCGACCGCGATGTGTGGATGTATATCTCAATGGACTATTTCAAACAGCGCATCAAGGCTGGCGAAGTAGGGTCTAGTGCCATGCCCCACAAGGTGAACCCCATCGACTTCGAGAATAGCGAGGGCAACCTTGGCGTGGCTAACGCCCTGTTGGCGTTCCTCGCGCAGAAGCTCCCCGTGAGCCGGCTGCAGCGTGACCTTACCGACAGTACCGTGCTGCGCAATGTCGGCGTACCCATCGGCCATGCGCTCATTGCCTTCCAGAGCACACTCAAGGGCCTGCGCAAGCTCATTCTCAACGAGGAACGCCTACAGGCCGACCTCGACAATACATGGGCCGTTGTGGCCGAGGCCATACAGACCATCCTTCGCAGGGAGGGCTACGCCAATCCCTACGAGACGCTCAAAGCGCTGACACGCACCAACGAACGGATGACGCCCGAGCGCATCCATGACTTTATCGACACACTCGATGTCTCGTCCTCTGTCAAAGAGGAACTGATGACCATCACCCCCTCAAATTATACTGGCATATAATATTAATTCTTTAATTATCAAATCCCAACTTACAACTCTCAAATCTCAAATCAAATAGCCGTGAGGCTAAGTACAATCAATTTAACTAAAAGAAAAGAAAGTAAAGATTATGGAAATCGAAAACGAGAAAAAACACGACGACATGTCTGCTGAGCAGCAGAATGTATCCCGTGAGGGCTACCAGAAAGATTACCGGCCCGTAGGCCGGTCGCCACGGCCGCGTATTCACAACAGCGCGCCACGTACAAATGCCTATGACCGTCCTTCTTACAACAAACAGAACCAGGATGACGACAGTGGCTTCAGACCGGAAGGCTTTGGAGCTGGGCTGCAGAACCAGCCTCAGCAGCGACCTTATCGCCCGCGTACCTCTTTTAATAGTAATTATCAACGTCCTCAGCAGGGTGGCTATCAGCAGCGTCCTCAGCAGGGTGGCTATCGTCCTCGTTACAATCAGGATTCTGAGGGACAGGGCTATCAGCCGCGTCAGCAGTACGGACAGCAGCAAGGCGGCTATCAGCAGCGTCAGCAGTACGGCCACCAGCAGGGCAGTTATCAGCAGCGTCCACAGCAGGGGGGCTATCAGCAGCGCCAGCAGTATGGCCAGCGTCCCAATGCCCCCTATAACGCTTCTTATCCTTCATATAATGGCTACGGCTCCCGCAAGCCGGCCAAGAAGCAGGGCTATCGCCCCCGCACCGCTGACTATGACCCCAATGCTAAGTACAGCCTGAAAAAACGCATTGAATATAAGGAGCAGAACTTCGACCCCAACGAGCCCATCCGCTTGAACAAGTTTCTTGCAAATGCTGGCAAGTGCAGCCGCCGCGAAGCCGATGAGTTAATCCAGGCTGGTGTCATTACGGTCAATGGCGAGGTGGTCACCGAACTCGGTACGAAGGTGCTTCGCACCGACGTCGTACGTCTCCATGACGAGCCCGTCATTCTCGAGAAGAAAGTGTACGTCCTTCTGAACAAGCCGAAGGACTATGTCACTACCAGCGATGACCCGCAGCAGCGTAAGACGGTCATGGACCTGGTTAAGGACGCCTGCCCTGAGCGGATCTATCCTGTGGGACGACTCGACCGTAACACCACGGGCGTGCTCCTGCTCACCAACGACGGCGACCTCGCCTCGAAGCTCACGCATCCCAAGTATCTCAAGAAGAAAATCTATCATGTCTACCTCGACCGCAACGTCACTGCTCACGACCTGCAGCAGATTTCTGAGGGCATCATGCTCGAGGATGGCGAAATCAAGGCCGACGACGTGCAGTATGCCGATGCCGTAGACAAGAAGCAGGTGGGTATCGAGATTCACTCTGGCAAGAACCGTATCGTGAGACGCATCTTTGAGTCCTTAGGCTACAAGGTCGTCAAGCTCGACCGTGTCCAGTTTGCCGGACTCACCAAGAAGAACCTGCGGCGTGGTGACTGGCGTTACCTCACCGAAGAGGAAGTCGACCGCCTCCGCATGGGCGCATACGAATAGTAATAGGCTGAACCCCCTAAGACAGGGGGTGGGGGTCTGAACAAGCGCAGATTCCCACTGATTAATATAGTTTAGGGCCTGATAATCGCTTGTTCAGACCCCTTTCCCCCTAACTTAGGGGCTAAAATAATGGAACGAACTAAAATAATTGATGTTTTAAAAAGCACAGCCTACGGTTCTGAGGTCTGTGTGAAGGGATGGGTGCGTACCCACCGCTCCTCGAAGGCCGTCGACTTTATCGCGCTGAACGATGGCTCGACCATCAAGAACGTCCAAATCGTCGTCGACCCGGAAGCCTGTCCCGTATGCGGCGTAGCCAATGCCACCCTGAAGGACGTCACCACCGGTGCGTGCATCTGTGCCGTTGGTACCCTCGTCGAAAGTCAGGGAGCTGGGCAGACCTCTGAAATCCAGGCTACCTCTATCGAGATTTATGGCCTCTGTGGCAACGACTATCCCATGCAGAAGAAGGGCCAGTCGTTCGAGGTAATGCGTAAGAATGCCCACATGCGCCTCCGCACTAACACCTTCGGTGCTGTCATGCGCATTCGCCACAACATGGCAATGGCCATCCACACCTATTTCCATGAGCATGGCTTCTTCTATTTCCACACACCACTCATCACTGCCAGCGACTGCGAAGGCGCCGGTAACATGTTCCAGGTGACCACTAAGAACCTCTATGACCTGAAGAAGGACGAGCAAGGCAAGATTATCTACGACGATGACTTCTTCGGTGAACAGACGTCGCTTACCGTCAGCGGCCAGCTCGAGGGTGAGCTCGGCGCAACGGCCCTCGGTGCCATCTATACTTTCGGACCGACCTTCCGCGCTGAGAACTCCAATACGCCGCGACACCTTGCGGAGTTCTGGATGATTGAGCCTGAGGTGGCCTTCCTCGACCAGCAGGGACTGATGGACCTCGAGGAAGACTTTATCAAGTATTGTGTGAAGTGGGCGCTCGACAATTGCGCGGACGACCTCCAGTTCCTCAACCAGATGATCGACAAGACGCTTATACAGCGGCTCGAAGGTGTGCTCAAGGATAGCTTCGTGCGCCTGACGTACACTGAGGGCATCGACATCCTTCAGCAGGCTATACGCGATGGACGTAAATTCGAGTTCCCCTGCCAGTGGGGCGATGACCTCGCCTCAGAGCATGAGCGCTACCTCGTCGAGGAGCATTTCCGCAAACCTGTCATCATGACCGACTACCCCTCCGCCATCAAAGCCTTCTACATGAAGCAGAACCCCGCTGCCCCCGCCTCCGCTGCTTCTATGGCGTCCTCAGCCTCGGTTGGCTATCGTGGCATCGTCGCCCCTGCTCCTACCATGCAGGGCACCGATGTCCTCTTCCCCCAAATCGGAGAGATTATCGGCGGCTCCGTCCGTGAGGAAAACTACGACAAGCTCATGGCTGAAATCAACCACCGAGAGATGGAGACCGACAAGCTGTGGTGGTACCTCGACACACGGCGCTGGGGCACCTGCCCGCATGCTGGTTTTGGCCTCGGTTTCGAGCGCCTTATTCTCTTTGTAACGGGCATGCAGAACATACGCGACGTCATTCCGTTCCCAAGAACTCCCAAATCGGCCGAATTCTAAGGAAAAAAGCTGTTTTAGGGGGGTAAAAACAAAAAAAAATACCGAATCACGCAATTTTTTGCAGGTTTTTAAAAAAAAACTTCAAAATTATTTGCACGATTTCGAAAATATGACTATATTTGCACCCAAAAAACGTGTCTCCGCGGGGGAGATGCGCAAAATGGGGAGCCGTAAAGGCGGTGTTTAGCATGCCTAAAGCGGCTTTGAGAGACAAGAAAGATCTATAGTATTAACAACTTTATTATTATTTACTTTTTAATTTCAACACGTATGAAAAAAAGATTAATTAGTACATTGCTTATGGGGGCATTCGTTGTTGCTTCCACGAGCATGTTCGTGTCTTGTAAGGATTACGATGATGACATCAACAACTTACAAGAGCAAATCGACAAGAACGCTGATGCGATCAAGAACATTAAGGACTTGATCCAGAGCGGTGCTGTCATTACGAGCGTTGACAAGATCACCGACGGTGTGAAGGTCACGCTGAGCAATGGCAACTCTTTCAATGTTACCAATGGTGTCAACGGAACCAATGGCACTAACGGTAAGGATGGTGTCGTCTGGACAATCGGTGACGATGGTTTCTGGTATCAGGACGGCGTGAAGACCAACTACTACGCCCTTGGTAAGGACGGTAAGGACGCTGATCCTGCTGACAAGTGGACTATCGGCAACGATGGCTACTGGTATCTGAACGGCTCGAAGACCGAGTACAAGGCTGTTGGCACAGACGGTAAGAACGCTGATCCTGCTGACAAGTGGACTATCGGCAACGATGGCTACTGGTACTTGAACGGCTCGAAGACCGAGTACAAGGCTATCGGTTCTGACGGCTCCAATGGCAACAATGGTAACAATGGCCAGGGCACTCCTGGTCAGAACGGCCAGAACGGCAAGTACTACGTTCCCAACACCGAGACTGGCTGCTTCGACATCTATCAGGATGGTGAGTTCGTTGAGAGCACCAACATCAGCTTTGTTTCTGCCGGCACTATCACTGCTGTGAAGGACGGTGACACGCTGACTCTCTACGGTGTCCGCGGCGGTACTGGCCCTCAGAACACAGTGACCATCAGCCTCAGCGCTGACCTGAAGAGCATGCAGTTCATTCCGAAGCTCTATCTCGATGGTATCGAGGCTATTGAGTATCCTTGGGTTGGCGACTCTATCCTGCAGCTCCGTCAGTACAACCGTTATGAGGATCTCAGCCACCATGCAGCTGTCAATGGCGACCGCCATGACATCACTGGTGAGATTAATGACTACATCCCCAACCGTCTCGGTCGCTGGTACAATGAGGCTACCAAGCAGATTGAGACCAACGTTACGGATCCTGCTAACAAGAAGTATCATTTTGACTACTCGACTGTTTCGAATCTTAGCGACAAGGAGTGGATCTACGGTCCCGCTTGGGAGGTTCAGTATCACCTGAATCCCAGCACCTCAGCTGTTGATTACGCCAACAACGCTCCTTCGTTCAACGTTCTGGAGCCCGAGGTTGTCTATTTCAACACCCGTGCTGCTGCTAATTCGCTGGGTATCACCTCTCCTGAGGACTTCTTCGTTAACAACAAGGCTTTCACCTATCCTGCTGTTAAGTTCGGTAAGAATGCTAAGGGCGAGCTCTCAGTTGGTCTGCAGATTGCTCATCCCGAGAATCTGGCTCCCTGGCCCACCGATAACACCATCAACCCGAACGGTTGCGATCCTACCAATGCCGACTGGACAAAGAACACCGATACCCCGAACGACTGGGATGTGTTTGCTGATGAGGACTACTTCGGAAGCTGGTATTGCGGTAATCACTCGAAGTATATCGGTCGCTACCACTACAACAAGGACAACAAGGACAACGTGATTGCTCTGCAGCTGCACAATGTTAGTGGCTCTGAGGACATGGTTACCTCTGACTACGCTCTGCTCGTTCCCACTCGCATTCAGCTTGAGGGTCTGATCTGGAACAAGAAGCCTCAGTACATTGAGCCGAAGGATGAGTACTTCAAGGGTGGCCCCGGTAACCGTAATGGTGACGAGGAAGGTTGGGCAGCTCTGGGTACAACTCCTTGTGTCAACAACCGTATCCACGTTTGGGATTCACCTGAGGAGGCTCTTGCCGATCCCGATGGTGCAGCTCTTGAGCTGGGTGCCATGGATCCCAACGGTGTTGACCTGCGTCCCTATCTCGCTATCCACTATGTGAAGGAGAACCTCATTGAGCGTGAGCACGATGCTAACCACTGGGTTGTTAAGAAGTTCAACTACGGTGAGGAAGCTGCTTTCGGTCTGCACTATGAGTTCCAGCTTGTTGACTATCAGTCAAGTACGAACGTCACGGGTGACTCTCACTATGCTTCATTCTCTGACTGGAGTGCTACCAACGGTATCGTTGACTGGACTGCAGGCAAGATCAGTAAGACTGGTGTCATCATTGCTCGCAATGTTGATCCGACTCCCAATGCTGTGAAGACCCTCGAGGCTCAGAGCACCACATCTGTTGACCGTGAGCCTCTGGTTCGCGTGATGGTTAAGAATGAGGCTGGCAAGGTGCTGCTCGACGGCTACATCCTGCTCCACATCACTCACACACCTGACAACCTGAATGTTGACAACTATCCTGAGGTTAATCTGACCTTCGGTGGCTGCAATGAGCTCAAGCTCCAGACCTACTGGAACCAGTTCTCGAACCTCATCCTGCATGAGAAGCTGAACATGAGTGAGATTCTCACCTTCGACAACTACTATTGGGCTGACTGTATCGAGAGTGACACTCCCGTTGATCCGACCGATACGATGTACGTGACTCCGTATGCCTTCCAGACCAATGCTGCTACTCCTGACTCACACCGTCGTGGCTATCAGCTCCGCCTGTACAACTTCGGTTCCGATATCTACGGTAATGGTGGTCTGCCTCCTGTGAAGGGTTCGGCTGTTGACGAGAATGGTAATGCATTCGAGGAAGCTGCTACTGGTAAGGATCGCACTACGCTCGGTAATGCTGTTTACTTCCCCAATGGTGAGGGTACAACCAACCACACCTTCAGCTGGACGCTCACTCCTGATGAGATTGAGTATCTGACTCACGACAAGGCTAATGATGAGCCTGTGAAGGTTACTCGCTGGTTCCGCTTCATTGCTAAGGACAAGAGTGGTCGCGATCGCAACGTTGACAACTACAGCGCTCCTTATCCGTACATTTGGGTGAAGATGACCATGAACATCACTCGTGCAAAGGTTAATCCTATCCTCTTCAAGGAGAAGATCGACAACTACTGGTATAACTACTCAACCGGCGCAACTGATGGCTGGTCAGCATACATCGCTGACATCCAGGCTCCGCGCGATGGTATTACCACTCGCTTCGAGGCATGGCCTTCGTTCATCAACTACACGCTGGTTGGCAATAAGGCTACCATCGGTAACAACGACAAGATTAAGTACTACTTCGCACCGAAGACCTATCAGATCAAGGCTATGAATGGTAAGACTTATACCATCACGCCGCAGAACAAGACCTATCGTCAGAATGATGCTAAGTGGCTTATCGAGCCGAACACTGATCGTTGGAACAAGATGATGTGCAAGTATGTCTATGGTCGTCGTAGCTATGACAACGTCTACGGTGATGGCACTCAGTTCTCGCCCGCTCAGCGTTGGATCAAGACCATGAACGATACTCATACTTGGGACGAGGCTACTCTCGAGCAGACTCTGCAGCGTTGCGCTATCATCTATGATGACGAGGTGACTCCGAACGGTACTACCATCCGTTATGCTGGTGTCTTCAATGACTCAATCCTCTATGCTGAGATCAATGGTATCTCGACGCCTATCGCATTCCTGCGTCCCACCAATAAGGTGGCTGCTACTCAGCGTGGTAAGTCAGAGCAGGTTGGCAACAACTACACACCTGCCGTTGACGATGCTGGCTGCATGGAGCTCATCCACTGGCTGCCCGTTGGTTCAACTGAGGCTGACTACATTGCCGGTACTGCTAAGGACAATGTTGTTCTGTACGACGTTCTGAACGCTATTGGCTACCCGATGAATGCTGATGGTACTTGCGACTTCGACAATGCACGTAAGTATGTGAACGAGCAGTTCCGTGCTTGGATCGGTGTCATTGCTCAGAGAGATTGCAACCTTGCTAAGTTCGTGAAGCAGGATAAGTATGAGGATCCCAACATCGCAACTGTGCTGCACTCATGGGAGCGTCCTATCAACCTGAACACTGAGCCTATTACGCCTGCTATCGATGCTAACACCAACGAGAATAAGATTCTCTTGCTCGACTACCTGCATCTCTTCGACTGGCGTGGTGACTACAACCGTCAGGGCTACATGTACGATGATCCCGACAAGCTCCGTGGTGAGAACCACTGGTGGTTCTGGGCTTACTACAATGTCAAGGGTATCGCTCTCGACATGCGTCCAGAGGCTATTCTGACCAACATGCATCAGGCTAATGAGAACACGTTCGTGAAGCTGAGCACCATCACCACGAAGGCTAAGCTCTATGCTATCGAGCCGTACATGACGTCTGTCAAGGCTTACTTCGGTGAGTGCTGGGATGATGCTGGTAACCGTATGCCTGGTATTCCTCAGAACATGACCTACGCTGGTCACACCTACAATGGCTGGGGTCTCTGCCACAAGGATAACGACGGTAACGATGCTAACAACTTCCAGAGTGCATTCATGGAGGTTCCCATCGAGGCTTACATGAAGTTCTACAAGCACATCTTCGGTGGATTCTACTATGCTAACAACGGTGAGATGGTGACTGTATTCGACGTTAAGATTCCTATCACTATCTACTACGAGTGGGGTTCATTCGACGCTTCGATCACATGGCACATCGACTCAACGCATGGCCGTCATTAATTTGACAAACCAAGTTAATTAAGCTCTAATTGGAGAGTGCGTCTCGTGAGAGCAGACGCACTCTCCTTTTTTCTCTAAATTACAATGAAACGTTCTGTATTATTTTCTTTTATTGCTGTGATTACAGCAACCCTTTTCATTACATCTTGTTCTAACAAGAAAGATAATGCTACTCGCGCTGAGCAGATTGAGGAATTCCGTGCTGAACTTACTGCCCAGGATACTCTAGCTATGCTGACTATCTGCGACGATGCCATGGAGCAGCTCAAACAGCAGAACTACGACCAGGTTCTTGCAAACTTGTTCGAGTATAATGATTCTACTAAGGAGATTAAGCCGTTGAGCGAATTCACCGCTAAACGTTATCAACGGATGTTTAAACTTTTCCCCGTTCTTTCTTATATGCGTCAGTACTACTCTTTCATGCTTGAAGGTTGTAACGACGTGAAGTACGAGGTGACCTTTGCTGATGCCGAGCACTCTGGCACTGGTAAACCGGCTACGACAATGTACATGTTCAATCCTGTTCGGGTCAACGGTGAGTGGAAGCTCTGCGTCAAGACAGCAGGTGATGAGTTTGATACTGAACTTCAATAAATATTTATTCTAATTACACATGAAGAAGGTTTTACTTTGTCTCTTCACCTTTGTTGCGATGCATCTTTATGCAGACGTGACAACGTGGGTGACCTTTGATTTCCAGTCACCTGCTGACATGCGCTTTGACCCTCCATTGTCAAATCTCGATCTGACATATTTGAATGGCACTGGCGATGTACTGAATGTCACGAACAAGGTCATCTACAGTGGTGACGCTAGCATGAGTTTCGGACAGGGGACCTTCAAGGAGGGCGTGGCTATTAACCATGTCGTCTCCGAGGAGGACGAATCGTTCTCTTTCTATTCCCTCTCGTTGCGTACCAATGCTACGCTAACGATTAGTGTTCCTGAAAGCTATACTTTGGACTCTATCGTTTTTGAAGGCGCTATCGCAACCCTGAGTAAAGCTATCGGTGATCCAGGTGCCTTCTATCCCACTACGAAGTCGTGGAGCCCGAATGGAGATAAGGCTTACCAAGTCTCTTTCCAGAATGGCCAGCATTACGACACACGCATTACCGCTGTCCGTGTTAAATACACACGTCCGGCTATTCCATTAGTGCTGGAGTCATCGACACCTGCCGCTGGCGACGTTGTTGATGCTTTTCAGTCCATGTTGCTGCTCTTCAATACGCCTGTCGTTGACACATTGACAACAGCAGGTATACAGATGACCAGCTTTGGCATCCCCTCTCAGGGATTGAAGGCTACCTTTGCCGACAATTCCGTGAAACTGTCATTGAGTAAGCCTATCACTTCCTCTGGTCCATATACAGTGAAGATTCCTGCTGGCTGTTTCGTTAATGATGAGGGTTCTGTGAATAGCGACATCAGTATCCGCTTCTCGGCTCGCATACCTCTGGTCTATGATTCCATTGCCCCTGATCCTGCTGAGTCATACCGCTCATTGTCCGACACTATTCGTTTGTTCTATCCATCACGCGTTCTGCTTGCCAAGAATGCTTTCGGCATGCTTTTCCGTGGTGAAGAGAATTTGGGTATTGTAGAGGTTTCGCAAGAAGGTTCTTTCTCTTCCGAGGTTATCTTACACCTGACGACTGGTGCCATCACTGAAGAAGGCGTTTACACCGTTTTCATTCCCGAGGGTTCCATCCACAATACGTATTACCGTGAGGATGACGATAACATTTCTGAGTATGACAGTTGGAACGAGGATATTACTCTGACATATACTGTGAAGATTCCTGTGTTGCCAGAGATGATTGCTGCCAAGGAGCTTATTTTGAGCGAGGGCATCGGCTATCCTGCCATGGATAGTGAGAGTCGTTTAGCCTTGGAGGCTGTTATTGCCAAGGGTGAAGAAGCTACTGCCGAGGAACTGACGGAAGCTATGGCTGCTTTCTATAATGATACCGACGTAGAGTTACCTGCCGACTCGTTGTGGTACCATATTGTTGGTGTGAACAATGCAGATGTGCCTTCGAAGGTCTATCTGAAATATGAAAACGACAGTGTACGCCTGACGAGGGATGCTGCTGAAGCCTCTCCCTTCCAGGCCATTCCGAAGGATGGCATATTTGTGTTCCGTACGCCCGACAAGAAGCACTTCTTGCATGTACTGACAAACCGCGAAGACTTGACAAAGATGTCAGCTTCCAATGTGACGGAAGATGAGACATTTGTTAACCAGCTGACAGTTGCAAAGTTGGCAATGGCCGATGTCGACAGCACATTGACATTCGGTAAGCTGTCAATCACAGGTGTTATCCTTTCGCTGCAGATGGGAGACGACGATATGGCGTTAAAGCGCGACACTATGACGGTGGCGATCAACCATGCCTCCACAACGATTGTCGACAGTGAGAAAGGTGTGCTTTACTTCGACGCACAGCTGTCAAGCGCCTTCACCTTCGAAGCTTCCGATGCTCCTTTCGACCCCGATCTGTACGTCTATCCTGAGGTCAGGATTGGTTCTGATGGCGTCATCATGGAAGGTGAGATGCTTACGTTGACTATCGAGAACGTTCAGGCAGCCACACTGGTTAACCCTGAGTATCCCTACTTCCTGAAGAATGGGGAGCGCATTGACGTTGAGGGCGGTGTCCTGACAGCTACTGAGACACCAAATGTTTTCATCGTTAATACGAGTTCGCTGCCTGTTGGTAACTATATCATCATGCTGCCGCTTGGCACGTTCTCTTACGAGAAGCTTGACAAAGAGGTCATTGATACTGAAATGATGACATCTTTCGTGGTAAACAAGTACGTTGAGCCTGATCCCGAGTTCCAATACACTTATAATAGTCAGTTTGGCTGTCTGCAGACTATTCTGCGCATCCAGCAGGGCGTTTCGATTGTTCCCGACATTGCACTGAACGATTTCGTGCTCTTTGCCAATATCGGCAACCCCTATACGGGTATGGTGCCTGACGAGACAAAGATTGTCGAAGTTCAGGACTTCTATAGTGGTAAACTTTTCCGCAAGGGACATTTCGTACCGTATCCTGATTTGGAAAAAGACTACCCAGAGCTTAATCTTATCAATGTTCAGGCCATCAAGCTGATACTTGACGAACCTTTCAAGTTTGGTGATATCCCTGATGCAGTTACTGTTGCATACGTTATCCCGCGTGGCACTTTTGGAGATGCCAACTTCGGTCAGTGGCTACAGAATCATAACAGCATATCGCCAAGAGAGTGTATTGTCAATGAGCGCATTGATGACATGACGGTTCTTGTCAATAACGTCTTCTATCAGGGCATCAGTAGTATTGCCAGTCAGCCTGCCGACAACACCATTTACGACCTGCAGGGTCGCCGTGTGACAACACCTTCAAAGCCTGGCGTCTATGTCGTGAATGGCCAGAAGCGAGTGGTGAAATAATTAGGATGTAGTTTTCTTAATTTGAATGTTATATGAGAATTAAAGAGATTGCCTTTAGCCTTTTTGCCATGATGATGGCTACATCGGCATTGTTCGTGCTTAACTCCTGTGGTGGCGGTGACGATGATGACGATGACACTCCCTCCATCTTCACACCTGGCAACGAAGATTCAGGCGGTGGAGGTAGCTCTGGCAGTGGTGATTCCGGTAGTGGTGGCTCTGGCAGTGGCGACAGTGATTCGTCCTCTAACGAGTATGACAATTACTTTACTGTCGACCAAGGCACCTATGTCGTTGGTAAGATTCCTGGATCTGACAGTCGCAACTCTCTTGAGAAGAACAGTATTATCTATTACAACGAGCGCGTGCTTGCCGGTGGCATGAACTATGTCACCATCGGTACTACTGTCGAGTTCACTGAGTTCTTTATCGGCATCAAGGGCTTCAAGGGCTATTGGCGCTGGAAAGGTTCCTACAGCTATCGTTCTGGAGACTATTACTATTACATTATCCTGATGCGTTTCTCGATTTACTTCAAGGAAGGCTTTACACTGATCTTTGGTGGTCTTGACTATCATGACACACCATTTGTTCCCTATGAAAAGCCAGTCCGTTATGAGGAGAGTAAGAAGGGTGACCTGAACATCAACCTGACGTTCAACAACGCCAAGGATATTGACCTGCACCTCTACACGCCCAGCAACAAGCATATCTATTATGCTCAGCGGCGATGGACTTCGTCCAGCGGTACGGAATTTGGTCTCGATCACGACAGCAACCGTGGCTGTCACATTGACAACCTCAACAATGAGAACATCTGGATTCCTTCCGACTGTGTCGAGGATGGCGAGTACCGCGTAGTGGTTGACATGTACAGCAATTGTGACCAAAGCGTCGCAACAAGCTGGTCGTTGGTGGCCTGGTACAAGAACGACATCATTCATCCTACGTCAGGCGCCAATCCTACTGCAGGCATCTATCCGATCGGTGCAGGGAATAACGACATGACAACGGTGATGACTTTCAAGGTGAACACTTCTACGCGTGCTAGTAGTAAGACGGTCACATTGGCACCCCTGCCTCCCACTCAGGAGGATGTGATGAAACTTACCGACTATCTGGAAGGTTGTAACTAGTGATTGAATCACTGTAAATGAATATACAGCGGCGGCGGTAATCTATTCCTTGCCGCCGCTGTTGTAATATGATTTTTTTACTTTTTTTGCAAAATATTTGGTAGTTTGCGGAAATAATTGTACCTTTGCAAGCGAAGCTAAAAACCGAAGTATGACGAGTAAGGAAAGTATTTTGAATGCAATAAGGAACGTTGCCCATTCAGACATCCCCCGTGGAGCAAAAGTGATACTCTATGGGTCCCAAGCTCGTGGCGATTCTCATAAAGACTCAGACTGGGACTTACTGATACTTATAGATAAGAACAAGCTCACACCATCTGACTATGACCTCTATTCGTATCCGTTTTGGGAACTTGGCTGGAGCATTGATGCTATGATACATCCGACGCTTTATACATTAAAGGACTGGGAAGTAAAAGCGAATCCCATTTTTCGAACAAATGTTCAACGTGATGGAATTGAGTTATGCTAAGTGAAAACGAAAAACGAGACCTGCTACAGTATCGTATAGAACGAGCTTACCGCGTTTTCAAGGAGGCCGAGGATAATGCAAGACTTGGTCACTGGAATTTAGCAGGGAATAGACTATACTATGCTGTGTTTCATATGGCTCAAGCGCTTCTACTTGGTGAGGGCGACATCCCCCGAAGACACGCAGGGATGATTCATAAGATAGGTCAAGATTTCATACAAACAGGTAAACTTGACAAACGATATGGTCGTCTTATTTCCAGACTGTATGAATTACGCCAATCTGGCGACTATGATGACAAGTTCGATGCAACAGAAGAAGAAATAATGCCTTATTTCCATCAAGTCAAAGAACTTCTTGACGAAATGAAGAAACTGACATTATTGTATCTTTTTTGATATTATGTAGACTGGCGTTTACGATGTGAACGGACAAAAGCGGGTGGTGCGTTAACCCCAGTTTCAGTGCAAATGAATATACAGCGGCGGCAGGGAAACACTCCTTGCCGCCGCTGTTGTGATATGATTTTTTTACTTTTTTTGCAAAATATTTGGTAGTTTGCGGAAATAATTGTACCTTTGCACCGATAATAAACGATGGGAACGTATTGATTTACGCCCCAAAGAGCGATATTTTAACTATTTATACAATAATGACAATGAAAGTATTGAAGAGTTTATTGGTTGCCGGTCTGCTCACAATAGGTATGACCGCAGGTGCCCAGGCCGTCTATGAGGATGCCGAGGGCGTGAAGTATGAGTTCCAGAAGCACTGGTTCCTGAACGTGGAGGGCGGTGCTCAGTACACTTTAGGTGAGGCTAAGTTCAGCGACCTGCTGTCGCCGAACGTGCAACTGGGCTTGGGCTATCAGTTCAGCCCCGTGTTTGCAGCCCGTCTGCAGGCTAATGCCTGGCAGTCGAAGGGCGGTTGGCCCGAGGGTCTTCCCAAGGTGCGTCAGGGCATCAACTACAAGTATAAGTATGTGGCTCCTGGTCTCGACCTGATGCTGAACCTCTCGAACCTGATTTGCGGCTACAACCCGACGCGCTTGCTGAACGTGACGGCCTTTGTTGGTGGTGGTGCCAACATCGGTTTCTCAAACGACGAGGTGAACGACTTCGCCAAGAGCCTGAACTCGGTTGACGGCTACCTGCTGGATTACCTCTGGGATGGCACCAAGATTCGCCCCTACGGCCGCGGTGGCGTTGAGCTGGGCTTCCGCCTGAGCGACGCTGTGCAGCTGAATGTTGAGGGTAACGCCAATGTCCTCTCCGACAAGTACAACTCAAAGAAGGCCGGCAATGCCGACTGGTACTTCAACGCCCTCGTTGGCCTGCGCATCAACCTCGGTAAGGCCTACAACAAGGTTGTGCCCGCTCCCATCGTTCCCGAGCCCGTTCCCGAGCCGAAGCCGGAGCCCAAACCCGAGCCCAAGCCGGAGCCCAAGCCCGTACCCGTGGTGAAGGTTGATCCGCTGCGCATCGACGTGTTCTTCGAGATTAACAAGTGGGAGATTCGCGAGAGTGAGGCCCTGAAGGTGAAGCAGATGGGTGAGTACCTGCAGAAGTACCCGAAGGCAAAGGTCAGTATGACTGGTTATGCCGACGCCGGCACTGGTAACGACCAGATCAACGACAAGCTGGCTGCTGAGCGTGCCAACGTTGTCCGTGAGGCCCTCATCAAGCAGTATGGCATCGACGCGAGCCGTATCACCTACGACTCGAAGGGCTCACGCGTGCAGCCGTTCGCTGAGAACGACATGAACCGTGTGACCATCGCCATCGCTGAGTAAGACTTCTTGATAGAAAATTCCATAATTTGAATCCCGAGATTCGTGAGTTGAATCTCGGGATTCATTTTTTTCTCACACAGAGACACGGAGGACACGGAGGCTATGCATACCAGGGGGAACGACTCCAATTATTTTTTTCTCACACAGAGACACGGAGGACACGGAGGCTACGCATACCAGGGGGAACGACTCTATCATTTTTTTTTCTCACACAGAGACACGGAGGACACGGAGGCTACGCATACCAGGGGGGGGACAACTCTATCAATTGTTTTTTTCTCACACAGAGGACACGGAGGCTACGCATACCAGGGGGAACGACTCCAATATTTTTTTTCTCACACAGAGTCACGGAGGACACAGAGGCTCCGCATACCAGGGGGAACAACTCCAATTTTTTTTCTCACACAGAGACACGGAGGCTCCGCATTCATTATTCTTCAAGTTCCGCGGGCTATGGAAACTATGCGCAGCCAGCCCCGTAGGGGCGTGACAGTGGTAGCCAGCCATGCAGCTACCCCGTAGGGGTTGCGAAATGGCTGGGAAGAAGACGGGACGGGAGAAGCGTGCCTTTAGGTACGCGACAAGGGCGCAATGTTGTCGCGTACCTACGGCACGCTCGTCACTACAACCCTCAAATACCAGCCATATGAATGGCTGGCTACCACTGTCACGCCCCTACGGGGCTGGCTGCGCATCGTTTTCATCGCTTGCGGAACTTGAATTCTGAGTCCACTTTAAAAAGTCCGGAGCCGTAGCGAATGACGGCGTGAGCCCACTCCCCTCCCTGCAAGGGGAGGGGTGCCTGTAGGGCGGGGTGGGGTCTGTAACAATCTGTGGGCGAAAGAGATACAGACCCCACCCCTGGCTTGAAGAGAAGATTTTGTCCGGTTAAGGACTAAATCGTGTCCGCTTAAGGACAAAATCGCCCCTTGCAGGGAGGGGAGCGGCTGCGCACTGGTTTTCCGCTGCTTTCTTCATAGGGAGACTTTTTAAAGTTGGCTCAATTCTTTTATTCTCGGGTTTTGTGTTTTTATTCTCGGGATTCAGCTCGCGAATCCCGAGATTCATGAGTTGATTTTCGATAAAGATTAACCAAAAAACATCCTACACTTCCTACACTTCCTGCACCTATATTTAGGTGTAGGAAGTGTAGGAAGTGTAGGATGATTTTTTGTTTGTTCCAGTAACAGTACTGGATTTCGATGGACTAAATCATACTCATGACCATGGCGTTGGCCTCGTCGATCTTTCCGTTGTCGATGTCTTTCAGGTAGATATGAGTGGTCTTCTGCGAGCTGTGCCCCATACCTTTGCTGATGATGTCGATCGGAATGTTGAGCGACTGCGCAATGCTTGCCCATGAGTGGCGGGCAACATACATGGTCAGCTTTTCTGGCAACCCCATCATTGTTGACAGCTGGTGTAGCAGATTGTTCATTTGAAACTGCATGCTGCGGTACTGATTACGCTCCTTGCCATTACACCGTCTGATGATGGGAAGCAGGTAGACATCCGTCTTCGAAGGATGGCGGTCGAGAATATCCTGCATACGCGAGTCCCATTTCACGGTGAGCTTTTGCCCGGTTTTCTGACGTACGTAGACCAGTACGCCGTTGTTCAGATCGCTTTTCTTCAGGAATGCCATGTCGACGAATGCCATTCCCCGTGTGTAGAAGCTGAACATGAAAAGGTCGCGCGCCAGCTGTAACTGCGGGTCGTCAAGCGGGTAGTTCTCTATCCGGCGGATGCCCTGGATGTCCAGTGCGCGCTTCATTGTGCGTGCATTCCCTGTGTACACCTTTGCAAAAGGCCTTTGGTCAACCACGATCTGCTCGTCGACGGCCCTTTTGTAGATGGCCTTGAGGATGCGCATGTAGAACGATGTGGTGTTAGGCTTTAGTTTCTGAGTCATCATCCATTTCTCATATTCCTCCATCACGTGGGTCGTTACCTCGCTGAGAGGCAGGTCCTTGTTATGCCTGTACTGGCAGAAACTCTTCTTCGCTATCTGGTAGGTCTCCTGCGTACGGATACTGAGGCTGCCCTTTATTCTTTCTTCCACTTGGCTTATGTAATCAATGAACATCGGCCCTTTGACATTGTTGTCGTTGACTCCATCACTGCTTTTTATTTGTATGACGTAGTCTCCCTCAGCCTTGACCAGCTCGTCCAAAGGCACTTCAATGATAACTTTCTTCATATTCGTTTAGGTTAAAGTGTTCAGCAGCGTTTTATTGGCAGGCGATAAAGGCGTTCCCGCTACCAAATAAAGGTTTCGAAGCCAGCCATAAAAAGGTGCTGCAACGATAGATAAAGTTAAAACTGCGTCAATGTTTGATAAAACTGCGTCAATGTTTGATAAAACTGCGTCAGTATTTGATAAAACTGCGACTCTGTTTGCTCTTTTTCAATGACCGTTCAATTAGGATAATAACAAACAGCTTCCTGACCAAGTGGGAAGCTGTTTGTTCTTTTGTGTGTTGCGTGACAATCAGGTGAACGTGATTATCTTACTCGGCAATGGCAATGGTTACACGGTTCATGTCGTTCTCAGCGAATGGCTGCACACGTGAGCCCTTCGAGTCGTAGGTGATACGGCTTTCTGAGATGCCATACTGGTTGATGAGGGCCTCGCGGACAACGTTGGCGCGCTCAGCGGCCAGCTTGTCGTTGATCTCGTTGTTACCAGTGCCAGCGTCGGCATAACCCGTCATCTTGACATTAGCCTTCGGGTACTTCTTCAGGTACTCAGCCATCTGCTTCACCTTCACGGCCTCGCTCTCGCGAATCTCCCACTTGTTAATCTCGAAGAACACGTCGATGCGCAGCGGGTCAACCTTCACCACGGGTACGGGCTTGGGCTCCGGCTTGGGCTCGGGTTTGGGCTCCGGCTTCGGCTCGGGAACGGGCTCTGGAACGATGGGCACAGGCACAATCTTGTTGTAGGTCTGGCCGAGGTTGATGCGCAGGCCGACGAGGGCATTGAAGTACCAGTCGGCGTTGCCGGCCTTCTTCGAGTTGTACTTGTCCGAGAGGATGTTGGCGTTACCCTCAAGGTTCAGCTGCACAGCGTCGCTCAGGCGGAAGCCCAGCTCCAGTCCACCACGTCCGAAGGGACGAATCTTCGTGCCGTCCCAGAGGTACTCCAGCAGGTAGTTGCTCTTGTTCTGAATGCCAGCAGCGATGTCGTTCACCTCGTCGTTCGAGAAGCCGATGTTGGCGCCACCGCCGAGGAAGGCCGTCACGTTCAGCACACGCAGCGGGTTGTAGCCACAGAACAGGTTCGACAGGTTCAGCATCAGGTCAATGCCAGGAGCCACGTACTTGTACTTGTAGTCCTGCGTGATGGGAGGCTGGCCGTAGCCGTTCCATCCACCCTTCGACTGCCAGGCGTTGGCCTGCAGACGGGCAGCAAACGCGGGACTGAACTGATAGCCCAGACCCAGCTGCACGTTCGGCGACAGCAGGTCGCCAAACTTGGCCTCACCCAGCGTGTACTGGGCGCCGCCCTCCAGGTCCAGGAACCAGTGTTTCTGGAATTCATACTTCACGCCGTCGGCATCCTCATACACTGCCTGAGCGCTTGCCGTCATGCCCGTGAGGAGCAGTGCGGCAACCAATAAACTCTTTAATGTCTTCATTGTTTCAGTGAATTTAAATTAGTTAATTTGCCATTATTGCGCGCAAAGGTAATGCATTTTCCCGAATTCACCAAATATTTCACTGCAAATTTTTGGTTATCCGAGAAATAGTTCGTATCTTTGCTTCGTCATAAAGCTAACGAGAGTATGGGTAGAACCGTTTTGCTGCTGCTGACGATGCTGGTGACAACTGTCAGGGCAGGTAGCATCGACGACATCCGGCATGCGCTGGAACGTTCGTCGGTGTCGCAGGTACAAGAGAAAGTGTACGTGCATACCGATAATATGTGCTACTTCGTGGGCGACACGTTGTGGTATAAGGCCTACGTGGTGCGAGCCGACGACCTGTGTCCTACGGACATGAGCCGCCTGCTGTATGTAGAACTGTTGTCGCCAGACGGCCTGCTTGTCGAGCGCCAGACGGTGGTGGTGAGCGGCCGGGGCCACAGCTGTGGCCAGTTTGTGCTGAAGGACTCGCTTTATTCGGGCTATTACGAGTTGCGGGCCTACACACGGTGGATGCTGAATTTCAACGTCCGTGAGCACCGCTATCGTCAGGACGAGACGTGGTGGTTCTATAACAAGAAGATGGCTGCCGACTATTTCCGCGTCTGGGATGGCCTCTACTCGCGTGTGCTGCCCGTCTACGGCAAGCCCGAGCGGGCTGGTGACTTCGATGCACGCCGCATGTACCAGCGTCCTAAGTCACGCTTGCCACTTCCGAAGAAAGACAATCTGATCGTGACGTTCTACCCCGAGGGCGGCCACTTGGTGACCGGTGTAGAAAACCGCGTGGCCTTCGAGGTGACCGACCAGCATGGTGAGGCTGTCAACATCCGTGGCACAGTTGAAGCCGACGGGATGGCGCCCATCAGTATCGCTGCCGAGCATTATGGCCGTGGCACATTCGTGGTGACGCCTGGCAGCAAGCGCCTGAAAGCCCGTTTCACGTTTCGCGGTAAGGACTACACCATCAATCTGCCGAAGAGCGAGGAGCAGGGCGCCGCTTTCCGCCTGGAGGGCAACCGGTTAGCCGTGCGCAGCGTGGGTCTTCCTGCCGATAAGGATTATGCTGTCTCGGTGCTGTGTCGTGGCGTGCTTCGTCATTTCGTGTCCGTGACGCCCGGTGCCACCGTTGTCACGTTGCCCCTCGACAGCCTGCCGTCGGGTGTTGCCGACGTGACGCTGTTCGACAGCGATGGCCGCATCTGGGCCGACCGTCTGTTCTTTGTGAACCACCACGAGCACGACGATGCCCTCATCACGGCGCCCATCGAGCGCACGCACACCTACGCCCCCTACGAGCGGGTCAGCCTTGACGTGCAATTGCCGCGGGTGACCGATCCTACGACGTTCTCGCTGTCGATTCGTGACACGAACACCGACGAGCCGACCTACGACGACGGTAACCTGATGACCGACCTGCTGTTGTCCAGCGAGCTGCGTGGCTTTATTCCCAATCCCGCCTACTACTTCGAGGCCGATGACGATGTTCACCGCCACCGCCTGGACCTGCTGATGATGGTGCAGGGCTGGCGTAAGTATAACTGGCAGGAGCTGGCACAGACAGAGCCTGTCATGCGCTATACGCCCGAGACAACGCTCACCATCGAGGGTGCCGTCTACCGCATGTTGGGCATCAGCGCCGTGGAGCCCGACGAGATACCGGGCTGGGCCACCGGTGTGGGCATGATAGGGCGCACGATGATGCAGGACAGCAGCATAGACCCGTTCACCGATGCAGACGCCTCGACCGAAGCCAACGAGTTCTTCTCGATGGCCGAAGCCACTACCGGCAACGTCACGTCCGATGCCTCAGTGCCCGATTACGGTTCTTTGGAGATGGGATCGCTTAGCATGGCGAACGACCAACTTGGCGTTGACCACGGCAACCTGCGCCGTGAGGTGCTCGTCGAGGCCGAGGTCAGTATCGGCAGCCAGACGGTAGGCTCCGTCCAGAAGACGAAGGGCGGCCGCTTCCTGTTCGAGGTCCCGCCCTTCTACGGTGCTGCCTATTTGAACATCAAGGCTTACAAGGAGACCGACTCCATCAAGAAGAGCATGGCTTCGCGACGCGATGTCAAGACGTTCGACGAGGATGCCTTTGCCGACTTCTATGTCAAGCGCGACCTGTTCTTCCCGATGTTCACCCACGACTACAGCTACTACGAGAAGCACGCGCCCGACTTTGAGGTCGAGATGCTCATCGACACACTGTCGGACCTGTCGATGGAGAACGACGTTCACCAGCTGAGCAACATCACTGTGAAGGGACATCGCCGCGGCAAGCGTGCCATTGACTACAACAAGCCCGCTTTCGTGATGGACGCCTACGACCTGTATAACGACCTGACCGACTATGGCCTGTCGTTCGGAAAGTTCGACGCACGCCAGTTCCCCGTCCAGGTGTGTAAGTTCCTCTATGGCAACATGAACCGTTACCGCATGTACAACGTTGACTGTCGGCTCGACGGCGCTGTGTTCTACCGCAACTACTCACCCTTCAGCGACAGCAAGTCGGAGGTGCAGCAGGTGTCGCTTTTCCGTGCCAACCGCACGCCGCAGTGGTATGCCGAGCGCCTGAAGCTGAAGCGGTTGCAGGACGTTCGCGTGTTCAGCGACTACGAGCCACGAACCGAAGACTCGCTGATGGTTGAGGAACGCTATGCGGCCGATGCCACCGTCGACCTGGTGCTGATACCTGACGACGGGCGGCAGCCCTCGTTCCGCGACCGCCACATCGTGTTCCGTGGCGTCAACGTGCCTGAAGCGTTCTACCAGCCCGACTACAGTCGCAGCCACCCAGCCGAGCCTACCGACTACCGCCGGACACTCTACTGGAACCCCAATGCCGTGAGCGACAGCGAAGGGCGCTTCACGGCGACATTCTATAATAATGGTAAGGAGACACGCATCCGCATGTCGGCGGCAGGCATAGCGCCTGACGGGCGGCTGATGCACAGCCGGTAGGGTGGGGCAGCTTGCCGTTTGGCCGGAGCTCCACTGACGCGGCATCCTCGTCACAGAATGGTTTCCATCCCCGTCTTCTGCACTTGCATGCCCATGCGCTTGTAGAAACTCATGGCGGGGTCGTTGCCCTCCCACACGTTGAGGGTGATGTTATGGCAGCCAATAGACCGCGCATAGTCACGCACATGCTCGTACAGCGCCTTTCCGACATGCTTGCCTCGAGCAGCTTCGTCCACGCAAATGTCGTCGATATACAGCGTTTTGATGTCCTGTAACAGCTTGTGGCCCTTGACCTCCGTCACCTGGCAGAAGGCATGGCCCAGTATGTGAGGGGCCGTCTCTTCCCCGTCGTCGTAGACGAAGACGGGCTTGCTCTCGTCACTGAGCAGCGCTTCCAGCTCCTGCTCGTCATATTTGGTGGTGTTCGGCTTGAACAGTTCTGGGCGTAACCGATGGTGCACCATGTTCACTTGATGCAGCAATCCGATGATGCTTCCAATGTCGTTTTTGTTGGCTTTTCTAATCATAGTTGTGTTGTCGTCCTTTTATTTCGGCGTCAAAATTACGCATTTTTCATTAGAAAACGGCTAAAATAACACATCTTCACGTTTAAATTGATAGAATTTGGCTACTTTTTAGTAATTTTGTCGGCGGGAAAGGGCAGTCAAGGGGAGTTAAAGGGGAGTTAGGGGGAGTTAAAGGGGAGTTAAAGGGACGATAGAAATGTAAACGGCAAAAGAAACGTCCGTTTGGGGGAGTTAAAGGGGAGTTAAGGCCGTTAAGGGGAGTTAGGGGGAGTTAAAGGGGAGTTAAGGGGAGTTAAAGGGACGATAGAACTGCAGGCGGAAAAGAAACCGCAGTTAAAGGGGGAGTTAAAGGGACGATAGAACTGCAGGCATTAACTACACTAACTTCTGGCAAGTGAAGTTCCGAATAGATGAGTAACATGTGCATGAATAGACTGATAACCGTTATTTCCGCTCTGCTCCTGCTGGGAGCAGTCCATGTGGCGGCAGGCGACTTTGAGCCTGCTACCGATGCCGTAAAGAACATGGGACTGGGTTGGAACCTGGGTAATACGCTCGATGCCAACAGCCAGACGGTGACTGACCCTGCGAGTGCCTCGTATTGGGGACAGCAGGACTTGTCATCCGAGACTTGCTGGGGACAGTATGTCACCAAGCCCGAGTTGATGAAGATGATGAAGAATGCCGGCTTCGGTGCCATCCGTGTGCCCGTGACCTGGTATAACCACATGGATGCCGATGGCAACGTGAATCCTGCCTGGATGGCTCGGGTACACGAAGTGGTAGACTATGTGATCAATCAGGGGCTGTATTGCATCATCAACGTACACCATGACACTGGTGCCGACGGCAACAACTACAAGTCATGGCTCAAGGCCGACGAAGCTAACTATACGCAGAACAAAGCCCGCTACGAGAAACTCTGGCAGCAGATTGCTGAGGAGTTTAAGGATTACGGACAACTGTTGCTCTTTGAGGGCTATAACGAGATGCTCGACAAGCTGAACTCCTGGTGCTATGCGTCGTTTGCTGCGTCGGGCAAGTACAATGAGGCTGTCGCCACGTCGGCCGCCAACGCCATCAACAGCTATGCCCAGAGCTTCGTGACCACGGTGAGAGCTACGGGTGGCAACAACGCCCAGCGTAACCTGATTGTCAACACTTATTGTGCAGCCAATGGCTATGGGACGTGGAGCACCCACCTTCCGGAGCCCCTGACGACCCTCAAAAAGCCTGAGAGAGAGACCAGCCATCTCGCATTCGAGGTGCATGCCTATCCCTCCATCGCAAATAACAATGCCGACCGCCCCATCGCTGACATTAAGAAAGAGGTGGATGGCATGATCAGCCTCCTGAAGACAAGCCTTGTCTCAAAAGGTGCGCCTGTGATTATCGGCGAGTGGGGGACTTCGAATGTCGACGCGGCAGAGACCGACTATGTCAAGCGTCCCGCACTGATGAAACAGTTTTGCGAGTATTTCGTACAGCAGTGCAAAGCCAATGACATCGCCACCTTCTACTGGAGTGGCCTTTCCGATGGCGCGTCACGCCTGTTCCCCGCCTTCAGCCAGGCCGACCTTGCCAGGTGGTTGCTGCAGGCTTATCATGGCAGCGATTACAACCCCATCCTGCCTGAGCGCAGTGACTATAAGACCAGTTGCATCTCTTGTACGGTTGATTTCAACCAGCAATGGTCGGAATTCAATCTGGCCGTGGGCAGCTTTACGTTCAACGACTACACCCAGCTCGTCTTGGAGCTTGAGGAAACGCCCGCTGCTGGGGCGTTCGACATCAAGATTTATGGCTCATCCAACATCAACAGAAACATTACCACCGCCACTTCGACCGTTGCCTTCACCGCCAATATGGGCACCATTACGCGTGTCACCCTGCAGTGCATGCAGAAAAGTGGCAGCGCGAGGGTGAAGAATGTCTGGCTGGTGAAAAAGGATGGCGAGAGAGTCCCCAGCGACCCCAGCGTTTTCTGGGGCTGCACGATGAGCGACATCTGCATCAATTCGCCATCGGCTGTCAGCGACGTGAAGTTCGATGCCCCCTCTGCCGGCAGAGTCTACGACCTCTTGGGCCGTCCGCAGGAAGGCGTACTCGGAAAAGGCGTATACGTCAAGAACGGCAAGAAGTTTGTCATACGCCAATAGGTCGTTAGGCGCGGATTACACATCACAAAGATAAACGTATGAAAGAACTGAGTCTCCTACAGATCACCCTTGTCTACCTCGTCATCCTCAACGTGGTCACTTTCTTCATGTATGGTGTCGACAAATGGAAAGCGAAGAATTCCAAGTGGCGTATAAGAGAGGCGGCACTATTGGGCTTGGCTGCACTTGGCGGAAGCATAGGCGCATGGCTTGGAATGAAAGTTTGGCACCACAAGACCCTGCATAAGAAGTTCAGGTTTGGTGTCCCCCTTATTCTGATAGCACAGGTGGCTTTGGCAATTTGGATATGCACTAAATAGATGTTATGACTATAAAAGACTTTATCGAACACGCAGGCGATTACTTTAATCTGATGCCCGACAAAGAGGACGAGCAAGCGATCGTTGCACAGATCACCGAGGGCGTGAGCTTCAGGGGAGCCAACCTCTGGGTGCTTATCTTCGCCATCTTCATTGCTTCGCTGGGCTTGAACGTCAACTCGACTGCTGTCATCATTGGCGCCATGCTTATCTCCCCACTCATGGGACCCATCGTAGGCATGGGACTGGCTGTTGGCACCAACGATCTCGAACTGCTGAAGCGGGCCGGCAAGAACTTTGGCGTGGCAACCCTCATCAGTGTGCTGACAGCCACTGTCTATTTCCTCATCACACCACTCAGCGAGGCACAGTCGGAGTTGTTGGCACGAACGTCGCCCACACTCTATGATGTGCTCATCGCCTTCTGCGGTGGAGCCGCAGGCATCATCGCCCTGTGTACACGAGGCAAGGGTAACGTCATCCCCGGTGTTGCCATTGCCACCGCTCTGATGCCCCCACTGTGTACGGCTGGCTATGGGTTGGCAACGGGTCATTTGCTCTATTTCCTCGGAGCTTTCTACCTGTTTTTCATCAACACCGTGTTTATCGCCCTGGCCACCTATTGCGGTGTGCGTCTGATGCATTTCCAGAAATATGACTATCAGCTGACCGAGAGGGCTGTCAAGGGGCGTCGCATACTGATGTCCTTCGTTGTCTTGACCATGTTGCCGGCTGTTTTCATGACTATTCAAATCGTGCAACAGAGCGTTTTCGAGAGCAATGTGAGGAAATTCGTCAAGACCGAACTGACGCAGCGCGGCACCCAGATCATTTCGAACACGGTCGACAAGGACAGTTTGCGACTGAGTATCGTTGCCGTAGGTCGTGAGATAAGCAGCCTGACCCAGGCCGAAGCCCAGCACAGGATGAAGGAATACGGTCTAGGTGACTATACCCTTCGCATCATCCAAGGTTCGCAGAGCGACAGTGTGCTGGCACTGAGTCATCAGGTTACTTCTTTGACCACCAGCCGGGAAGCCGAGCAGCAGCAGCTATTGCAGCTCTCTGCAGAGAACACCATCCTGAACCAGCAGTTGTATGAATATATGCGCTTCGAGGCACTTGCAGCCGAGATCCGTCCAGAGCTGGCCTCACTCTTCCCGCAGGTCAGCAAGATGGCACTACAAAGGGTCGTTGAAGTGAACCGCGATTCCACTGACACGCATCATTACGTGATGGCGATCATAGAGTCCGACAATAAGATGTCTTTCTCCAAAGAAGACACTCAGAAACTGCACGACTGGCTGCTGGCCAGAACAAAGGCTGATAGCCTGATTGTGATTAAACGTGACTGACGACAAGAATAACGAAGAAATGAGTAGAATTGAGCAAGCGAAGCAGACCGTCCGCGAGATGATGGTACGAGCGAAACATTGGCTCCAGTCACTGTCGTTCAGAACGGGCGTGATCGTCCTTCTGTGCTGCATCCCCTTCTATATCCTGTCCTTTGCCCAGATGCTGCTGCCCATTAGCGTTACTGCAAAAGGCGTCCTGTGGACTGTCCTCTTCGGACTGGCTAAGACCTGCCAGTATGGAGGCCTGACCATCCTGGGCGTTGAGGGCTTCAAACGGTTGAAAAGCAAATTCAAGAGGCAGCCAGAATAAGTGTGTATGGGCATTGCCCGCATAGCGTAAGATGAGGGACTTGAAGAAAAAAGCGGCCCTGTCCATCCTCTTGATGGTTAGCCTGGGACATCTTCTTAATGATATGTTTCAGGCGGTCATCCCTGCCATCTACCCAATGATCAAGGAGTCATTGGGGCTGAGCTTCATGCAGATCGGAGCCATCACGCTGACCAATCAGATCACTTCGTCGCTCTTGCAGCCGTTGGTGGGCTATTTCTCCGACAAGCATCCGAGGCCATACGGGCTGGTCGTTGGCATGTGCTTCACGCTGACGGGACTGCTGTTGCTGTCCATGGCCGAGAGCTTCCCATTGGTTCTGCTGTCGGTGGCATTCGTAGGTGTCGGCTCGTCTGTCCTGCACCCTGAGTCTTCAAAGATTGCCCGACTGGCATCCGGTGGGGCAAAGGGCATGGCTCAGTCGATATTCCAGATTGGCGGAAACGTGGGAAGAGCCTTTGGCCCTATAGCCGTTGCCCTGATCGTGGTTCCTCACGGGCAGGGTAGCATCCGATGGTTTGCCCTGCTTGCGGTTGTGGCAATATGGGTGTTGGCAAAGATTTGCAGCTGGTATAAGATGGAGCTATCCGGACAGGGCAAGTCGCAATCCGATGTTAGAAGGGGCGGCGAGCAAAGCTCGGGGATGAGACTGCGGGTAGGCGAGCAGAGCCGGCTGTCAAAGCGTCAAATCGTCGTTGCCCTGTTGGTGCTGCTGGTACTGATGTTCTCCAAGGACTTCTACACGGCCAACATTCAGAGCTATCTGACATTCTACATGATCGACAAGTTCGGGCTGTCGGTCACGGCATCCCAATATGTCCTGTTCGCTTTCCTGGTTTCTACGGCTGTCGGACTGCTGATAGGTGGAGAGGTCGGTGACAGATATGGGCGCAAATACGTCATCTGGGTGAGCATCCTTGGCTCTTCGCCGTTTGCCCTGCTGTTACCTTACTGTGATCTGGCATGGACCATCATCCTCGTCATCCTCGTGGGCGTGGTGATGTCGTCAGCCATGTCGGCCATCCTCGTTTACGGAACAGAACTTTTGCCTGGCAGCGTCGGAATGATTTCTGGTGCTTTCTTTGGACTGTCCTTCGGATTGGGAGGTATTGGCTCGGCAGTCTTCGGTTGGCTGGCCGACGTTACGAGTATTCAGTATGTGTTCCAACTGACGGCTTTCCTTCCCTTGCTGGGCATTGTGACCTATCTGCTGCCCAATATCAAAGAGAGGAATTGATAGGCCTTCTGTATTGTGCAATTTGTCTTTTTCAACCGTGCGTTTTGTCTTTTGAACCGTGCAATCTGTCTAAAATCGTATATCAATTTGTCTAAACTATTGTAAATGCGAACAAAAAGCAGTAACTTTGCATCGTTTTATGCAAAGTCTAATACGTCCCATCCGCTCGAAAGCCTAATGGCGACGTCACGTGTTAAATCGTGCGAAACCATGGCTTGTCCTCGCAGTGCTGATCTTTGCGGCATGCGGGGAATACAATTCGAAGAAAGATTCCCAGTCACACTTCAGCACTATGCTGGAGCGCGCCTGTGCTTATATCAATTCCACCGACACCATCAATCTTGACTCTGCCCGGCAGATAGGCCTGGAGCTGCTGGAGCATGCTGCTGTGAAAGACAGCACCGTTAATAGGCTGAAGGTGCTGAGGCTGCTGACCGACGTGGCACGAATGGACATGAACTACGAGGAGCAGATGCGCTGGGCCTCACTGCTGGCAACGGCTTGTCGGGAGCGGGGCGATGAAACGGAGGCGCTACGCACAGAGTCTGAGATCGGTATCACGCCATTCCTGTGAAGAACCTTTTTTTTAATGCCTGACAAGAATGTTTTGTGGGGTTGTAATTGGTTGAAAACCAATCTTTTAGGAGCGGAGAGAGCGAGATTCGAACTCGCGAACCAGTTTTGCCGGTCACACGCTTTCCAGGCGTGCCTCTTCAGCCACTCGAGCATCTCTCCTTAGCGATCAAAAATGGGCTGTATAGCCCTTATTTCAGTTAAGCGGGTGCAAAGTTACGACTTTTAATTGAGAAAAGTGCATCCGTTGCGTTTAATTTGTGTTGTGTGTTCCCTTTTTAATATTATTTAACTCGGCTTCTGCGTTTTGTCTTTCCGATTGTAAGTCATATAATAGCTGACTAAGAACAGGACTAAGACCGGAATGAGCCAAAGAACGATGGTCTGCGGTTTGGGGAGCGCTGCTTTGTCGGCATTGTCTCCGAACCGGCACTGGTACTCTATCATACGGTCGATGAAGGCATCGACATTCTCCCAGTTGCCGGCCTGCACCTCTCCGTTCAGGCGTGTGAAGACCTCATGGATGTATTTGCGGTGTTCGTCGCCGATAGCGGCGGGTATAGAGTCGGTGGGCGTATACCATGTCAGTGTGCCATCGGTAGAGTGGGGGAACACACGGAGCGTCTGTCCGCTGTGCAGCTCCTCCATCAGTATGCGTCCCTGGCCGTTGCTGAAGGGCATGCGCTCCAGCTCCCACTCGTCGTAGAAAAAGATGGGTCCCGTGAATACTTGTTCGGCAGAGTATTCACCGTAGCTGAGGCTGCCGCAGAGCAAGGCCGTGAGATGCTGGGCATAGACACTGAGCGGATAGACGTTGCCGTCGTCTGAGTAGTACAGCAGTCGGCAAAAGTGTGCCGCCTGTTGTTGAGGTAGCACACTTCTTTTTTGATTTGAGAATTGAGATTTGAGATTTGAGGTTTGATTATTAGTCGTTGCCTTGACTTGGACTGCCAAAGATAGCAACACTAAGATAATGACTCTATTCATAAAACTAAAAGCTTCAATTCACAATTCACAATTCACAATTCACACTTCACAATTCTCAATTCACAATTCTCAATTCTCAATTCTAAATTCTAAATTCTAAATTGCTCTCAGGAATTTCACGATGGCATCGCGGTCGGCCTTCGGCAGCCTGTAGAACTTCAGCGTGCTGGCGTAGGCATCCGACTGCTTTGAGTAGCCATGCCAGATGATGGCCTCTATCTCGTTGCGAGCGCGACAGTCGTGCAGACGGTCCTCGGCGCCTGTGTTGATGAGCGACAGGCCTCGTCCCCACAACGGGGTGGTTCGGCACCATGAGCCGTGAATGCCATTCTTCATATAGAGGCGGTGCTGAATCATGTCGGTGTAGGGCCAGATGGTCTGGTTCTGGTAGCGGGGCAGCTGCAGATTCTGTGCGGTAATGATTTGCGGAGCCCAGTAGTTGTCGGACGTTGTCGTCCACGACGGACGGTGACAGGCAGCACAGCCGATTTCGTTAAAGACTTGCTTGCCACGCTGCACTTCGGGATCCTGCAGGTTACGGGCACGTGGAATGGCGAGGCCGCGGTGCCACACCTGGAACGCCCAGAAGTTGTTGTCTGACATCTCCGGTTGGAAGTTGTGCCACGCATTGTCGAACTGGTTCGTGGTGGGCAGCAGCAGGTTGTAGACGGCGTCGCGAATGCCCTCGTCGGTGCCGTCGGCATGATAGGGCGACGTGGGATCGGCCTTGATGGCGGCAATCACCTCTGCATTCTCCGACATGGCCTTGGCCCAGGCAGCGGTGGTGTAGAGCTTAGGACGGTCGGAACGGCTGACGTTGGTGATGTTCCAGATGGCGTTGGCGCCGGCTCCGTCCTGCAGCGAGCCGCGTGTCATGGCGTAAGTGAACTTTTTCAGTCGGTTCACCTGCTCAAGGCCGCTGGAGGCGTTGACATACCAGGCGGTAGCGGCGAAGTCGTTCTTCTCCTTGTCCCAGAAGGCGGGGTTCAGCTCCACATAAGGAGCCTCGCGCTGATATTGCGCGCGGATGCTGTCGTCGGGAATGGCGTCGAGCAGTCCTGTGCCGATGATGCCGATGGTGCTCTCCAGACGGAAGGCCACAGCCCCGTTGCCGGTCTCCCAAGGTGTGGGGTTGGTGTTGAAGGCTGAGCGGTCGATGCTCAGTTCAGGATAGATGAGCTGGTAGGTCTCTCCGTCAGGAAACTGTGTTGCCGAAATCTCACTGCCGTCAGCCATGGCCGTCAGTGTCGGCCAGCTGAGGTGGATGCCGCGCTCGTCGATAGGAGGCAGGAACGGTGATACGGCACGTGTCTGTGGCATGCCCGTCACTTCGGCCACGTATGGGCCATCATCACTGTTCAGGCCGTCGACGGGATGGTAGACGACGAGCAGGTAGCCGTTGCCCCATTCTGCGGCGTATTGTGTCACGCGCTTTCCGTGACCGTAGGCCGGGTGGCAGTCGAGGCACGACTTGCGCACGTAGGCAGGCCCCAGACCGTTGAATGGTGTCTGGAACTCTGTGACGTTACGCTCGAAGAACTGCTCGCCGCGGTTGAAGGCTTCTGTAAGCCCCATCTCGGTGACGGCGGGCGTCTCGTCTTCGAAACAGCCTTGGGTGACATTCATAGTCGTTCCTTTTTGACCGCCCACGAACCATTCCTCGGCGGTGAAGTTGCCCACGGCTTTTCCGATATAACTACTTTCGTCCGATGTGGTGGGCTCTACGGGACTGTCGTCATCGGAACAGGCGGTCATGGCAAGCCCTCCGATAAGGGCGGCCACGAAGTAAAATTGATGTTTCTTGTTCATAGGGGGAGATAGAGTTGAGGAGTTAGGGGGAGTTTCTTGGGGAGTTAGAGTTGGGGAGTTAGGGGAAGTTAAGGGGAGTTAGGGGACGATAGTTGTGGAGTTTCTTGTGGAGTTAGGGGACGATAGTCTTGGAGTGGGACTTATGTCGCGTAAGAGGTATTCTACTTTACCTCCACATCTCCACATCTCCTCAACTCCTTACTCCTTTACTCCTCCACTCCTTACTCTTTTACTCCTTAAAAAAACTAATTCTGAGCAATCCATGAGGCAGCCTCGTTGATGGCCTCGTCGAGCGTGTTGATGGCATCCATAGCAGCCTTGGCGTTGGCACTGTGCGAGTCGACGACGAAGGGCGTGCCCGCCTTTGCGGCAGTCAGGGCCGTGAGGGCCGTGGCGAGCTTCGTCTGCAGGCTGGCGGCCATCGTGGCGTTATACTTCTGCAGGTAAACCATGATGCTGTTGGCGTGTGGCGTTGAGTTTTGGTGGCCATAGAGACTGTACTGGATGCTGCTGATGTTGTCGAAGAAGTCGTAGTACGAGCGCTGGCTGTAGGGCGACTCGATGTAGTCAGGATCGGTGCCCAGATAAGCTTGTCCGATCTTCTGTCCAGCAACCTCGGCGCAGATACCGCTACAGCCGGCCACGAGGATGGTGCTCATCACGCCTCGCCATGTGGCCATGGTGCTGCCGGCCTTTGTGGCGTTCAGCATGTTCTCGCCGTAGGAGGCATCGCCACCGGCCACCGTCGTTGGGAACTCACACTCCTCAACGCGGTCCTGATGGGCTTTCGGAGCTTTGTCGCCCAGCCAGCTCACCTCCAACTGGAAGCACTTGTCGCGCAGGTCGCCTGCCACGGCGGCGGCGAAGATGAGCTCCTGCTCGCCAGTGATGTTACGTCCGCTGAAGGCCTCGTCGTTCTCAACGCCTTTCAGGGCGGCGAGGGCGCGGTTCTTACCGTCGCGGAAGATGATGAACTCGATGCCGTGGAATCCCAGCTGCTGTTCGCCCACCAGGGCACGGGCATTGTCGATGCCACCGTCGTCCAGGTCGTCGAGGTCGCTGATGATCTCGTTGCTACTCAGTGCCTTGGCGAGGGCTGTGCGGTCGAGGGGCCACGTGTCGATGTGAGGATCGATGCCGAAGTCGGTGGCTGCTCCGTAGAGGAATGCCTCGCTGCTCTCCCATGCCGAGCGTGCGTTGACGAACGTCGTGCAGATATTGTCGATGTCGGTTTGCGTGAGTGTGCCTGCCCGTAGCTTGCCCTTGGCACTGACCAGCTGGTCGTAGAGGTCGGCTGTCTGCGATGCCAGCGACTTGTAGATGGGGAACACAACGTTGTTGACATACTGTTCGGTGATGGCCTGCATGGCCTGTTCCTTCTCTGTCAACTGCTGGTTGTCGTCCTTGTTGTCATCGTCGTCCGAGCAGGATGTGAATCCCAGTGTGCATGCTGCGAAGAGCATGGCGTACATAAAAATCTTTTTCATCGTAGTTTTTTTATTTGTTGTTCAATTTGGAATATTCTTTAGGAATCTGGGGAGTTTCTTGGGGAGTTTCCTGGGGAGTTTCTTTGGGAGTTAAGGGGAGTTCTTACGTCCCTTTGGTAGCAAGCGAGCAGAGCTCGAGCGAAGGGGAGTTAAGGGGCGATAGTTGTGGAGTTTCTTGTGGAGTTTCTTGGGGAGTTAGGGGACGATAGTCGTGGAGTGGGACTTATGTTATGTAAAAGGTATTCTACTTTACCTCCTCATCTCCTCATCTCCTCATCTCCTCAACTCCTTACTCCTTTACTCCTTTACTACTTTACTCCTTTACTCCACATCTCCTCATCTCCTTACAAAAAGAATCCCTCGTAGGCAATGCCGATGTTCAGGCTTGGCTCGTTGTTGTAGGGTGACTTCAGCAGGCGGATGCTATAGTCGGCCTTGATGGCAATCTCTGGCACAGGGTAGTAGTTCAGGCCCGTTGCGATGCGGTTCACATTAGTGTAGTCGAACATCTGCTTGTTCTTGGCCGGGATATAACTGTCGTAGTACTCGTAGCGCCCGAAGACGTAGCACTTCTGATGGTCGTTCCGTAGCTTTGTGATCTGCGATAACACGTCGTAGCCCGCCTCAATGCCCATGCTGACGGCGTTCTTGCCTATCATGGCACTCTTTACGGGCGAGTTTGAGGCGTGCGCTTTGGCATCCTTGATGATGTTCAGCTTCTCGGTGTCGCCCACATAGCCGTAGTCGGCCTGTGCGCGTACTATCCAGTTCCAGCGGTTCAGCGTGGCGTCAATAGCGCCGATGGCCACGGTGCCTTTCACCTTGTCGTAAGGTTTGCCGTCGCCCTTCAGGTCGTTGGGGTAGGTGTTGTGTGCGGCGTTGCCGTAGTAGCCACTGATGCCCATCCTGATGCCCGGCATGACGTGGTAGTCGAGACGTGCGACGAAGCCGTATTGGTTGGCAGGCTTGAACTCAAAGGGTGAGCCGGCGCCGTGGTGTATCCACTTGTCGCGGTTGAAGAACATGGCATTGAGTCCGGCTACCAGCTGCAGCTCGTATTTGAATTTGCCATGCTGTCCCCAGAAGGCAATGCCCGTGTCGTGCCAGGTCGACGGGAGAATGGTGTTCTCGCCCTCCGGCCGATAGACGGTGAAATAGTTCAGTGGCTCGTGGTGGGCATTGTTCAGTCCTACGGGAACAACGAAGTGGCCGAACTTCAGGTTGGCCGCCCGTGAGAAGCGCTTGTTAAGCCAGAACTGCTCCAGCTCCACCTCGCCGCCTTTCTCCTGCTCGTATTCCCATTCGGCAGCCTCGTCGGCCTCGTTCTCAATGGCTGAGCCGGTACCCGTGTGCTCGAACTCTATCTCCGTGCCCATGGTCCATCCTTTGCCAAAGTCGTAGCCAAGATAGACGACGGCATGGGGAATGTCGAACTTCCCGTGCGAAGGGTCGTCGCTGTAGAAGGCGGGCGAGCTGTACCTGTTGACGTGGTCGCTGAAAAACTCACGCGTGTAGCCCACCTCTCCGTAGCCGCCTACGCTCAGCTTGTTACCTTTGGCATGTTGCATCACGCTGTCGGCAGCATTGACTTGGGCATGAATATTTGCGAGCCTCCCCCCAAAGAGAAGGCCTCCTGCAAAGGCGAAAAAGATGATACAGAATAGTTTTCTCATATACCTGATAGTGTCTTGAAATCAGGTGCAAAGGTACGGCGATTTGGGCATTTTGCCAATACCTAAAAATGGGGAAAATGCCGAAAACAGGCACTTTCGGGGCGATTGCCGATGTGGTGATACCTACTTCTGATGACTGCATGTTTTGGCAAACGCTCCAAAACATGCAGTCAATAATCAAAAGTTGGTAATGTGGAAGACGCGCTTGGCGTTTGCCGTGGTGCGTGTGGCCACCTCCTCCTCGCTAACACCGTAAGCCTGGGCCATGCGAGCGATGACGTGACGCACATAGGCTGGCTCGTTGCGCTGGCCACGCAGGGGAACGGGGGCCATGTAAGGGGCGTCGGTCTCTAAGACGATGCGGTCGAGGGGAACGACAGCAGGGAGCACTTCGGGCAGGTGCGATTTCTTGAACGTCAGCACGCCGCCGATGCCGAGTACGAACTGGGGAAACTGTAGCAGCTCTTCAGCCTCTATGGCGTTGCCGGTGAAGCAGTGGAACACGCCGCCGGGCAGCTCACGTGCGTACCTTTTTATTATACTTACCATTTCGTTCTGGGCCTTGCGGCAGTGAATCATCAGGGGCAGGCGTGTCTCTACCGACCATTGCACCTGTTCCTCGAAAGCTGCGAGTTGCTCCTTTTCGAACTCGCGGCTCCAGTAGAAGTCGAGGCCTACCTCGCCGATGGCGATGAGGGGTGAGGCATCCCCTACGGTCCCCGAGGTGGGGGCAATGAGTTTCTTTATTTCGCTGAGCACGTCGCGCCAGTCGGCACGGACCTCCTCGGGATGGAGGCCGGCCATGGGGTAGAGATAGCTGGGGTGCTGCTGGCAGAGGGCGAGGATGCGGCATGAAGACGGCAGGTCGATGGCGGGTACGAAGATGGCAGCCGCACCAGCCTCGCGGGCTCGTGCGATGACTTCATTGCGGTCCTGGTCAAACTCTTGGCCGTCGATGTGGGCGTGGGTGTCGATGTAGTTCAAGGAGTTGGGGAGTTGGGGAGTTGTGGAGTTGTGGAGTTGAGGAATTGGGGAGGTAAAGTAGAATAGATATATTCCTTGTCACCAGCGTTCCTTTTGTGGATCTCAGAGCAGCAGAGGTATCCAACTTTACCTCCACATCTCCTCAACTCCTCACCTCCTTCCTATCAATACTGTCTGTTCATCATGCTGGCGGTGTAGCGGCGCAGCTGTTCCTTGCGCTCGCTGTCGACGCTCACCTGTTCCAACAGTTGGCTGGCCTGTGCGAAGTATTCGTTGATCTTAGCTTCGCAGAGCTGGCGGATGCCGATGGCGTCGTAAAGACGGGTGACGGCTGCCACTTTCTCCTGGCGGTCGAAGTCGCGAGCCTCGATCCACTGTGTCAGCTCCTGCCGCTGGCTGTCGTCAGCGTGATTCAGGGCGTTGATGAGCATGTAGGTCTTCTTGTTTTCGGTGATGTCGCCGCCGATGGCTTTTCCAAACACTTTCGGGTCGCCATAGACGTCGAGCAGATCGTCCTGCAGCTGGAAGGCGAGGCCCATCCGCTCACCAAAGCGGTAGAGCAGGTCGGCGTCAGCGTCGGAGGCGTCGCCCATGATGGCGCCGATCTTCATCGCGCAGGCCAGCAGCACGCTGGTCTTCAGGCGGATCATCTCAATGTATTCGGCCTCGGTGACGTCGTTGCGTGTCTCGAAGTCGATGTCCATCTGCTGGCCCTCGTCAATCTCGAGTGTCGTCTCGGTGAAGAGGCTCATCACCAGTGGCAGGTGCTTAGCGTCGCACTGCTGCATACGCTGGAAGGCCAGTAGCAGCATGGTGTCGCCCGAGAGAATGGCCGTGTTGGCATCCCATTTGCGGTGCACAGTCGGCTGACCACGCCGCACGTCGGCATTGTCCATCAGGTCGTCGTGCAGCAGCGTGAAGTTATGGTAGGTCTCCAAGGCGACGGCCTGCGTCATGATGGCTTCAGGGTGCTCCTTGAAGAGGTTGTGGCTCAGCAGCATGAGCACTGGGCGCAGACGCTTGCCACCGAGGGCGAGGACGTAGCGGATGGGTTCGTAGAGGGAAGCGGGCTGCCGGTCGTAGGGCAGTGCATTGATGGCTTCGTTGACTTGTTTAAGTAGTTCTTCAGGCGTGTACATTTTTAGTGAATAGTGATTAGTGAAAAGTGAATAGTTGAGGGGAGGTTACAGGTGGAAGACGACGGGGATGCTGACCTTGGTGCGGCAGGGCTCGCCGTCCTGGATGCCCGCCGTCCAGCGGGGCATCATGCGTAGCACGCGCAGCACCTCGCGACCGCAGAGCGGATGGAACGACTTGACGACCTTGACGTCGGTGATTGAACCGTCCTTGTTGACGATGAACTCGGCGATGACCTCGCCTTGCTGCTTGAGCTCCTCCACCGACTTGGGATATTTCAGATTGCGCGTCAGCCATTTCATGAATTCCGTCGGGCCACCGGGGAACTGTGGCAGGTCCTGAACGACACGGAAGCTCACCGCCTCCTCGTCGTCGGGCTTTTCTGCTTCGAGGGTGATGTCCTCCTCGTCCTCAACGGCCTCCATGTCACTGTCCATGTCGGTCTCCACGGGCTCCTCTTCCTCCTGCAGCTCAGGCTCCGACTCCTCGTCGACCACCTTCAGCTTCGTGGCGGGTTTCGGCTCGGCCTTCGGTGCCAGCATCAGCATGTTGTCGGGGCGCATCATTGGTGGCAGCTCGCTGTCGATCGACAGCTGTGCCAGCAGGTCAGGGTCGTCGAGCGGGTCGTCGGGCGTGAGCGTATACTCCAATGCGACATAAAGGCACGCCAATGCCAGCAGCAGTCCTAATAGGAACCGTTGCGGGCGTCCGCGGTCGAGGTCAGCTTCCCTGCTTTTCTTTATTTCCATTTCTTTTCGGGTGCAAAGGTACGAATAAGCGAGCAAAAAACCAAAACTTTTTTTGTTTTTTCGAGCGGGAGTACTTTCGAGCGAAGCTCAAAGGTACGAATAAGCGAGCAAAAAACCAAAACTATTTTGAGTTTTTTCGAGCGGGAGTACTTTCGAGCGAAGCTCAAAGGTACGAATAAGCGAGCAAAAAACCAAAACTATTTTAAGTTTTTTCGAGCGGGAGTACTTTCGAGCGCAGGTCAAAGGTACGAATAAGCGAGCAAAAAACCAAAACTGCTCATAGTGCTTGTTCTTTCAGTACATTCTGTAACAAATACGTTGCATTCTGATTGCGGGCGACGCCCTCGGTGATGCGATAAGTGTAGGTTATCTCGTCAGAGAGCTGTATTTCGAAGCAATAATTGTGGAAACGGTCGGGGTGTTCCTGTTGCATCTTGGAGAGCTCGAGGTCGTGGGTCGCGACAATGCCTGTGACGGGAAGGTCGGAAATGCTTTGCAGGAACAGGCGCGAGCCGTTGAGTTTGTCGAGCGAATTAGTGCCTTTGAGTATTTCGTCGAGGATGATGAGCGTGTGTCGATTTTGCTTGCAATACCCGATGAGTTGTTTTAGTCGGAGCAGTTCGGCATTGAAGTAGCTGATGCCGTGAGCAAGGTCATCGGTGGTGCGCATGCTGCTGAACAACGAAAAACGTGACACCTTAAGATGGTTGGCAAAGACAGGCAATCCACAAAGAGCAAGGATATAGTTGATGCCAATAGAACGGAGAAAGGTGCTCTTACCTGCCATGTTGGCTCCCGTGATGATGTAGTAGTGGCCGTCGTCTATTTGGAAGTCATTACGGACAGCCTGCTCGCCGAGGAATGGGTGGTAGATACCTTGGGCAGAATAGACTACAGCATCGACCTCGATTATCTCTGCATCCGTCCCTGCCGGTTCGTTATAGCGAAATGTGGCCATCGATACGAGCGCATCGAAATGGCTCACTGCCTGAATCCAGTCTTCAATGCAGGGCATATACTGCTGTTGCCATTGAAGGAAGCGGCGCACAATGAAGTAGTCGGCCAAATAGAGCGCATTCGATATGGGTACCCATACCTCAGTGCGCTGATCGAGGTCGTCCAAGATGCTCTTCAACTGTCGGAAAGACTTGGTAGCGTTCTGCTGATTGCCTGCGAGCCGTCTCATGATTTCACGTGCTTCCAGGCTTTTCAAATCAGACTCCACGATGAGCATTATCATGCTGACGTATGTGCCCAATCGTGGCAGAATGACATTGATGGAAGCATTGACCTTTTTCAGCGTCCGACCGAAGACCAAGTAGGCCGCTGATATTTGGACGAGCAACCATAGCATTGGCCAAGAACCTGGCAGAGGACCAAACACAGCACCTATTAGCAAACCATAGAAGACTACTAAACTCAGGATAGCTATAACAAATGAGGTCCGGCTGAGTGCTAAATGGGAAATGTCTGTATCCCGCACCTCACGCAGTGCCTCCAAGACAGCATCGGTGTTGATATGCTGTCCTCTGCCTCGCATCAAGAAGGTAGAGCGCAGGCTCTCCCGTTCTGCCAGCTCTGCAATGGCTTCGCGACGGTGGGATATGGCCTCCGCCGATGGCACTTCTGTCTGGGAAAGAATGGTAGCCAAATAATCGCTGCCACCTGTTGTGACAGTCCTGTTCATGCGGTTAAAGAGGGATTCAGCACCGAAAATGTCCATGTCGAACGTAAACGGGTGATGCGGGTCAATATATTTCTCTCCTGCATCGAAACAAGAGAAGTCGCCATTCAGGTAAGACAGTTCGTCTTCATACACTTTCAGCAGTCGCTCACATTCGTCAGCCTTGTTGCTTCTCCCCGCATCTACCTGACGGATGAAATAATAAGCGGCGAAGAAAACCACGGCGAGAACGATAAACAGGACACCGATACTAGTCAAGGTATAAGCCACGAGGCTTGCTAGCATAGCCACGAAAGCCGCAAGTTCCGCCAGCACGAATGTCGTGTTATGACGTTTCAACTCAGCAATCTCAGTCGTCAGTGCCGCTACCTTGTCGGTGTAGAATTGGTATAGAGTTTTGCGTGCTTCGTTGTTCATATTCGTTTTGATTTATTCCGCCTCGGTCTCTTTGATTTTCGCTAACAGTTCTTCGCGCTTCATCTCGTTGGTGCCGTGGACGGTATTGCGGACGATGCCTTTTTTGTCGACCACGATGGTGAGGGGGAAACCTTCGGTGCCAATCCACGCCATCATATCCTTCGCCTCAACGAGATGCGTCCATGTGAAGTGGTGCTTGTCAGTAATGCGCTTGGCCGTCTCGGCATCGTGGTAGGTGGCTGAGAAGAACATCACGTCATGCAATTGCTCCTTCCACTCGGAAAGGATGGGCATTTCGGCTCGGCAGGGGCCACAACCGGAGTACCAGAGGTTGAGCACCATGACGTGCCCCTTTACGCTGTCGTTCGTCCATGTGCGCCCGTCCATGTCCTTCTCTGAGAACTGTGGGAAAGGCTCACCCTCCTTGGGCGAATACCATGTGCCGTCAGCCTTGACGCCAGCCTGCGTCAGCGAGGTCATTGTAGCCATCATATTTAAGCCGTTCAGGAACTGGTCGGCATTGTGAACCTGCTTGCGGGGGATAGCCTTACGGATGAGCGACTTGGGCAGTTTGGCGTTAACATTGATGACGGTGACGCTGTTACCCTCCTTGTCCTTTAGTCGAGACATCGTTTTCTCGCCGTCGGGAAGTGTAGGCATTTCACGGAAAAAATAGCCATTGGAAAGGAATTTCGGAACTACTGTATCGATGCGCTCTTCCTGCGCCAGCCCTGTTATTGTGACGAGGGCGAACAGGATGGTGATGATGTGGCGCCATTCCACGATGTTATCAACATCGTAAAACCTTTCTTTCTTGTTCATAGTTCGTTTCGATTTATTTGTTGTTGAAGGCTTTTCCGAAAGCTTCTCTGATGTCCTCTATGCTACGGAAACCGGAGAAAGAGGTGACCTTATTCCCATTCGAAGTATAAATGGCAAAGGTAGGGTATCCATCCGCCTGTAGCTGTTTGAATACAGCGTCTATCTGTTCCTGAGTCAGATAGTAATGTTCGCCCGAAATGTCGGTGATGTATTTCTTCCATTCGTCATATTTCGACGTGGTGGAGGTGAGATAGACATACACGATGTCCTTGTCGCTGAGTTCTTCTTTGAGGGGTTTCATCTTCTCATGCCCGAGTTTGCATGGACCACACCATGTGGCCCAGATGTCGATGAGCACGGTCTTACCCTTGTAGCGTTCGAGGATGGTTTGCAGGATGTTGTGGGGTACTACATCCGTCATGTCGAGATAGTGGGCGTTATCTGGCAGTCCCTCTTTGTTGGCAGCAATCGTCTTCTGATACTCGCCAACGTATTTGTCGTACAGGCCAGAGAGATTCTTGTCCTCGATAAGCGGTTTCTCAACTTTCTTGGAGTCAAGCACCTGTGGCAGATAGTAGCAGTAGCGGGCGAGGTCGGCATTGAAGCCTCGTTCATCTGTCATTGCATAGTACTTGCTGGCATCCACAAAATTGTTATTGAATGCCAATTTCTTATTGTGTAGATTTTGGGTGTAGTTACGAAGCACATAGTCTCTGAATTCCTTTGTTTTGGACAGGGAATCTTGTTCGCCTTCAAACATAAATATCGGTAAGTACACAAATTGTATCTTATATTCTTTGATCGCCTTGCAATAGTTTGAGTTCTTTACCCATTTGTCGTAGTTCTCTCGTTCTTCATCACAATATCTAATTAACGTCTGCACATCGTGAATGTCTTCCTTTTTAATGGTAGGTTTCTGAGGACCATTTTCTGTATCCTCGTCAAGAGCAGACTGATACCAATCTTTGCCAAACTTGGCGTAATAGCCTTTGGCGCCTACAATCTTGCTATTGACGCCAGCGTCATCGTGTAGCATGTCAACAAGGACGGTCACGTCCTTACCCGGTGAAAGATATACACACCCCATTGAACTCCATGGAATGTTAAAGATATTGATCCACACAATCTGAGGCAGGCATATGGGGAGGCTAAGGCTGGTTTCACCATCATTATTCAAATTCGTTTCGACATTCATGGGCTTTGCAGGATTCTTCAAATCAACATATTGCACTTGGATCTCCGTGTTCATTCCCTTACGATAATTTAACGACTTGAAATGTATGGTAGCAGGCGTAGCATCGAACTTCAGTTCCGCCAATCCTTCCCCGTCATCATCGGCCATGTATTCAGTTGGCACGGAAGCGGGAGGCATCGTGTAGTCTTTGTCGTGGATGCCAAACACCTTATAGTCGCCTTTCGCCAAACCTTCCAAGAAGTCAAATTCTTTCGTGTCCAAAGGTAAGGGCTTGAAATAGAGGATGAAGTCTTTCCTTCCTGTGTCGTCCAGAACAATGTAATCTCCTCCCAGAGGTATGCTGTCGCTCCCAAGGATGCCATACTGCTTCCCGTTTGTTTGCAGATAACTTTCTTTGCTGATTCGGAATCCAGAACCTGGTAAAAGAGCCATCCTGACATACATGGCAGTCTTTTCCTTCGTCATTTCCACCTTTTGGATTTGAAAATACGGAATGGCAGAATAAGCAACAGACGGGTTTTCCCATACGATTGTCTTTTTAGCTTGTCCCACCATTGCAACGAGGGCGAGGAGGATGGTGATGATAGTTTTTTTGTACATTCTTCTTTTATTGTTATACCTTTGTATTATATATACAACATTTTCGCGAAAATATTTCGTTCGGGGCATTTTTTTTCATGCTGTAATCTTCTCCGAGAGTTATTCATAGCCACAAAGTTATAGAAAGTCCCACAAAAAAAGCCCCCGACAAGACCGAAAAACGGATGCCGAGGGCAAAAGTCTTAACCTAGGTAAAGAGTTTTGCCCTATTTTTTGCTTTCGAACGTGATTGACTTGCGAATCGTGCTCAGATAGTTGGAGTGATGCAAAGGCGCTCGGCTTTGCCGCTTACTACCAATGGGACGCAAGAACGAGGCGAGGTCTTGTAAGTTAAGATGCCTGGCGAATGAGGATTTTCCGCTTCAAAACTCCTAAAGTTTCATAATGTTGGGCGCACATTGCTGGTTTTCTGCCGATTATTTGCTATCTTTGCCGTTGATTTTGGAAACTAATAGCAAAATGAATATGAAAAAGATGATTTTGGCCGCATTGTTCGGCATCGTGTCAATGGTTGTTGCCAACGCGCAGGTTCCTGGCGGCGATGGCAATAAGTACGTCCCCTACGAGCAGCGTACGGGCAATGAGTCGGTGGTGTATTTCACCCGTAATCTCTCGGCCGAGGGCCTTATCAAAGCCTACGAGCAGGTGTGTGACCACATCAGTGGGCATGTGGGCGTGAAGCTCCATACCGGTGAGCCGAATGGTCCTAACATCATCCCTCGCGAATGGGTGAAAGCGCTGATGGCAAAGGACCTGCCGCAGGCCAACATCATCGAGACGAACACCTACTACGCTGGCGACCGCTATACCACTGAGCAGCACCGCAAGACACTGAAGGTGAACGGCTGGACGTTCTGCCCCGTTGACATTATCGACGAGCAGGGCACCACGACGCTCCCCATCAACGGTGGCAAGTGGATGAAGAAGATGTCGGTTGGCTCGCACCTCACCAACTACGACGCGATGGTGGCGCTGACCCATTTCAAGGGACACACGCAGGGCGGCTTCGGCGGCTCGAACAAGAACATTGGCATTGGCTGTGCCGACGGGCGCATCGGCAAGGGCTGGATTCACACCACGCCGAACCAGCCTAACCAGTGGGACATCGCCAAGGAGGAGTTCATGGAGCGCATGACGGAATCGACCAAGGCCACCATCGACTACTTTGGCCGCCACGTCGCCTACGTCAACGTGATGCGCAACATGTCGGTGTCGTGCGACTGCGAGGGCGTGGCCGCTGCCCCCGTGGTGACGCCTGACGTGGGCATCCTCTCGTCAACGGACATCCTCGCCATCGACCAGGCCTGCATCGACTTGATCTATGCCATGACCGCCGAGGAACATAAGGACATGGTGGAGCGCATTGAGACCCGCCATGGCCTGCGCCAGCTGTCGTACATGAAGGAGCTGGGGATGGGCAACAACCGCTATATCCTCATCGACCTCGACAACGGTGGACGACGCATCACTGCTGCGGAGGCCGTCAAGGGCCTGAAGCCGTTTGTGAAGAAGTAGGTAGAAGTGGAAGCCCGCAACCCCCGTGTGTGCATGGGGCTGCGGGCTTCTCGCGCTTGCGCTCGTCCTCGCTTAAGGCTCGTCGGGCTCGTCGTCACCATCGAGGTCAGTGGGCTTCACAAGGTCCGACTTCTTCAGCGACACCTTGTTGAGCAGCTGTCGCGACGACAGGTTCTCGGCCTCCTTCGTCTGCTCGGGGTACAGGCGGATGTGCATGCCGATGATGTTCTCCTGTGCCGAGAAGTCCTCTTCCGAGGCGGCCACCTTGCAGTCGAAGGTCGGGCGGAACGTGCCCAGACCGTCGAGCTTCACGGGCGTGCCCTCGCAGATGAGCTCC
>JAFPZD010000198.1 GCA_017417465.1 Prevotella sp. | reverse complement strand
GAGGAGGTGAAGTAATCGCCGATAAACAACAATAGAAAAATAATAAGAAAATCCGTGTAAACCAAGTGTTTACGCGGATTTTTTATTTATGTTAATTATTTGCTTTTCTGCCCAAATGCCGCTAAAATCGGGTTAAAAAGCTTAAAGCGTTCGACAGTTCGACAAAAAATGAGTACCTTTGTAGCCAATTATGAGCAGAAGATTATATACCTGTATAATGTTAGTGGCGACCATTGTGCTCTCCATAACGGGATGCATGGATAGGAGGCAGAGTGCAACCGCATCACGACACCCGAAAGATACGCTCTATACCGAGCAGCGGGCGATGGATTACCCTCTCGCCCGCCGACCCCTCAGCGGTGCTACTGCGCGGCGACAACAGCGAGTGATGCCGTTTACAGGGTCTCAGCAGGATATGAATATAATAATGTATAATAGAAGACAATGAAACAGAAGAAGCTATGGATGCTTGCCGCCATCTTTATCATCACCTGCGGCACTTGTGTGATTACCTGTTGCAACAGTGAGGACGACAATCCTGTGGTTAGTCCGACGGACGACAGCAGCCAGTTTGTAACTCTTACCGATGCCGTACCCGACGCCATCTTGGAGATTCGCTACTACGGCACCTATAACTTCGTGGGCCAGCGCATCGACGGCTATGAGGAGCCCACGGCCCTGCTCACCAAGGAGGCAGCACAGGCGCTGAAGGAAGTCTCAGACGACGTGCGACAGCAGGGCTACCGCCTGAAGATCTACGATGCCTATCGCCCGCAGAAGGGCGTTGACCACTTCGTGCGCTGGGCCGCTGACCTCACAGCCACGGAGATGAAGCCCTACTTCTATCCCGACCTCGACAAGAGCGTGCTCTTCAAGCAGGAGTACATCATGGAGAAGAGCGGCCACACACGCGGCAGCACCGTTGACTTGACGCTCTTCGACATGGCTTCGGAAAAGGAACTTGACATGGGCGGCACCTTCGACTGGTTCGGTCCCGAGAGCCACCCCGACTTCTGCGGCAATCCCGAGACGGGCGAATACACAGGCGATAACAGCAAATCACCTGCCACACCGAAGCGCAGCATCACCGAACAGCAGTTCAAGAATCGCATGATTCTGCGCCGCGCCATGCTCGCCCACGGCTTCAAGCCCCTCGACACTGAGTGGTGGCACTTCACGCTGAAGGATGAGCCCTTCCCCGACACCTATTTCACATTCCCAGTTAAGCAACTGAACAAATGAATTTAAAGAAACTATGGATGCTCGCCGCCATCCTCATCCTCTGCGGCACCACGGCGACGTTGGCATCGTGTTCCAAGGATGATGACAGCACCGTCGTCACTCCGGCGGCGAAGAAATACTTCACGCTATGGAATCAGAGCGAGGCACTCACTGCCCTGCAGGACTATGTACAGGACGTTACCAATGCCAACTCACCCAATTATATTAAAGAGGAAGACCGCATCGCAACGTTCGACATGGATGGCACGTTTGTGGGCGAACTCTATCCCACATATTTCGAGTACAACCTGCTGGAATACCGTGCGCTGGATGACCCCGACTATGAGGCCCCAAAAGACGTGATGGAGACGGCACAGGAGATACGCGACTTCGTGCGCACGGGCAAGAAACTGCCCGACCACTTCGACATGAGGCACGCCCTGGCCGCAGCCAAGGCATACGCCGGCATGACGCTGGCCGAGTTTGATGCCTACGTGAAGGCATACGCCGCCCAGCCCGCCAACGGCTTTTCGGGCATGACCTATGGTGAGAGTTTCTATAAGCCGATGCTCGAAGTCTTCGACTACCTGAAGGACAACGGCTTTACCTGCTACGTGGTCTCGGGCTCCGACCGCTTCATCTGCCGTGCACTGACGGAAAGTATCGGCATCCCCTCCAACCGCGTCATCGGTATGGACGTCAGACTCGTGTCCTCCGCCCAGGGTACGGAAGAGGGTGTCAACTACACGATGGGCCGTGAGGAGAGCATCCTGCGCTCCGACGAACTCATCATCAAGAACCTGAAGACGAACAAGGTGAAGCAGATTGCCCAGGAGATTGGCAAGGTGCCGGTGCTGTCGTTCGGCAACAGCGGCGGCGACGCAGCCATGCACAACTATGCGCTCAGCAACCCGAAGTATAAGTCGGCAGCCTTCATGCTCATTGCCGACGACGACCAGCGCGACCATGCCAACCGCGAAAAAGCCCTCACGCTGGGCCAGCAGTGGCGCGAGGCCGGGTATCATGTCATCTCCATGCGCGATGACTTCAAGACCATCTACGGCGAGGGTGTCGTAAAGACCGACTTTACCTTTCCCGTCGACATAAAACCCCTTACCGAGTGGCAGGCTGGTCGAACCGTGAGTCAGGAGGCCGTCGAAGCCTTTGGCGGCATAGACAATTGCTTCGCCGCCGACCCTATCCCCGATGGTGTATGGCAGCGTATGCAGGGCAAGACCTATAAGGAAAACCCTTACATCGGGCGTGATGACCTGCGTCACATCCGCGCCCTGCATTGGGACTACGATGGTCAGATGCATGTGGGCGAGATGATAGTGAACAAGCAGATTGCTGACCGTGTGGCCACCATCCTGCGCCAGTTGTTCGACGCCAAGTACCCCATCCAGCGGATGCTGCTGCCCGACGTGTATGATGCAGACGATGAGACGCAGATGCGCGACAACAACTCGTCGTCCTTCTGCTACCGCGCCATCGCCGGCACCACCAAGCTCTCGAAGCACGCCCGCGGACTGGCCATCGACATCAACACGCTCTACAACCCCTACTACAAGGACCGTGCCGACGGCACCCGTTACATCCAGCCCGCTACTGCCGAGGCATACTGCGATCGCACGTGGGACTTCCCCTACAAGATAGACCACGACGACCTCTGCTTCCGCCTCTTCACCGAGGCTGGCTTCGAGTGGGGCGGCGACTGGACATCGTGCAAGGACTTCCAGCATTTTGAGTTAATTGAGTAAGTTTATGAAACGAACAAGACTACT
>JAFPZD010000197.1 GCA_017417465.1 Prevotella sp. | reverse complement strand
TGCCTCGGCGGATATTCAGTGGGTTACAATTTCTAATTCCTCTTGATATCATAATCGTGTAATTTTGTTTAAATTTTTATTTCTTAAAATTCAGTTCATTTTTATCTCTTAATCGCCCTAAAAATAGGGGGTTCACTTTAGACGGAGTAAAGTCTGGGTTTACTCCGATTAAAATCCTGGTTTAGTCGGTCTAAACTCTGGGGTTACTCGGAGCGCTTTTTGGTACCCTAAAACCTCCATTATGAATCGTCAGGATATTTCGTCCTTAGATAATACTCGCTATAATCCTTGCAGCCTGGTGGCAGCTGGTGGTGCACCAGACTGGGCAGAACCTTCTGCAACTGGAGAAACAGCCGTTCGCCGGGCTCGTCGCGGTCGGGATACATGTGGAAGTTAGTTGACAGTTGACAATTGACAGTTGACAATTGCTCCACATCCTTTGGCCCCAGCAGCGTGGCCGAGGGGATGGCGATGGCCTTATGACCGGCTGAGAGCATGGCCCAGCAGTCGGAGCAGCCTTCGGTAATGTAGAGCTCGTCGCCTGGGCGCAGCAGATTCAGGATGGGCAGATTGTAGATGCCGCATTGCGACCCGCTGGGGAATCGGAACCGAGGCGAGCCGCCGCGCACCAGGTTGCGATTCTGAACGCCCACCAGCCGACCGTCGCGGTCGTAGTAAGGTATTTGCAACCACGGCACGTCCCGCCGGTCCTTCCATGATGTAAGCCGGCACCAGCGCACCACGCGCTCATCCAGCCGCCGCTCTTCGAAGAGGAACCGCCTCGCCTCGGGTAACAGCCATGGGCGCTCGAAAAAACGCTCATAGCGAGAAACATCGAAAGGCTTCTGAATCTCTTCCGACTTGGCTGGCTTCCATTCCTCAAGGATGATATTGTTCTCATCGGCCAACCACTGGCAGGCCTCGCGGAAGTCCTTGTTGAGGTGGCGCATCACGAGGTCGATCACCCCGCCCTTAGCCTCGCACACGAAGCAGCGGAACGTGTTCCGGCTCATGCTGAATGACAACGACGCATGATGATCGTCGTGAAACGGACAGAGGCTCTTATGCCTCGCCACGTGGAGTCCGAGCCGCTGCGCGACTCCCTCAATGGGCAAATCGCGCAGCTTCTGTAGTTCGTGCTTATCCATTCAGATACTCCTCTGTTTTGGTATACAGTCCCGTCTGGTTCGAATAGCTGATGAACTTGCGGAACACCCATTGATTCAACTGTCCTTTAGTGCCATCCGACCCTTTGCCAAGTTCAGCGCGGAGTGCTTCCAGCTGAGCCTCGTTGAACGTATCGGGCAGCGAGTCGAGCATATTTTTCGGACCGCGGCGCTGAGCCTCGCTCACCTGATCGGGAACTTGGCTGAACATGTCGGCAAAGAGTTGCATCTTTGACCACAGGTCGTGATAGACCAGCCACTCCACGAGCTCGCCCATGGCCTTGGTCCATGTCTGATTGTTGAGTGCCCACATCACGCAGCCTGCCTTCCAGGCATTGATGAGCGCGCGCTTTGAGATGTCCCAGAGGTCGTCATCATCGGTCAGATCGCCCAGCGTCGCCATATCCTCGGCCAAGTGGTCGATCAGTTTGTTCAGTGGACGGATGATGTAGCGGCCCTTGCAGAGGTCGAGGCGAGCCATGTATTCGTCGAGCTTCTGGTAGAACTCGTCCGAGAACTCGCCCACACGGGGAATCTTACCCTTACGGCCACCACGCGGCTTGTATGAGAAGACGATGCGGCCGAAGGTGCCGTTGAAGAGTTCGCGCTTGTAGAAGGGACGCACGGTAACGGGCACGCCCGACATCGTGATGTTGGCACGCATCGTGGGGTTGCCGGTGACGCCTTCGGCCGTGGCGCGCAGGGCTCCCGTCCGCTCCTTGTCGAAGATGTTGCGGAATATTTTCGACACGCCCTTGTGACTGCCGCATAGCTGGTCGGCCATCTCCACCTCGGGCAGGTTGAAGTACTGCGTGCGTTCGCCCAGTTTCTCCAATGCTATGGCATTCTTGAGGAGGGCCGGCTTGGTGGTGTCGATGGGTGGAAACCATATGGCGATGGTCGGACATACGGGTGTGTCCTTAGCGTTCTTTTTGGCTTGATATAACTTCGTCCACTCCTCCAGCTTTTTGTATTCCGCCTCGTCGTGTAGACTGAAGTCGCGACAAATAGCCTTCACAAGAGGGGTCAATTGCCCCTTGTTGTCGCCCGAATTGCCCACTAGTTGGGCCATCATACCGCATGTTTCCTTCCACGAGCGGTCGGGATATTGAAATTCTGCGCCGCTGATGTGCGCGCCAAGAGAGGGAAAGAGCATCGGAACGAGGGGTTCGTGCATGTCATTCGAGGCCTGCGTGAGCAGTAATTTGATACATTCTGTACCTTTTCCGAGGTTTGGCATCTCGGGAGCCTTTGTGCTTGAAATGTTGTATCTCATTGATTATCTGCTTTTTAGATGAAACGATAGTATGCTTCAATTACAATTACAGTTATTACAGTTTCTATTTTGAGGGTGTATTTATCCCTCATTATTATTATAACTATCTATATATCAATTAGTTATGAATATATTAATAAGGAGTGGAGGTCCTTGTTTATAAACTGTAATTA
>JAFPZD010000196.1 GCA_017417465.1 Prevotella sp. | reverse complement strand
AGTGATTCTCTCAGATTTTATGCTTACCTTTGCCATGTCATGTGCGATTTTGCTTGTCTTGAAACGCAGCACTAAGGTAAGTGAAAAATCTGACATGACAAAATCCTGGGCAACTTTTTGTTGCTCAGGAACTTATAAAAAAAATCAAACTAAAGTGCTGCGGAATTTAGGCTGATACGCCCAATGAAGAAGAAAACTGCAATTATTCTCTCAGCCCTTTTGGTGTGCTTGATGAGCTGTACGCCGACAACGGCAGTCAAAGACAAAAGCTTGAAATCCCTGCGCGAGGGGTTTAACAATCCGCCAAAGGAGGCGCAAGTGTGCACTTGGTGGCACTGGCTTGACGGCAATGTGACGCGCGAGGGCATTACGGCCGACCTGGAAGCTATGCATCGCGTAGGCATCCACGAAGCCACGTTGTTCAATGGCGGCATGGGCTTCCCACAGGGAGCCGTCGAGTACCTGAGCGACGAGTGGCTCGAACTCTTCAAACATGCTGCCAGCGAAGCCAAGCGTCTGGGCATGGAACTTTCCTTCCACAACGGCCCGGGATGGTCGTCGAGCGGCGGACCGTGGGTGAAGCCCGAGGATGCCATGCAGACGGTGGTCTGGAGCGAGCAGCAGGTGGAGGGCGGTCGCACGCTCTGTCTCGTAATGCCGAAGCCGACGATGCGACATGAATGCTATCAGGACATTGCCGTGCTGGCCTTTCCCACTCCGCTTGCAGCGCAGCGCATCGGTGACTTGAACAATAAGACGTTGGCCAACAATGTATACCGTCGCCATCTGATGCCGTCGCTGAACGAGATTGCCGACAGTGCAGTAGTGCATCTGGCCGACATCGTGGACCTCACTTCTCAAATGCAGCCAGGCGGCACGCTGCAGTGGGATGCTCCCGATGGGCATTGGACAATCCTGCGCATTGGGTTCACTCCCACTGGTATGACCAATCATCCGGCACTCGCCGGCGGCAACGGACTGGAGTGTGACAAGATGAGCCGCAAGGCATTGGATGCCTTCTGGGCCGGCGGCATACAGCCCATCATCGACCGCCTGGGGCCGCTCGTAGGCACCGGGCTGACGGGTTCGCTCATCGACAGCTATGAGGTGGGCTGCGGCAACTGGACACCGGGCTTCGAGACCGAGTTCAAGGCCCGCCGCCACTATGACCTGAAGCTCTTCCTGCCCGCCATGGCTGGCTACTATGTGGAAAGCGGCCCCGTGGCCGAGCGATTCCTGTGGGACCTGCGACTGACCGTTGGCGAGCTGATGGCCGAGAACTACTACGACTACTTTGCCGAACTGTGCCACAAGCACGGCATGCGCTTCCTGACCGAACCCTACGAGGGCCCGTTTAATGCAATGGAGGTGGGTGCTCCGGCCGACGTGCCCATGAGCGAATTCTGGGTGGGCAGCAATGACTTCTCGGGAATGGCCAATCTGGCAGCCTCGATTGCTCATGCCAACGGGCGTCAGGTGGTGGGAGCCGAGTCGTTCACGGCCACGGGCATGGAGAGCCGCCACAGGAACCATCCCGGCATGCTGAAGGCACAGGGCGACTTCAACTGGACAAACGGCGTGAACCGCTTCATCCTGCACACGAATGCCCACCAGCCGTGGGAGGTGGGTCCTGGCTTCAGCCTGGGCCAGTATGGCACGAACTTCAACCGACATAACACATGGTGGGAGCAGAGCCGTGCCTGGATGGACTACTGTGCCCGCTCGCAGTTCCTGCTCCAGCAGGGCGAAGGCGTGCAGGACGTGCTGGTCTTCATCGGCGAGTCGTCGCCCAACATGGGCAGCGAGCGCCCCGAGATACGCGAGATTGGCCTGGACTATGACCAAGTGACGGATACCAAGCTGGCACAGATGAGCGTGCGCGACGGCAAACTTTGCACCCCCCAGGGTCGCAGCTACTACTTCATGGCCCTCTCGGGCGGCGAACAACCCACGCTGGCACTGCTTCGCCAGCTGAAGGCCTTCGTCAAGGCCGGCGCATGCATCATCGGCCCGCGCCCCCAGGGACAGCCCACGCTGGAAGGATATCCCGAAAGCGACACGGAATACCAAGCCATGGTGGACGAGCTATGGGGACCCGAGGGTAGCAACGACGGTAAGATACAGGACCTCACGATTGCCGAGGCAGCCAGCAAGACTGGCTTGAAGGCCGACTTCAGCGGCGGACAGGGCGACACGCGTCTGCTCTACATCCACCGCTCGACGAAAGAGGCCGAGATATACTTCGTCTCCAACCAGATGAAAGAGTATCGCACGGAGCGCTGCACCTTCCGCGTTGCCGGACGCGTACCCGAACTATGGAACGCACAGCAAGGCACGATGGAGCCTGTGCCAGCCTGGACCGAGAGCAACGGCACCACCGAAATCGAGCTCGCCTTCAAGCCCGAGGAAGCCTACTTCATCGTCTTCCGTGAGCCTATGAAGGGCGATGTGCAGTTCACCTCCATCCAGCAGGCGCTCAGCAGCGTGCAGGACGAGCCGCTGCCCGGCTTCGAGATTCTGCGTGCCGAATACGGACAGTTCCTGCCCGAGGGTATGGTTGAAATCACACAAAAACTGAACAATCGCATGAAGGACGGCCGGCTCAACGTCGTGGCAGACAACGGACTGGCTGGCGGAGATCCCTACCATGGTGTCGTGAAGAGCGCCTATGTGAAATACACGACAGGCGGGAAAGTACACACAATCAACGTGCCCGAGAGCCATCGTCTGGAACTGCCGCAGCCGGGAGAAACGGGCGACCTCTGCATCGTGGCCGCCTTCTACGGTCGCATTCCCACAGCCTTCAACTACGAACGGGCACCGCAGTCCACCGATGTCACCAACCTTGTGACACAGAAGACAGAGGCGGGCCAATACATTTTCAACGCAGAGGAGGTGAAGGCGCCCTTCGGCCCACTCGCAGAATCCATGGGCGAGCCCAGGCTGCACCTTAAATATGTGGTAGGCGGGGAAATCTACGACAAGTACTTTACCGACGCACAGACGGTCAACCTGACGGGACACAAGGACGAGCCGCGCGTAATCATCGAGGACGGAGAACCCTACTGGCTGACGCCTGCTCCGGGCGAAGTGGCGCTCACCGATGCGCAGGGCCACACACTCCAGGCGCATGTCGAGGATGTGCCCGCACCCATCGCTCTCGATGGCAGCTGGGAGGTGCACCTCAACCAGAAGTGGGGCCGCGAATGGGACATCCAGTTGCCAAAGCTCGTATCGCTCAGCGAAATGGAGGATGACGATGTGAAGTACTTCAGCGGTACCGCCGTCTATACCAGCGCCTTCACGCTGCCCGACGACTATCTCACCGACGACATTGTCTTCGATCTGCGCCTCGGCCAGGTGTTCGTCATTGCCGAACTCTTCGTGAACGACGAGGACATGGGCATCCTCTGGAACGCACCCTACAGCAAGGACATCACCAAGGCCGTGCAGGCAGGAGTGAACACCATCGAAGTGCGCGTCACGAACCAGTGGATAAACCGCCTGATAGGCGACGAACGTCTGCCGCTCGACTACGAACCGAAGGGTATCACTTACGCCCAGTGGCCCGAATGGATGCAGCATCCCGACGAGCGCCCCTCGGGCCGCACCACCTTCGTCGCCTGGAAGCACTGGAATGCCGACGATGCCCTCATGCCATCCGGCCTCGCAGGCCCTGTAATCATCAAGCCCTACGTAAAGGTGAAGATTGAATAAACGTCTTCATCGTGTTGTACAACCATGTTTTAACAACGCCCTGCGGTCATCCCCGTGGGGCGCTTTGCTATTCAGGTCATCGACGGATGCAACATGTAGCGGGAGTTCGTCCTACTTGGGGGGGGCGAGCAAGCAGGAGGAGGATGTAAAGTTTAAAGGTTAAAGACGTTAAGCGATTAGCGGTTCTTGCGTCCCTTCGGCAGCAAGCAGGAGCCGATGCGACAGCAAGCGGGGGACAGAACGACAGCAAGCAGGGGACAGAACGACAGCAAGCAGGAGCCGATACTACAGCAAGCAGGAGACAGAACAACAGCAAGCAGGGGGCAGAACGACAGCAAGCAGGAGGGAAGTCTCTCCCCGGCCACAAGCTGGCCTGTGTTCTTGAGCACCTTCACCAGCAGGCTGTTCAGTTTCGTGGCCGTATTGAAGTCATAGCTCTTTCCAGTGTCGGAGGTATAGGTCGTGTTAACTGTGGCCAGTTCCGAAATCCCCCTCAGGATGGTGTCTGAGCTGCATGTGCGAAGAGTGGGATGAAGCGAGAGATGGGGCATCAGGTGGCTCGTCACGTCCTCAACGCAGTCGCCGCCGCAGAAGTAGACGCTTGACAGCGAACCCGCAATCTCGCTGTACTGATAGCCGCAGGACGTACACCGCAGACCCAGCACTTTGTCGATAACGGGGCCGACGTAACGGGAAAAAAGCTCTCTCACGTGAAATATTCCT
>JAFPZD010000195.1 GCA_017417465.1 Prevotella sp. | reverse complement strand
TTTTGGGAGGGGATGGGGGTAGGCTCCGAAAGCCTCCGCCACGCATCCCATAAGTCCCATATTACAACCGCCAAACACGATGGAATGGCCGTTTTCTGCGCACCAGCGTCCAAATTCTTCTGTGCGGTCGAAGTACTCTCGTTCTATGTTGTCGTTAGCCGAACAAAATATCCCAATGTTCATGATTATAAGTGTTTTCTTAACCTTTGTGCAAAGTTACGATGAAAAGAGTGAAAAACCAAATATTTTTCGTAACTTTGCACCCAGAAATCAAAAGAAAGAAGGAAATATGCTTAGGAAATGGTTGTGTGCTGTGCTCGTCATGCTGGGTTTGAGCTTGGCAGAATGCTGGTCGCAGACGACGCCTGAAAGTCAGATGGAGGCGTTGAGTCGCGGACTTGTGGTGGTGCCAGGAAAGTCGACGGGCGTGTTTGTGAGCTGGCGGTTGTTGGGCACGGAGGACAGCGATGCCGTGACATTCGACGTGTTGCGCGACGGAACGCCTGTGGCTACTGATATCGCTGATGCCACGAGCTATGCCGACACGCGAGGGAATGCCAGTCATGGATATCAAGTGGTGAAGAAGGTGGACGGCGTGGCAGTCGATACCTCTGCTGTCTCGATGCCTTGGTCGCAGCCATTTATGCAACTGCACCTGAGCCGTCCTGCTGCAGGCAGCGACTGCACCTATTCGCCTAACGACTGTTCTGTTGGCGATGTCGACGGCGACGGCGAATACGAAATCTTCGTGAAGTGGGATCCTTCGAATGCGAAGGACAACTCACAGAACGGAAAGACCGGCAATGTCTATCTGGATTGCTATCGTGTAGACTGGCATGCTGGTGGCACGGAGCAGAATGCTGAACTGTTGTGGCGCGTAGACTTGGGTGTGAACATCCGTGCCGGTGCCCACTACACACAATACATGGTGTATGACTTCGATGGCGATGGACGAGCCGAGCTGATGTGTAAGACAGCACCCGGTTCGAAAGACGGACAGGGTGAATACGTGAACCAGGCGGCTTCGCTGCCCGTCATCCGCAATGCCTCGAACACCGCCGACCATCGCAATAGCAACGGTCGTATCGTTGGTGGTCATGAATACCTGACGGTGTTTGAAGGCCTTACCGGCCGTGCCATTCACACCATCTACTACAATCCCAACCGCGATGCCGGCCTGGGTGGTGCTGCAACAGGCACTTTCAACTGGGACGACCGTAGCGGCAAGAAGGACTATGCCGACTATGGCAACCGCGGTGAGCGCTATCTGGCTGCTGTGGCACACCTCGACGGACCTGAAGGCCGTGCCTACGGCATCTTCTCACGCGGCTATTACACCTATGCTTTTATCTGGGCGGTGGGCTTTGATGGGAAGGAGTTGAAGCAGAAGTGGTTCCATTCGTCGAAGTCGAAGACACAATATAACGTCACTGATAGCCTTGGCAAAACCCGCACTTATACCGCTTCGAAGAGCAAGGCCGGCGAAGGTCGCAACACGATGTTTGGCAATGGCAACCATAATCTCTCGGTAGCTGATGTGGATGGTGACGGCTGCGACGAAATTGTATGGGGATCGGCAGCACTCGACCACGATGGAAAGTTGCTCTATGCCACAGGCTTTGGTCATGGCGATGCCATGCATCTGGCTGACCACTGTCCTGACCGACCGGGGTTGGAACTCTTCGACATCCACGAAGACAAGGGCACCTACTCCTGGGACCTGCACGATGCAGGTACGGGAGAGATTATCCATAAAGGTGGCAACAAAGGCGTTGACAACGGACGTGGCATTGCCTCGCAGCTCTCTCAAGACCATCGCGGCTCGTTCTTCAGCTCGAGCGACGACCGCAGTCAGCGAAGTGCCGTTACAGGTAACATGGTATCGGGAGGATCCACGTCGATGAACTTCCGTATCTACTGGGATGGAGACCTGCAGGACGAACTCCTCGACGGCACGAAGATTGACAAGTGGAACGGCAGTGGTACCACACGCCTTTACATCAAGGGTAAGAACCCTTACGACTACGGTAACTCATCGTCGTGCAATGGAACGAAGAACACCCCGAACCTGCAGGCCGACCTCTTCGGCGACTGGCGCGAGGAGATCATCCTCTGGAACTCGGTCGATGCTGCTACGCTGAACGTGTTCACTACAGCTGAGCCCACCACCTATCGTGTTCCTACCCTGATGCACGACCATACCTATCGCATGGGCATAGCTTGGCAGAACGTGGCCTACAATCAGCCGCCACACCTGGGCTACTATCTGCCTGACCGCTATGCCCCCAGCGTGAGCTTGGTGGAAGGGTCGCCTAAGGAGCAGACCATCCTGCTTGGTCAGTCTATGCAGCCGGTGACGGTGGTGTATAATGCCAACACACAGGCGTTGAACGTCGACTCCACCTATACTCCCAGCAGCAAGCGCCGCGGACTGCTCACGACGGAGTTCACGCGTACCAATGATTATAAGCAGCGCCAGGTGACCTTCGAGGGAACACCCACTGAGTTGGGCGATTATACCATTGTTTTAAAGGCAACCACGAAACAAGGCGACTGTGTGGGTCCGCGCTACGAGCGCTTCACCATTCATGTGACCGATGAGGCCGACGGCATCGCAAACCCTTCTGAATGCCCTGCAGGCGACAGAGATGTTTATGACCTGCAGGGACGACGGCTGCCGGAAGTTACAAAAGGAATCTGCATCGTACGGCAGGACAATCGTGAAGCGAAACTTGTGAAGAATTAGTTAATAAGAAAATAGAATAGACATTGAAAACATTTGAAGAACTT
>JAFPZD010000194.1 GCA_017417465.1 Prevotella sp. | reverse complement strand
GCATTCCCATACCGAAGGAACTGGGTGCCGACGGTATCAACTACCACATCTTCCGCTACGAGAAGGGCAACACGGAACTCGACCCCGAGCAGTCGTACCAACTGGATGCCAGCATCCTTTGGACTAGCGACCGGCTTTCGGTGCAAGTGGATCCCTATGTGAACTACTTCCCCAACTACATCTACCTGAACCCCACATCCGACTATGTGGAGGGCCTGCAGATGTACAACTACCGACAGGCACGTGTGCTGCGCTACGGGTTGGAAGCCCAACTCACCTATGCCATCACCCGTCATTGGGAAGCAGAGCTGAAGGGCGAGTATCTCTATGCCGAACAGCTGTCGGGCGAGAAGAAAGGCTACACACTGCCCTTCTCAACGCCTTGGTCGGTGGATGCCGGTGTGAAGTATTCGTTTGATTGGAAGGGAGAAGGCTTTGCCAGTTTGAACGCACATGTCGTTGGAGCACAACACGAGATTGTACCACCCGAGAAGCCTACCGACGGCTATTGGACGCTGAACGCCTCGGTTGGCAAGCATTTTGCCTGTGGCAAGACGACCGTAAAAGTGGCGCTTCACGCCGACAACCTGTTGAACAAGCGCTACTACGACCACACCAGCTACTACCGCCTCATCGACGTGCCCGAGCCCGGGCGCAACTGTTCGTTGATGGTGGGGCTGGAGTTTTAAAACCCTTCCGGGCCCTCTCTAGAAGGGAGAAAGCCCCTCCCCTGCCCTCCCCCAAGGAGAGGGAGACGAGGAATCATTCATTTAGATAATATTCGTTAAACAATAGAACTTTAGCAATATGAAAAAGAATATATATATGAGCCTTGCAGTGGCTCTCGTAAGTGTTGTTACATTGTGTTTCACTGCCTGCGGTGGCGACGAAGAAGAGAAGGACATGTCGAAACCCGTCATCAGCGACAAAGGCATCACAGCTAACCCCATTGACTGCCAAACCTACCATCGTGGCGATGTCATCGCGTTCAACTACGTGTTTGAAGACGACACGGAGCTCGGCAGTTTCAACATTGAGATTCACAACAACTTCGAGCACCACACCCATAGCACATCGACAACGGAGTGCGAGGACGAGGATGAACACGAACACCACCAGCCCGTGAAGCCGTGGGTGTTCAACCAGGACTATCAGATTCCTGCCGGGCAGAAGAGCTATACCGCCCGTTTCGACATCCAGATTCCTGCCGACATCGATGAGGGCGACTATCACTTCATGGTACGTCTCACCGACCGAGCTGGCTGGCAGGAGTTGAAGGGCATCGCCATCAAGATTGAAGAATAATCATCAACCATAACAAAAAAGAAACTATGATGGATAACGAAGTATTGAAAGCATTACATGAGCGCCGCAGCGTTCGCAAGTACAAACCCGAGCAGATCACGGATGAGGAACTCCTCACCGTGCTCGAAGCAGGCACCTACGCTCCTACGGGCATGGGATACCAGGATCCGTGGATTGTGGCTGTGCAGAATCCCGAGATCATCGCTCAGCTCGTACGCATGAACGCTGAGGTGATGGGCGTTACCAGCAATCCCTATTACGATGCACCGACCATCGTCCTGGTGTTCGGCTCTCATCCTGACAAGTGGCGCAACGCCGTGCAGGACGGGTCGCTCGTTTTGGGAAACATGATGCTTGCCGCCCATAGCATTGGCCTCGGCTCGTGTTGGATCAACCGCGAGCGCGAGATGTTCGACACACCTGAAGGCAAGGAACTCATGAAGCGACTTGGAGTTTCTACCGACCTGGTGGGTATCGGAGCACTCTCGCTGGGCTATCCTTCCGCACCTGCTCGTCCGGCAAAGCCTCGCAAGGAGAACTATTTCCGCATCTTAAAATAAAGATATCATGACAATGAGAAAACTCCTATTAGCCGTTTGCCTATTGGTGGCTGTGGGAAGCCATGCTGCATCCCAGCAAAAGGCGCTGCAAGCCTCATGGGTACAGAATGACTGCCTGATTGCTGCCACCGACGAGATGACAACGCTGGCAAACCGACTCATCGCAAGCCAAAGTGTTATAGCATGGCGCGGCGAGCGTTTGGGACTGGAGGCAGTGGTGCAGACCGATGCCACCAGCGAACCGTTGGCGCTCCGCTTGAAGGCCAAAGGCAAGACGGCCAGTCAGTGGGAGGCGAAAGCCGACTTCCTAGGTTGGGTGCTCACAGACAGTTTCAATACATGCGGCAACCATCCTGATGACTTGGAACCCTACCTTGTTCCTGACATCATCGGCGGCG
>JAFPZD010000193.1 GCA_017417465.1 Prevotella sp. | reverse complement strand
GAGCCTTACATCAAGTGCTGCTTCATCACGGGTGTCACGAAGTTCTCACAGCTCAGCATCTTCTCCACCATCAACAACATCACCATCATCAGCATGCTGCCGAAGTACGCCGCGCTCTGTGGTGTCACCGAGGAGGAGCTGGTCACCACGCTGGCTCCCGACATTGCCTTGCTGGCCGAGACATACGAGTGTTCGCCGGAGGAGATGCACCAGCGGTTGAAGACGCGCTACGACGGCTATATGTTCTCTGAGAATGCCCCCGAGGTGTATAATCCCTTCAGCCTGTTCAAGGCTTTCGACTCTCAGAAGTTGGGTAACTACTGGTTCGAGAGTGGCACGCCCACGTTCCTGATACGCCAGATGAAGAAGTTCAACACCGACATCACTTCGCTTGACAGCCTGGAGGTGTCAGCCTCTGCCTTCGACAAGCCTACCGAGGCCATGACGACAGCCCTGCCGTTACTCTACCAGAGTGGTTACCTCACTATCAAGGGCTATGACCGCGAGATTGAGGCATATACGCTGGGCATTCCCAACCAAGAGGTACAGACGGGCTATGCCGAAGGTCTTATGCCAACTTATATAGGTCTTGACAGCACGGATGTGCAAATGGGTTTTGCTGCTAAGTTCTGGCGCGCGCTGAAGAAGGACGACGTTGAACTTGCCTTGCGCGAGATGCAGGCCTATCTGGCAGGCCTGCCCTATGTGGAAGGCTTCAAGCGAAAGCTGGAACAGGTGGCTGTGGCCGAGGGCTTTTATGAGTACACGTTCTACTTGGTGTTCTCGATGCTCAACGTCTACGTTCGTACGCAGGTCAAGTGCCATGGTGGGCGCATTGACATGGTGGTGCTGATGCCCCAGACCACCTACGTCTTCGAGCTGAAGATGCACGAGACAGCCCAGCAGGCCCTGGAGCAAATAGAGCAGCAGGGCTATGCCTTGCCTTATCAGACCGATGGCCGCAAGGTCGTGAAGGTAGGCCTGCACTTCAATCTTGACACCCGCACACTCGACGAGTGGGTTGTCAGTTGATCTTCCCGCACCATGCAAAATAGTGCGGTGTTTGTTTGGCCGTTTGTGCTTTTTTCGTAATTTCCTATATAAATGTTCAACTCATAACAGTTGTTAGTATGATGAATCACAAAAGAATAATCCTGGCTATCGCTTTACTGTTGATGGTTATAGGCCTCCGGGCTCAGACGCTGGTGGTTAACCATGTTGACGGTACAACTACCGAAGTGAAACTCACGACGGTGAACTACCTGTCGGTTGCCGATGGTTATTACGTCGTAGTCGCCAACGGGACGGAGACAAAGTTTAGTGTGTCCGATGTCAAGAGCATTTCATACCAGTGGACAAACGGCGACGTCAACCGTGACGGCGACGTAGGCATCGGCGACATCGTGGCCATCACCAACATCATGGCGGGCATTGACAACGATGCACCTGACTACGGACAGGCACCCGAAGGTGCAAAGGCCATAGATTTGGGACTCCCAAGTGGTACCATGTGGGCCAACATGAACGTGGGGGCTGAGTCGCCACAGGAGGCTGGCCTCTACTTCGCCTGGGGCGAGACTGAGGGCTACAACGGCGATGCCTCTGATGGCCATTCGTTCAACTGGACCAACTACAAGTGGATGACAGAAGGACAGGCGTCGTGGAAGTATATTAACAAATATCAGTTGGACGACCACCAGACGGATGCCTGCTGGTACGTTTACGACTGGGACATCGTTGACTACAAGTTTGTGGGAGATGGCAAGTCAGTGCTTGCCCCTGAAGATGATGCTGCCCACGTGAACTGGGGCGGCGACTGGTGCATGCCCACCAACGAGGACATCCAAGAGTTGCTGGCCAATACCACCACCGAGTGGACCACTGCTCTCGGCATGGTTGGTTGTAAGTTCACCAGCAAAACCAACGGTAATTCCATTTTCTTGCCCGCAGTAGGGTATCGCAGCGGTACGAAGCTCTACGGCCACTTGACCTACGGCCGCTGCTGGTCGTCGTCGGTCAACCCCTTGGACTCGAGCGAAGCGCTCAACCTCTACTTCGATTCTGAATTGGTCACCACGGAGAAAACCAGCAGCCGTAACGTTGGTCGGAGTGTTCGCCCCGTTCTCAAGAACTAAATAAGCACGTCGTTTCCAAACTCGAAAACGACGTGCTTTGCGGAGGCGTTTTTTTTAATGCCTGACGGCGGGGCGGTGTCCTAAAAGGAGAGTTCCAGCCCCGACGTGGGGCTTATTTCTTCAGCTTGCGCTTGCTCTTGCCTATGCCGATAAGACTGAGCAGCCCGCCATAGTTGCGGCGCAGCTTGCGTACGGTCATGTAGGCATCGAAGGCCGTTACGCCGTATGACAGCATCTTCATGATGTATTCACTGCGCGTGGTGTCCTCACGGCTGACGAAGAGCTGGTTCCACGTCTGTCCTATCTGCTTCGAGTCTTGTTGCAGGGCTTCGTAGAGTTGCTCCTTGCGTAGGCGTATCTCCTCTAATGTCTGATACTTACTTTGTGAGGTGACAGTTTTTGGCATAGTTGGCAGGGAATTAATTTTGGTCAGCTCATCAGCAGGTTGGCAAGAAATCTGACGATGGGGCGCTCAATCCACGTCTTGCGGAAGGTGTAGACCACGCCAAAGAGCAGTAAGTGAATGCCGCCAATGATAAACAATGCTGCGGCTAAGCCGGTGAACTTGGAAAGCCACACGGCAAAGCCCAAGGCAGCAAACAGCAGTACGGCGAGAAGAATAAGAAACAGCAGCACCACCAGTGCGGTGACTGTCAGCAGGCGCACCACCTTGTCGATGAGGTCGAGTTTTGTGTACTCGGTCTGAATCCCTACGTAGTGTTTCAGCTGCTCAATGAGCTGGCCGATGGTCTCTATGTTCTTATCGCTCGACAACATGCTCTCATTTGACTTTTTTAGCCATTCCGCTAACAAACCACCTGCCCATTTCACGAATGGCCTGTCTGACCATTTCACGAATGGACTGTTTGCCATTTCAAGAATGGCCGATCGTGTCAATCAACACTTACTCAGCAGCAACCTCTTCCAGGTCGTCAACGAGGTCGACCACCTCTTTGCGGTTGAGCTTGATGTTGTGCTTCTTCAGGAAGTCCTCAACAGTGTTGGCAATTTTCGAACGGGTGTCCTGTCCCTTCTCGGGGGCCAGCAGCAGACCAACGGCTGCTCCAGCGATTGCGCCGCCTAATACAGCGCCAAAATAACTTAATCCTTTCATAGTCACTTTCATTTTAAAGGGTGAATACAAATCTGCCGCAAAAATACAAAAATAATCTGTGAGAACGCACAAAAATGCTGTAAATTTTGGTTAAAATGCGCCATTTTCGGCCATTTAACAAAGTTTATCTACTGTTTTTGCCGTTTTTTCGCTGATTATTCGTAATTTCGCACGCAGTAATTCACAATCATCTAAATTTAAGGACAAAAAAATGAAGAAGTACATTGTTTTATGCGCCGGCCTTTGCTTGGCCATGTCGTTCACAGGTTGTAGATCCACCGAGAGTGCTTACAAGAAAGCTTACGAGAAGGCACAGGCTCAGGCAGCCGCCCAACAGGTAAGTACTACGCAGCAGACTGAGACGCCTGTGGTGACACCCGTTCAGACCACCCAGACGCAGGTTACCGATAATTACGACAATGTGTCGGTGCGCCGTGAGAGCGTATCGGTTGTTAATGGTTCTGGCCTGAAGGATTACAGCGTCGTTGTTGGCTCCATGACTGTTTCAGCTAATGCCGAGGGCCTGCAGCAGCGCCTGAAGGCTGCCGGCTATAACGCCCAGATTGCCAAGGCCGACGTGCACGGCCAGACATGGTATCGCGTCATCGCCGCCACCTATGATAGCAAGGCCGACGCTGTTCGCAGCCGTGACCAGTTGCGCTCTACCTATCCCGATGCTTGGCTGCTGTACTACACGCGATAAGCATTCACTGAGAAGGAGCATAGCAAATTGGCTCGGATCATTTCCATCGATTACGGACGGAAACGCACAGGACTGGCAGTCACCGACCCTCTGCAGCTGATAGCCGGAGGGTTGGCGACTGTCTCTACATCGGAGCTCTTCGAATGGCTCAAGGCCTACATTGCCAAGGAGCCTGTAGAGCGCCTGGTTATTGGCGAGCCGTTACAACCCAACGGCGCTCCTAGTGAGAATCTGGCGCGTGTTCAGCAGTTTGTGAACCGCTGGCGGAAGGCCGTCCCTGAGATTCCTATTGAGTATTACGATGAGCGCTTCACATCGGTGCTGGCCCATCAGGCCATGCTCGATGGTGGACTGAAGAAGAAGGCACGCCAGAACAAGGCCCTCGTTGATGAGATCAGTGCCACCATTCTCCTTCAGGACTATATGCGCTCAAAGAAAATATAAGTGCATCAGCCATTATCAAATTGTAGATCGTACAGCATCAATTGTAAAATTGTAAATTGTCAAATTGTAAATTCCAATGGTTTTACCTATTTATATATATGGTCAGCCCGTTCTTCGGAAAGTCACCGAGGACATCACTCCCGACTATCCCGACCTCCAGCAGTTCATCAGCGACATGTGGGAGACGCTGGCTGAGTCGGAGGGCATAGGGCTGGCAGCACCCCAGGTGGGCAGGGCCATTCGCCTCTCGGTCATTGACTTGCGGCCGTTGGCAGAGGATTTCCCTGAATATAAGGACTTCCGTCAGGCCTACATCAACCCGCACATCGTGGAGTACGACGACAGCCAGACCGACACCTCGGAAGAGGGGTGCCTCTCGCTGCCCGCTATCCATGAGAAGGTGGTGCGTCCCACCCGCATCCGTGTACAGTGGATGGACGAGCAGTTCCAGCCCCACGACGAGTGGATAGAGGGCTATTTGGCCCGTGTCATGCAGCATGAGTTCGACCATCTGGAAGGAAAGATGTTTGTCGACCATATCTCGCCACTGCGTAAGCAGCTTATTAAGAGTAAGCTGAAAGCGCTTACCCAAGGCCGTTACCGCTGCGGTTACAAGACGAAGCCGGTGACGAGGAAATGAATAGATGAAAGATGAAAGATGAAAGATGAAAGATTAAAAATTAAAGATGAAAAGTGAAAGGTAAAAGGTGAAAAGTGAGAAGTGTAGTTAGTTTTGTTTCGTTCTTTGATAGCCAGAACAAGCGTTGCTGGCTAAGGAGATTTGTTACTACACTTTTTACTTTTACCTTTTCTCTTTTGACATCTCTCGCTCAGTATAACATCGACAGGCTAGTGACCATTGGGCGTTCGGCACTCTATTTTGAGGACTATGTCCTGTCGATGCAATATTTCAACCAGGCCATCACCGCCAAGCCCTATCTTTACGAGCCATGGTTCTTCCGTGGCGTGGCAAAGTACTATCTGGACGACTATGCCGGTGCTGAGAGCGACTGCACCGAGGCCATTAAGCGCAATCCTTACGTTGTCAGTCTCTACGAGCTTCGCGGCCTGTCGCGCATCCAGCAGAAGAAGTTCGGCGATGCTATCGAAGACTATACCCGTGCCCTGAAGTACGATCCTGAGAACCGTAACCTCTGGCACAACCGTGTGCTCTGCCATATTCAGAACGAGGAGTACCCCGAGGCCTTGGCCGAGCTCGACACCATCCAGCAACGGTGGAGCCAGTTTGCCCGGGCCTATAACATGCGGGCCGATGTCTACATGCAGATGAAGGACACCACGCAGGCTATCGAGGCCTTCAGCCAGAGTCTGCGCATCGACCCTTACGACGGCCAGACCTGGGCTGCTCGTAGCATCATCAGCCTCTCACGCGAGGAGTGGGACAGTGCCGAGGTGCAGCTCAACCATGCTATCCACCTCATGCCCGAGCACGCTGGCTGTCACATCAATCGTGCACTGGCACGCTTCAACCAGAATAACCTTCGTGGCGCCATGGCCGACTACGACATGGCTCTTGACTTGGAACCCAACAACTTCCTCGGCCATTACAACCGTGGACTGTTGCGGGCACAGGTGGGTGACGACAACCGCGCTATCACCGACTTCGACTTCGTGCTACGCTTAGAGCCCGACAATATGCTGGCGCTGTTCAATCGTGCCGTTCTGCTCGATAAGACGGGCGACCTGCGTGCCGCCATCCGCGACTACTCTAAGGTCATCGACGAGTTTCCTAACTTCTGGACGGGACTTGAGTTCCGTGCTGGCTGCTACCGCCGCCTCGGTATGACGAAGCAGGCTGAGCAAGACGAGTTCACCGTGTACAAGGCACGTCTCTACAAGCATCTCTTTGGCACACAGCCCCGACTGGACCCCAGCCAGATGCGCAAGCGCAGTGACGAGGATGTCGAGAAGTACAACCAGCTGGTTGTTGAAGACGAGCAGGAGCCCGAGCGCGAGTATCAGAACGACTACCGCGGCAAGGTGCAGAACCGCAAGGTAGACATGGACTATCAGCCCATGTTCGCACTGTCATTAGAACCGCCACGCAGCGACGTGCGCCAGAATGTGGCTTTCGACAGACAGGTGGACGATCTGAACCAGCAGAAACTCGCGCGTACCTTATATATAAATAATATCCATGGTGCCACCGACAACCAGAGCAGCAACCAGTACTTCCAGCTGATTGACTCGCTGACGACCACCATTCAACGGTCGACAGACACACAGCAGGCAGTACGTCTCTTGCTTGTACGCGCTATTGCCTACAGTGCCATCCAGAACTACGAGGCTGCCATTGAGGATCTCTCTACTTATCTTCATATTGACTCTACATCGGTTGTCGCCCTCTGGCAGCGCGCTGTCTGTCAGTCGCGCATCAACCAGTTCCAGGCTAGCGAGGGTACCAACATCGACTTGAAGACGGCTAATGTCCTTGGCGACCTGAACCACGCCCTGGTGCTTAGTCCGCAGAACGCGTGGCTGCTCTATAACCGTGGCAATATCCGTGCTCAGCGTCACGAATACCGTCAGGCCATCGATGACTATACGGCTGCCCTTCAAATCGAGCCTGCCCTTGCCGAGGCTTACTACAACCGTGGCCTTTGCCATATCAACGAGGGGCGTCAGGCGGAGGGCGTCGCTGACTTGAGCAAGGCTGGCGAGCAAGGACTATACACGGCGTATAGTCTCATTAAGAAGTATCAGAAGAAGTGAGGGAGCAACCTCGTTATAACGTGATAACGATATAACGTTATGACGAAGCCTCGTAATAACGAAATAACGTCATAACGTTATAACGACGGAAGGAGGGAAGAAGAGAAGGAGAAAAGGAGGGAAGGAGAAGAGGAGTAAAGAAGAAAAGGAGAAAAGGAGTGATGGAGAAGTGGAGTAAAGATGAAAAGGAT
>JAFPZD010000192.1 GCA_017417465.1 Prevotella sp. | reverse complement strand
CGTACCTACGGCACGCTCGTTACACCACCCCCCTGTTACCAGCCATTGAAATGGCTGGCTACCATTGTCGCGTACCTACGGCACGCTCGTTACCCTAGCCCTGTGCTACCAGCCATTCTTGCGTCCCGTTGGTAGCAAGCGACAAGGTCGAGCGGAAATGGCTGGCCGCTCGGCGATTGTGACGCTTCGCTTCGCGAAGAACCCTGTCTGATGCCTACGGCATCGGCTGTGCAGAACTTGCGAAACTTGAAAAGAATTATTTTTAACAATGAGAAAAAAATATTTCTTTTAATTTCTGGATGTAATTCTTTCTAATTGTTACCCATTCCTTTCAAAGAAAATAATAGCAACTCATTTTTTATCATTACTATACGAATGAATTGAATTACAACGCGCAGCAATTCGTTTAATTCGTTAAAATCGTTGTTGGTAAAAGGATTATTTGTATAAACTAAATTTGAATAGTTACTTAACAAAAAACATCCTACACTTCCTACACTTCCTGCACCCAAATTTAGGTGTAGGAAGTGTAGGAAGTGTAGGATAATTTTCTGTTTAAATCAACATGGTTCCTGCCAACACGCCTACGGTCTATGATGTTAGCGGCATCACCTGCTACGGCCCGGGCATTGAATATAAAGATGTGTTCTAAGCCGGCAAAGGCGATGCTGTGAGCGCATGACAGAGGTAGCCAGCCATTTCAATGGCTGGCTACCTCTGTCTGATGCCTACGGCATCGGCGGCGCAGAACTTACTCCTCCACTTCTCCCCTACTCCTTCGCTCCAAGAATAAGTGAATAGCAAAAACGAGGATGTGCCAATTATGACACATCCTCGTATGTTACCAGGTAAAGCGCGAAAATGACGCTTCCGTTTATTAACACATTGGAACAATCAGGGGCTTAAGCCTCACTGAACTGGTCCTTGCCAACGCCGCAGATGGGGCACACCCAGTCTTCGGGCAGATCTTCGAACGCTGTTCCAGGAGCGATGCCGTTATCAGGATCGCCAACTTCGGGGTCGTATTCGTACCCGCAAACATCACAAACGTACTTCATAAGGATTTGAGTTTTGAGGTTTGAGATTTGAGATTTATAAATAGATTGTGCTTAAAAAGCCTCCCCCAAGGGGATATCGCGGGGAAAAAGCCTCCCCCAAGGGGGAGGTTGGAGGGGGCTTTTTAGAACTTCTTCGTCTGCTCGGCTACCTCGGCGTTAATCTTGTCGATGAACTCCTGAATGGGCATCGTGCGCTGCTCACCACCGCCCTGCTGGCGCATGGAGACGAGGCCCTCAGCCTCCTCCTTCTCGCCGACGATGACCATGTAGGGGATGCGCTTCAGCTCGTTGTCGCGAATCTTACGGCCGAGCTTCTCGTTGCGCAGATCGATGTTGGCACGGACACCCTGCAGGTCGAACTCCTTAGCCACACGGCGTGCATAGTCGTTATACTTCTCCGACAGCGGCAGAATGGCCACCTGGTCGGGCGTGAGCCACAGGGGGAAGTGACCGCTGGTGTGCTCGATGAGCACAGCGCAGAAGCGCTCCATGCTTCCGAAGGGTGCGCGGTGGATCATCACGGGCGTCTTCTTCGTGTTGTCCTCGTCGGTATACTCAAGCTGGAAGCGCTTCGGCAGGTTGTAGTCCACCTGGATGGTACCCAGCTGCCAGCGGCGTCCGATGGCGTCCTTGATCATGAAGTCAAGCTTCGGGCCGTAGAAGGCGGCCTCGCCATACTCCACCTTGGCGGGCAGGCCCTTCTCTTTGCAGGCCTCCTGAATGGCAGCCTCAGCCAGTGCCCAGTCCTCGTCGGTGCCCACATACTTCTCGTGGTCGTTGGGGTCGCGCAGCGAGATCTGTGCCTCGAAGTTGAAGCCGAAGGCCGAGAGCACCACATCGATGATGTCCATCACGTTCAGGAACTCCTGCTTCACCTGGTCGGGACGGCAGAACAGGTGGGCATCATCTTGAGTAAAGGAACGCACGCGCGTGAGACCATGGAGCTCACCCGACTGCTCATAGCGGTAGACGGTGCCGAACTCGGCGATGCGGAGCGGCAGATCCTTGTACGAGCGGGGCTTCCAAGCGAAAATCTCGCAGTGGTGCGGACAGTTCATGGGCTTCAGCAGATACTCCTCGTCCTCCTCAGGGGTGTGGATGGGCTGGAAGGAGTCCTTACCGTAGTGATCCCAGTGGCCACTGGTGATATAGAGATTCTTCGAACCGATATGCGGCGTGATAACCTCCTGATAGCCAAAACGCTTCTGAACCTTGCGCAAGTGGTCCTGCAGACGCAGGCGCAGCTCAGTGCCCTTCGGCAGCCAGATGGGAAGACCCTTGCCCACCTTGTCGGAGAACATGAAGAGCTCCATCTCCTTGCCTATCTTACGGTGGTCACGCTTCTTGGCCTCCTCAAGGAGTACCAGGTATTCGTCGAGCATCTTCTTCTTGGGGAAGGTGATACCGTAGAGGCGCTGCATCTGCTCACGGGTAGCATCGCCACGCCAGAAGGCACCGGCAACGCTCGTCAGCTTGATAGCCTTGATCTCGCCCGTGTCGACGAGGTGCGGACCACGGCAGAGGTCGGTGAAGGCGCCCTGCGTATAGGTGGTGATGGTGCCGTCCTCGAGGTCCTGCTCGATGTGCTCGCACTTGTAGGTCTGGCCGTCGGCGGCAAACGCCTTCAGGGCGTCGGCCTTGGCAACCTCGCGGCGTACCACAGGCTCCTTCTTCGAGGCCAGCTCCTTCATCTTTGCTTCAATCGTGGGGAAGTCGCTCTCCTTGATGCTCTCGCCACCGGGCAGCAGCACGTCATAGAAGAAGCCATTCTCGACAGCAGGGCCAAAGCCGAACTGAATGCCAGGATACAAAGCCTGGAGCGCCTCAGCCAGCAGGTGCGCACTGGTGTGCCAGAAGGTATGCTTACCCTCGTCGTCGTCCCACTTGTAAAGTTCCACCTTAGCGTCCTCCATGATAGGACGGTTCAGCTCTACGGTCTCGCCATTCACACCGCAGCTAAGCACGCTGCGTGCCAGAGCCGGCGAGATGCTCTCGGCAATCTGGAGTCCCGTCACACCCTGCTCATACGAGCGAACAGAGCCGTCGGGAAAAGTGATGTTAATCATATCTACAATATATGTTTGAAGTTAAACGGGTGCAAAAGTAAGCATTTTCCGCCATACAACGCGGCAACCAACCGTTAATAAACCTAAACCGAACAAAAAAAAGAAACCGTTTTTCTTGGCGTTTCAATAATAATCCGTAATTTTGCATCTAGAAAAAACTAAAAGCTGAGATTAAATAATGGAAAGAAGTACGCAACAGATAGTCCAAGACATTGCAAAACTGAAGGCAAAAATGCTTCCCAGTGACGGACGGCTGATTCTATATGGGTCACAGGCACGGGGCGATGCTACAAAGGCTTCTGACTGGGACTTGCTGATGCTACTGAACCAAAAACAAATCTTGTTTGCTGACTTTGACAAATATGCCTACCCTTTTGTTGAGCTGGGGCTATCACATGGCGAATATTTCAGTATTAAACAATACACAGTCAACGAATGGGAACAAAGAAAAGGGACACCTTTCTATAAAAACGTCACAAAAGACGGAATAGAGATATGATGCTAACAGACGAAGAACGTAGAGCGCTGGTTACGTACCGAATGCAAAGGGCACGTGAAACCTGGGCCGAAACGAAAATCATAATAGAAGATAAATTGTGGTACGCTGCAGCAAACAGGATGTACTACAGTTGTTTCTATATGACTTCCGCTCTGCTCATCAGCTATGGTCTGGCCGCATCGACTCACGCAGGAGTGATAAGAATGCTGGGAATGCATTTTGTCATGACTGGAATAGTAAGCAAAGAATTGAACTCATTCTATGTCCATTTATTCGAAATGAGGCAACGAGGTGACTATGACGACTACATACAAATCGGCTCTGCCGACGTTTTGCCTTTTGTAGAGTTGGCGGAAAAGTACATGACTACACTTGAAACCATCATCAACGAGAAAATGCAACCATAAACCATTTTTATAACACTTAATTATTAACTTAAACTTTATGCGTATGAAAAAGATTAGATTTCTAATGCTGACGCTTGTCGCACTGATCGCAGGAGCCGTCTCCTCGTCAGCGAAGACGGTGTACATCCAGCCGAACGCGTGGGCAAATGACAATGCTGTTGTCTCACTCTGGGTTTGGGTAGATGGAAACGATGGTAGCTGGGCTACCTTAACATCTGTTGAAGATGGCATTTACAAAGCCACAATCGACAATGAAGACATTAATCGTATGAAAATCGCTCGTGGTACGGCTGAGAATCTTTGGCAATTCAACGAGACTGGTGTAATCGACATCAGTGATTATGACGGCAAGTTATTCTCTATTGATGCAAATAGTTGGTCAGGAATCACTGTCGGTTCAGGTATTACCGTTTCTGACTACACCGAGCCTCTTCTCCGCGATTATTACTTAGAGAGTGATGCTGCTCTTGGTTTTGGGGGGTGGAACGCTACCGAAGGCAACAAGATGGTCAAGGGCGATGACGATAAGTTCACCCTTACCAAGGAGAACGTTCTGCTGACCGTTGGAAACTACAACTTTAAGACCTACTGCTCATATGGCTCAGGTACGTGGTATCCTGCTGATAACAATCAGGTCCTCGAAATTACTGAGAACGGTTTCTATACTGTAGCTTTTACATTCGACCTTGCTACTGGTGTGCCTACAGTTGTAGCAACGAAGACAAAGGCCATTGGCTATCTTGTCGATTTCAACACAGAAATCGTGACTAGCAATGCTGACTTTACTGTTGCATCAAAATGGAAGCATATTGTTCATGTCAACAACGATTATGACAACAATATGTACTACCAATTCAAGAGTGAAGAAGGTGTCAACGGAACAGGAGCATTGTTTGCTGCGAAGCAGAAGTACTATGATAACGGTCAAGAATCCTGGGGAGCAACTACTACTTATGACATGCTTGTAACCCCGATAGTTTCTGGAACAGTAACCATTTATGTAAAAGCTTATACAAATGCATCTTCCAGCAATAAGGCTTTCTTGGAGTTCTGGAGTCTAAAGAATGGCAATACAGAACGTGATGCTAAGTTAGTTCGCTGGGAGAAGAATGATGGTACTACCGAATATGAGGCAGTTACTATAGAAGTGTCAGAACCTCAGCGTCTTGGAATTCGTGCCCAGTATGTCTATTTGGACAACTTTATTGCTGATTATATCGACGAGACTCCAGAGGCTGCTCTCAGCGTTACTGCTGTGATGAATAGTGACGGTCAGACCGGCACGGGCGGAACCAATCCTGTATTCGCGCAGCAAGAGGATGGAAATATGAAAGTCATCCTGAAGATTACCCTCAGTAATACTGGCGATGTGGACTTTGTGGCTGGTGAAACTGAGAACTACACGCTGACTCCTGCTCAGGCTTCTTCCGCCAGTGGTACTAAGACTTATTATGAGGATTGCGCAATCGACATCCCTGAGAGCTTGGCTGCAGGTGAGACGAAGACCTTTGACGTTGAGTTCACAGTCCCTTATGCCTCTGGTTGGAAATATTGGTTCGTAAAAGAGAATGTTACTGGAACAACATCTTCATCATACCGCTATGCTTCATCAGCAGCTTATGAGCCTATATTCGTGTTCCGTGCAGAAGGCTCCACCAGCACCTCAAACCTTTCTGGTGACATCGCCTTCGGAAAGATTTCCGAAGAGACCTCGAAGTCGTATGAGATCTACAACGACGGTACTGCTCCGTTGCAGGTGAAGACCATTACGGTTCATGAAGGCTTCACGGTAGACAATACTGGCAACTTCACATTGGCAGCTAAGGAGAAGCAGACCATCACCATCACGCTGCCAGTTACGACCACAGGCATCTTCTCGGGTAATTTGGAGATTGTCTATGTGGACAAGACGGGTGCCGATGCTACCTATACGAAGGCTGTGACGGGTACTGTCCTTGACTCTTCTAAGAACATCATCACCTTCGACGACGGTCAGGGCAATAAGCTCTATCCTCAGGGTTCAGTGCGCTACAACACTTATATCAGTTCTGAGGGTTCTGGCGACAGCAAGAACTACTATCTGCAGGGTTCTGGCTCTAACCCGCTCTACATCACTCCGCTGATGAGTGCTGCAGCTGGCGAGAGCATTACTTTCGATGCAGAGAATTCAGGTTCGTCTTCCGGTAAGGTAGAGGTGATGATTTCTACCGACCGCACGAACTGGACCACCATCCAGACCATCAGCAATATTGCTTCGCAGTATAACTGGACGACCTACACGGCCACCATTCCCGAGGCAGGCAACTACTACCTCGGCTTCAAGCTGACCAGCAGTAAGGTTGACAATATCTACGGTCTGGTCTATGCTCCTGCTCCTGCTCACGACCTGCTGCTCATCGACTCCGACGTTCCTGCCACCGCTACGCAGAACAAGGACTACACCGCCACGGTGAGTGTTGGTAACGTCGGCCCGAACGCAGAGGCTGCCGGCAGTTACACCGCATCGCTCTATGTCGACGGTGAGGAAGTGGCTACGGCCAACGATGTTGACCTGCCCGTGGCCGTCATCAGCGGCAACTACAACAACGGCGAGGAGGAGAACTATACGGTGCTTTCGTTCACCTACAAGCCTCATACTCCCGGCACATTCCCCGCATACATCGAGGTGAAGGCTGGTGACGTTGTCCTGACAACCGAGGAAGTAGAGCTCGTGATTGCAGAGGAAAAGGTTACCGGTGATGCTGGTACAGCAGTAAGCGGAACGACAAGCAACACTCCGTTGAATTTGGTGTACTGTAACAGTGAGTCTGTCTCGCTCTACACAGGTGCTATGCTTGGCTTGGAGGCTGGCGACAAGATCAGCTCCATCACTTGGAAGGGCTATTGCACAAGCGATAAGGAAGTTGCAACCAACCTGAGCATCTACTACGAATGGACTGAAGATGCCGAACAGGCTCAGCCTGCAGCAGAGTTGTACAACACTGAAGGCATGACCGCCATTGTTGAGAATCAGCTCACCAACTGGGAGGCAAAGGGTTCTTATAACGAGATGGCTGACTATATCGTGGTTAACTTTGACGAGCCGCTCGTCTATGAAGAGGGTAAGAACCTCCGTCTCGTAGTTCGCTCTATCAACCCTGAAGGCCAGGGAACAAGCAACTACAAGTCCGCAACATTTGAAAAAGCAGATGTCACCGGAACTTGGTGCTATGCTTATTGGAACGATAACGACAGGACTTTAGCTGGTACACATAGTGCCCAAGGTCTCCCCGCCATCCACCTCGGTCTCGTTGTTGAGCCCACCGTGCTGGCTGGTACTGTGACCGATGCCAATGGTGCAGTCGAGGGTGCAACCGTGACCCTGCGCAACGAGGCAAACGACGTGGAGTATGCTGCCACGACCAACGCAGATGGTCAGTATGAGATCAACGTTATTCAGGACAAGCTGACTTACATCGCCGTTGCTGACGCTGAGGGTCTTGTGGCTCCCGTTCAGGTGGTTGAGTCGTTCAGCACTCCCGTTAACTTCGCTCTTGCTGAGCCTGCTTACGGTGAAATCTGGGCTGGCGACGCTGCCAATGCTGCCATCACCGCCGGCTACTTCAAGTATCTGGCACAGGGTGGCGACCGTCTCATGGTCAGCTACACCGAGGAAGGTGCGACAACAAAGACCATCAAGTTCACCAAGCCCGATAGCTGGAACGTTGTAACCTTGTATGCATGGGGAGGTGACGTTAGCATGAATTGGCCTGGCGTTGAACAGACCGAGACCTACTTGAACGAGTACAACCAGACCGTTTACGTATGCACCATTCCTGAGGGAGCTACGGGCATTCTCTTCACTAATGGCGAAGAAAATAACACCAAACAAACGGTTGACATTACCAACTTCAATGTTACTGGCTACTACACCGATGGAACTGAAGATAGCCAGAAACACTTGAATGTATTCTCTTGGACTGATCCTTCAACTGCAACCATCGAGCTTCTCGATGTCAGCGGCAAGGTTGTGGCCGAGGGTTACCTGAACGACGGTGTCGCAGAGATTGGACTTGACGGTGACGTAATTGACCAGCTTGCAAAGGGCATTATCGTCAACGTGAAGGCTACCGGCGCCACCATCACGAAGGTTGAGCTGGCCGAGCCTGCCTTCTATGTCTTAGAGGAGAATGCCGAAGGCGTGAAGCCTGCTGAGAGCGTCAATGTTAAGATTGCCCGTAACTTCAAGCAGGGCTGGAACGCTATCGTGCTGCCGTTCGACCTGTCAGCAACCGAGATTGCCGAGACCTTCGGTGAGACTGCCGAGGTGGCTTACTTCGATGGTGACGAGAACGTGAACGGCAATGTGTCCATCAGCTTCAAGAAGGGCACCTCTATCTATCACGGCACTCCTTATCTGCTCTACCTGCCCGAGGCAAAGAGCGACGTGCGCTTCATGAGCAAGGCTGTGAGTGACGCCAGTGAAACGGCAGCTGGCACTACCTTCGACTTCGTGGGTGTCTACGAGCGGACGGATATCAACGCTGGCGACTACTTCATCGCAAGCGGCGTGTTCAAGAAAGCTACTTCAAACAACTACGTGCTGCCATTCCGTTCTTACCTGCAGCTGAAGGCTTCTGGCGTGCGCAGCGTCAACATCACGATTGGCGACGACACGATTACCACCGCTATCGATGGCCTGACCATCGAGAACGTCGACAACGTCATTTACAACCTTGGTGGCCAGAAGGTTCAGAGCCCGCAGAAGGGTCTGTACATCATCAATGGCAAGAAGGTGGTAGTGAAGTAAGTTTGCACTTTCCCTAGGAGGGCGACATATAAATGCCGTCCTCCTGGAAAAGCGAAACAACATCAGTGAATAGCATTAAACAGTACGATTATGAAAAAGAACTATATTTCACCGACAACGGAAAGCATATTGCTCTCTATTCAGACTATTTTGCAAGCCTCCATCACTTACGACGGTGATGCTCCAAAACCAGAAGTTGGCGGAGACGCCGGCGATGGTGAAGGCGGCGACAGCCGTAGGCACCGCGACATGTGGGAGGACGAGGAAGAGGACTACTAAGTCCCTACCCCGCGTAACCGATAACTATTAGCAACGGCGGCGATGACAGATGTTCATCGCCGTCGTTTTTGATTGTCCGAAAGGACTGGTGGTTTGCTCGGAGCGGACTGGGGGCTTGCTCGGAGGGGACTGGGGGCTTGCTCGGAGGAAAAGCCTTTATAAAGTGGACTCATCATTATAATTTAACACAAAAGATTTGGCCGTTCCGCTAATAATTCGTATCTTTGCATTCTCTTTTAATCACTATTGATAACAATAAACCGAATAAAATTAACAACATGCTTATGAAGAAATCTATCCTTTCACTGTTAGCACTGCTGATGGCAACCACAGGCAGCGCACAAACCACCATCCTCAGTGAGGATTTCGAGACGGGCAACACTGGCAACCAGCCTACACCCGTCGCTGCCGGCGAAGGCTGGGAGACCGTAAACAGCTACACGGGCTCGAACGTTGAGTTCACATGGCACAACTACTACAGCAATCCCGATGAAGGTAGTGGCTCTACCATCGGTGGCGCTTGTTGCGCCGCCTGCGATGCCCCCATATCGGTGGATCCCACTGACGGCAGTGGTCCCCGTGAGGAGATCCTCCTGTCGCCCGAGCTGACACTCGACAACACCTACCAACTGCAATTCACGTGGAGGGTGAGCCCGATAAACGCCAACCCAAACTCGCGCTACGACCTCCAGGTGCGCGTGGTCACCGACAACGACCTGAAGTCGGCCGAGACCGTGTTCAGCATCCAGAACGAGCAGATGCTCCGCGAGAGTGGTGTGACGGTGTTCCCCATCGGAACGTGGGACCCCCACACGTCGAAGATCGACCTGAGCGACTGGCAGGGCGAGAAGGTACGTCTGGCTTTCGTCTACAAGATGTTTACCGAGAGCGCCAACGTGGTGTGGCTCGACGACATTAGCGTGAGCCAGTTCACACCCACCACCGGCCCTGTGGCCACGCTGTCGATGGACCGCTACGATTTTAAAGAGGTGTACATCGGCGAGAAGGTTTACTCCGAAGTATTCACGCTGACGAACACCGGCAAGGACGGTCTGAAGATTACGGGCATGGACCTGCCGCAAGGAATCGGCATCAACATCGACCCGGCAACGGTCAACCTGCGCACCTATGACCAGGTGGACTTCCAGCTGACCTACTCGGCCTCAATGACATCGAAAGCCAGCGGCGACGCCGTGCTGCACACTACCGGCGGTGACGTCACCATCAGCTTCACGGCCCAGAAGCAGCTGGTGCCCGAGGGCTATCTGCTGGAGACCTTCGAGCAGTACTTCCCGCCCGCAGGATGGCAGAACAACGGCTGGACGTGGGTGACCACAGCCATCGAGGGTGACCACTCTGCCTATTGCGGCGGCAACTTCTCGGCAGCCTACCTGCAGTCGCCCATGCTCGACCTCTTCGACGGCGGACAGGTGACCTTCACCTACTACAACCAGTACGACGGCGACTATGCTCCTGAGTACGACATTGAGCTGCAGGTGAGCTACGACGGTGGCGACACCTGGACGACAAAGTGGGTCAGCGACTACCAGATCGGCCTGAACCAGCTGCTGACGGCGACCGTCGACCTGGGCAAGGGTACCGACGAGAGCTACGTGCGCTGGTACTATCCCGCCGTGGAAATGGACGACGAGGGTGCCTACGACCTCTCATCGTTCACGCTGGACCGCGTGCTGCTGCCCAACGTGGTAGGCATGGACGACGTGCCCGGCCTGGCTACCTGTGTGGCGCCCAAGAATGGTGCTTCGGACATCTATCCCGTTGACGTCGTACTGGAGTGGGCTCCCGCTCAGTTTGCCGAGGGCTACAAGCTCTATGTGGGCACCAACAGCCAGGCCAACGACCTCATCGACGGCTTGGATGTAGGCGAGGCTCTCACCTATACCATCCCCGACCGTCTGGCCTACGAGACAGAGTACCGCTGGAAGGTGGTGGCCTACAACGCTGTTGGCAATGCCACAGGCGTAAAAACATGGCGTTTCACCACGCAGCCCGACGCCTCGGTCGTGGAGTTCCCGTGGACGGAGAACTTCGACGAGTGCACCAAGGAGAACCCCATCCCTATGGGATGGCTTTCAACAGGTAATTCAGACATCTTGAAGTTCGCCTATTGGAGTCCTAACGATATTTATCCTTATGGCGGTACGGGTGCCAGCCTCGCTGCCGGTCATCTGAATGCCGGTCAGAGTGTCACGTTGACATCACCGCAGTTCACTCTTCCCTCTGACGGCAAGAGCATGAGCATCTCATTTGTTTGGGGCAATGCACATCCCAGCGATCTGTTGGTCGATGAGACTGGCCTACTGAAGAAGGAGAACGTTGAAGGTGGTAATGGCTACGACGAGGTAGTGTTTGAAATCTTCTCCGACGGTGAATGGAAGCAAGCCGCATACCTTTCAGAGAATTATATTGAAGGCACCGACGGCAAGAAGTATTGGCGAAACGAGACCATCGACCTTGGCCAGTATGCCGGCAAGACAATTCAATTCCGCTGGATTGATCGCTGCTTCGTAACATACAAAGGCTACGGCACGCTCGACAACATCGTCATCGACGGCACCATTGAGGACGGCGTGGCCTTCAACCGTGAGTCGTGGGATGCCGGCAAGGTGAACTACGGCAAAGCCAACAACAGCGGTGACCTGCTCACCATCCGCAACAGCGGTAAGAACCCGCTGACGCTGAAGAGCGCCACCTTCAAGACCGAGAACTTCGAGACGTCACTTGCCGCCGGCACTGAGCTGGAGGTTGGCGAGGGCATGACGTTCGACATCACCTTCCTGGCCAAGGACACTGCCACCGTTGTGAACGACGAGCTGACACTGGAGTTCGAGAGCGGCTACATCGCCACCTTCCCCGTCAGCGGTGAGGCTCTGCCCAAGGACATGCTCTTCTATGGCTTTGAGGTGAATCCGATGGACTATGTGTGGGACGAGGACTTCACCACCATCGACGTGGACGGGCAAGTGAACTACAAGTCGAATTACTACCTGACGACCATCGACAACGACGGCGGGCGCTATGCCTTCACACTGGCTGAGCATAACAACCCCAACCTGACGGCTCATACGGGCAAGTACACGCTGGTCGCCAGTGCTCCCGACAACAACTCATCGGCAAACGACTGGCTCATCTCGAAGCGCATCCGTGCTAACGAGAACACCACCTTCGACTTCTATGCCCGCAACCTTTCGACGACCAACTCGGTGTTCTCGGGTGACAACGACCTGCACCACGTAGAGGTGCTCGTCAGCAACAGTGACAACACGTCGACGGCCAGCTTCTCGACGGTGATGCGCGACACGGAGATGCCCTATCTCGGCGAGAACGAGTGGAACCACTATACTGTAGACCTCTCAGCTTTCGCCGGCGAGGACATCTATGTCGCCGTGCGCCACACTACGGTAACTGCTAACTGGCTGGCCTTCTTCGATGACTTCACCTTCAGCCACATTGGTGAGGACTATCCCTTTGGCGATGTCAATCTTGACGGCCAAGTGGGTATCGGCGATATCGTAACCATCACCAACATTATGGCCGGCATCGATAAGGACGAGGCAACGAAAGCACGTGCCGACCTTAATGGCGACGGCTCGGTAGGTATCGGCGACATCGTGGTCATCACCAACATCATGGCTGGTATTAATACTGAGAACTAAATCTTATTCGAACACGAATTACCACTAATTGAGCACGGATTTCTCACCCATCAGAGAAGCTTTCGTGAACAATGAATGGTAATTCGTGTTTGCTTAATCAGAGTAAGGAGTAAAGGAGTAAGGAGAAAGGAGAAAGGAGTAAAGGAGAAAGGAGTAAAGGAGTAAGGAGGTAAAGTAGAATACCTTCAACGCTCTGAGCTCCAAGGGGAAAACGTTGGTGGTATGGGGATAGATCTATTCTACTTTACCTCCTCTACCTCCTTTACTACTTTACCTCCTATACTACTTTACTCCTTTACCTCCTTTACCTCCTCTACCTCCTTCACCTCCTCAAAATATAGAATAACTATGAAAAAGGTATACCTCTTATTATTACTGCTACTGCTGACGACAATTGGTGTCAGCGCCCAGTCGCGTAACAAACAGCTCACCATCGAAGTACAGTCAGTGGAGGGCGACGACCTGACAGGCCAGCCGCTCACCCTGATGCAGACCGACTACGAGGTGAGCTACGGACAGCTGAAGCTCGACGGCAACGGGCGTTGCCAGCTGAAGGTCTACGGCGGCAACCACCAGCTGACCATCGAGCGCGAGGGCTTCGATGTGCTGACCCACGACTTTGCCATCGACGAGGCTGAGACCGAAGTCACCGTCAGCGTGACCCTTATAGAGAAGACGCGACAGCCGTATGCCCTTACGGCTACCTGCCGGCACGACGCCTTCAGTGGCAAGAACGACATCTACCTCAGTTGGAACACCGAAGCACCGGCATTCTTCGACGACTTCGAAAGCTACGAGCCTTTCGCCATCGAGTTCGGCGAGTGGACGGGCATCGACGGCGATCAGGAGGCTGCCGCTCCCCTACTCGGCAGCTACCCTAACCGCGGCACCATGCAGTATGCACAGATCATCAACCCGCTGACGGTACAGCCAACATGGTGGTACGACTACCCTATCCTGCGCCCTTATGACGGGCAGCAGTATGTGGGCTTCACACGCACCAGTTCAGGTAACCAGAACGACGACTGGCTCATCTCGCCCATTATCACCGTGGGCACCGACAACGTTCTGCAATTCATGGGCAAGGCTGCCGACCAGTTCCCCGAGCGCTTTATGGTCTACGTCACGACGACCCTCGACCAACCCACGCAGGCCGACTTTGTGCGCATCGACAAGGACAACTACGAGACAGCCGACTACCGTGGGTGGCAGCAGTTCAGCTATGACCTCGCGGCCTACGCTGGTCAGCAGATACGCTTCGCCATCCGCTACATCAGCGACTACAACCGCTACCGCTCGTTCATGCTCATGATTGACAACGTGTACGTCGGACAAGATAATGCGCAACTCTCCGCTCTCAATTCTCAAATCTCAATTCTCAAATCTCTCCGCTCTCCCGCCAACGCCAACGAGACATTCCACTTGCTGCTCGACGGAGAACAGGTAGGAACGACCGACGGCTACAGCTACGTCATCGAGAATGTGAGCAGTGGTGACCATCTGGTGGGTGTGCAGGCCGTCTACCTGCAGGCCATGAGCGACGTGACCACAACAACGGTCACCGTGGCGCCTGCCGAGGCTTTCTCACAGGTGGTGTTCAACGTTACGGCGCAGAGCCTGCTCAGTGCCGACGGCCAGCAGCTGTCGCTGCTCTCGATGGAGACGGCCGAGAGCTATCTGCTCACCGTCGCCGACGGCAAGGCCGTGGTGCCCTCACTACCCAACGGCCAGTATGTGGTGAACATGGCACAGGGAGCTTTCGAGGCTTACCAGCAGACCATCACCATCGATGGTGACACCACCATCGACATCGTCCTCAGCGACTACCTCTTGGCACCTTACAACATCACTGCCACCGAGGGCGACGACGGTCGTCTGACGCTGCGCTGGAACCAGGAGCTCATCTTCAACGACAGCTTCGAGACATACGACGACTTTGCCACTGGCAACTTCGGCGACTGGCTTACCATCGACAACGACCACCAGCCCGTCTACCCCATCGCCCTTGGCTCAGCGTCGAACATCGTCAGCTTCCCAGGCTCAGGAACGGGCACCAACCCCACGGCCATCGCACCCATGGTGTTCAACCCCTGGAGCACCACGCCACCGATGCTACCCACCGACCCTGCCATCGCCGCCCCCACGGGCAACAAGAGCGTCATCTTCTTCTCACCGCAGCGTGTACAAGCCGACAAGTGGCTCATCTCACCACTGCTCGACATCCACGATGCCTATCAACTGACGGTGACAGCCAAGGGCTATTCATCGATGTACCCCGAGTCGATGGAGTTCTGCATCAGCGAAGGCAGCACGCAGATTGGCGACTTCACCACTATCAGTGAGGTGAGCCCCGTCAGCAGCGAGCAATGGACACGCTACGTCACCGACCTCTCCGGCTATGCTGGGCAGACAGTGCGGCTGGCCGTTCACTACACCTCCGTCGACGCATTCCTGACACAGGTCGACGACTTCACCGTAGGTCCTGAAGACGGACAAGGCGAGACAGTGGACTATGGCAACGTGGTACGCTTCGACATCTACCTCGACGGTGAGAAGATTGGCGAGAGCACCTCACCCCAGTATGTCTTAGGCACGGTCACACCAGGCTACCATGTTGTCGGCATCGTAGCCATCTACCTGAACGGGCAGTCGGAAATGACGGAGTATACCATTGGCAACACCGTAGGCATTGCCACCGTCGCCTGCCGACCGGCGCCCACAGCACAACAGGCAACACTCTACGACCTGGGAGGCCGACGACTGAGCAACGCTCCGGCCCACGGCATCTATCTGATACATAAGAACAACCAAATCATTAAAATGGCTAAATGACTATGAACAGACGTTTGATTATCGGCCTGCTACTGACACTTGCTACCCTCACAGGGAACGCACAACAGAGACGCGTCGAGGGGCTGAGCGACAACCAGCGGTTACTGGGCTACACCGTGACTGACGACATCGATATCAACGGCGCCGCCTTCGGCGAGGCAGGCACCTACTCCATCGGCGCTGCCCTTACGCCAACAGCACTCGCGCCATACGCCGGCTGCCACGTGGTGGGCATCCGTCTGGCGGCAGCCCAGAACTTAGGGCGCACCCGCATGTTCGTCTATAACTTTAGAGGCACGGCCTTCGACCTCGTCGTGGAACAGCGTCAGCGCATCTACGAGGGTTGGAACAACGTGTTCCTCAATGGCGAAGGCTACGAGATACGTGGTGACGAGACGCTCTTCTTCGGATTCGACTATGTGGAAACGCAGGCCATGGTCGATGCCGAAGAGGGGGCCCTCTGCTGCGTCGGCGAGGAGACCGACGGTGCCTTCTACCTCTATGGCAACTACGGTCAGGGCGAGGGTCTCTACTCCATCAGCGGTGCGGGCAGGCTGTGTGTGCAGCTTATCATCGACGTCAGCACGCTGCCACGCAACGTACTGAGCCTCACCGCCCTCGATGCCGGCTTCAAATACAAAAAGGCTGGCGAGGACGTCGAGATGATGCTCAACGTCGCTAACACGGGGCGCGACACCATCGCCACCTATCAGCTGGGCTTCAACATCGACGAGCAGGAACCACAGTATGCCGACGTGGAAAAGACACTTGTCGACGGACAGCAGGACGTCTGGTTAGGGAGCATCACCCTGCCGGACGACATCAGTGTGGGCAGGCACACGCTGACCGTGTTTGTCAACAAAGTCAACGGTAGTGAGCCTGACGACCGACGCAACGACCGCCTGGCAACCGCTTTTTCCGTCTATGCCGACAACGTGCAGCGCAGCAAAGCCTACCTCGAGATCTACACCGACCAGAACTCGCCATACGTGCCCTTCCTCAACGACGCGCTGAGCCAAGTGAAGAGCAAGATGGGCGACATGATTACCGTGGTTAACGTCCACCGCCCCGGTACGCCGTTAGCCATCAGCGATGCAGCCTACCTCTGCGACCTCTATGCCTACACCTATCCCACGTTCACCATCAACAGGGCCTACTTCCCCGGCGAGGCCTACGTGGCCTACGACATGAACGACTATCTGCCCGTCTTTTCCACCGAGATGTCGGCAGGCATCATCGGCGACATGGTCCTGCAGGACTACTACTCGCCATCGTTCGCCACCGTCAGCCTCAGCGGTAAGTACGACGCTGACGCACGCCAGCTCACCATCGAGGCCGAAGGTCAGCTGCTACCCGAAGCACAGGCTATCTACGGCGACGTGGCCCTCACGCTGATGCTCTCCGAGAACAATGTGCAGAGCCGACAGACGGTGTACAACATTGCCACACAGCGTACCACCAACGACAAGACTTACAAACACAACGACGTGCTGCGCTCTTACATCACCAGCCCGACGGGACAAAAGCTAACCGCCGACAACGGCACCTACCACGCCAGCTTCACCACAACGCTTGATGACGCGTGGGTGGCAGACCAGCTGACCGTTACAGCCCTGCTGACGAAAGCTGTCGACGACGTGACCGCCGCCGACATCTACGACATGGACATCATCAACGCTGCCAGCCTACCTATGAGTGAGGTGGTACAGACGCAAGGCATCGTCACAACCGGCACGACAAATAGCTCGCCGTCGGCCTATTACAGCCTCGACGGCAAGCGCGTCGCACCAAGCCACCTGCGCCCTGGCATCTACATCCAGCGGACGCCCGACGGAGGGACGAAAAAGGTCAATTTCCGCTGATGGCGGCTTCCAACATGTCGTTAAGAGTATCCTTATCGATGCCGATGGCCTTGGCGGTCATTGTCAGGTACATGCGCTCGGCCATGGTCGGCACATGGCCATCGGCACGAATGACGTCAATCATGGCACGGACAGCCTGCTGGGCAAAGTCAACATCGCAGGCCAGCAGCTCATAGTCAACGTCGTAGCTAAAGTCCGACACACGATCCTGTTCGGTGGCAACATGGCCTAACAATTCAAGCTTGGCGTCATCGGACAGGTCGCTTTGTGCGACACACTGCTCAATCAGCTTGTACTTCTCGGCCGAGACACTACCGTTGATATTGGCAATGTTGATCATTGCCTCAACGACGGCACGCTGCTTGTCCTCAGGGTGACTTTCACTACGCTCAGCCTTAACAAACGACGACTTGATGTTGTCGAACTCCAACGCGTCAACGTCGCCATCGACAAAATGGTGCTTCTGAGCCTTGAGCCGCTTCTGCAACCGCTTGGCACCGGGATTGAACGAGAAAAGCGTCAAACTGCCAGAGAAAAGGCCACCGGCAATGGGGATGAGCTTGCCGACAGTCTTTGCCATGCCTTCTTTCGTCAGCTTAACCCCCACGAGCTGTGCCACCTTGACGGCAATGGGATAGACGGCCGACTTCGTGATGGCGATGCGCTGCAGACGGCCAACGGCCTCCTTCGCGACCTCCTTGGCTAACTCGCTGATGCCCTGGTCGGCCACTTTTGCACCCATCATCGAACCCATAAAGATGGTGAGCAGGTCGGAGGCGCCTTCGCTCAGCTCGCCATCCTCCTCGCAGAAGTCAGGAAAACCGTAGAGATAGGCCAGCTTCTGTGAGAGCACGATGACGTGGTAGTAGTACTGTGTGATATCGCCGGGAATGGTGGCGGCCATCGCCAGACCGCCAGGCAGTCCGGCAATGGTCGATGCCGTCGTCACCAAGGCGGTGTGCCGCTTGATGCATGAGTTGGCCACCTTGTCGACAATACCGTCAGACACAATGTTGTATGGCCGCACGCTTCCCAACATGTTCAGCTTTGCAGCACTGCAGTAGGGCTTCAGCTCCTTACGAAGGAAGGCCTCGCGGTCGACCTTCACACCGGGCATGCTCAGCACAACACCGAGGATGCGGTTCCAAGTAATCGGTTCTTTCGTCTCGCTCATTTTTCCTGCTATTTGTTATTTCGTTTTCTATTCTTCTTTTCTCCTTCTTCCCTCCTTTTCTCCTTTACTCCTTTCCTCCATTTCTCCTTTACTCCTTTTCTCCTTTACTCCTTCTCTCCTTTTCTCCTTTTCTTCTTTACTCCTCTTCTCCT